>NZ_JBXUJJ010000007.1:0-205870 GCF_059115485.1 Parageobacillus sp. NEAU-HV-2
TCTCCTCTTCTGCACTCAAGTCCCCCAGTTTCCAATGACCCTCCACGGTTGAGCCGTGGGCTTTCACATCAGACTTAAGGGACCGCCTGCGCGCGCTTTACGCCCAATAATTCCGGACAACGCTCGCCCCCTACGTATTACCGCGGCTGCTGGCACGTAGTTAGCCGGGGCTTTCTCGTTAGGTACCGTCACCGTACCGCCCTATTCGAACGGTACTTCTTCTTCCCTAACAACAGAGCTTTACGATCCGAAGACCTTCTTCGCTCACGCGGCGTCGCTCCGTCAGACTTTCGTCCATTGCGGAAGATTCCCTACTGCTGCCTCCCGTAGGAGTCTGGGCCGTGTCTCAGTCCCAGTGTGGCCGGTCACCCTCTCAGGCCGGCTACGCATCGTCGCCTTGGTGAGCCGTTACCTCACCAACTAGCTAATGCGCCGCGGGCCCATCCGTAAGTGACAGCCAAAGCCGCCTTTCAACCAAAGACCATGCGGTCTTCGGTGTTATCCGGTATTAGCTCCGGTTTCCCGGAGTTATCCCGGTCTTACGGGTAGGTTGCCCACGTGTTACTCACCCGTCCGCCGCTAACCAAACAAGAGCAAGCTCCTGTTCGGTCCGCTCGACTTGCATGTATTAGGCACGCCGCCAGCGTTCGTCCTGAGCCAGGATCAAACTCTCCATAGAAAGTTGATTGGCTTATTTCCAAGCTTCAGCACCGACACCGTAAGGTGTCGTGTCGCCTCCGCTTTTCTGGATTGACGCTTGCGTTTTGTTTAGTTTTCAAGGAGCTTTTATCTCTTAATGATGACAGCTATTAAATAGTAACTCATAGACAATTAAAAGTCAACACTTTTTTACAAATTTTTTTTATTTATCAAGCGAAACATCTTTTGAATCAAGCAAAATTGATTCTATCATTTTTGCCTTTCATATTCAACAGTATTTTTAAGAAAAACCGCTAGCATTATTAATTAATAATTTCTTCGATATATATATCTCGATGTTCACTTAGAGAAAGAAATTCCTCTTTGTTGGCTAGTTTAACAATTGGTCTTGTCGGCTCTTCCGGCTGTATAAAAATAATTTCTCCTATTTCGTCGTTTGATAATTTAACTAGCGTTCCTGTTTGAAAGCTGACTAAATGATCTAGCAGCACTTTTATTGCCTCCATGCTTAATTTGCCAAATTGTTCGATTTGCATTTTTTCCAGCGCTTTAAAAGGTGACTGTTTACGTCGATAAAGGCGCTCGGAAGTCATTGCATGATAAACGTCTGCTACCGCCACTATTTTGCTATATGGGTGAATTTGCTGGTCACGAATGCCAAACGGATAGCCGCTTCCGTCATTGCGTTCATGGTGCTGCAATACCGCCAGCTTTGCTTCTTGTTTTAAAGCTGTTATTCTTTGTACCATTCGATAGCCAAATACGCTATGTTGCTGTACTTCTTTGTATTCGCTAGTAGTAAGCGCGGACCGCTTTGTTAAAATCCTTTTGTCCACCTTCGCCATTCCACAGTCAGACAATACACCGGCAAGCGCGATTTGATAACAATCCCCTCTGCTATAATCCATTTGTTTTGCTAAAAAACCTGCTAACAACCCGACACTAACAGCATGGTGATATAAATAATCTTCTGTTGTCGCATAACGGTATAAGATTAACAATTCCCTCTTATTCTGTATAAATTTATCCAGTAGTGGAATAATCATATCTCTAACTTCGGCGATGTCAATCGGGGAGCCAGATTGCCATGACTGAAACGCTTTTTTATATTTTTGAACCGCTTTTAAGTAAAGAGATATCAGATGTTCACCGTTTATAGCACCTTCATGGTACGCTTCAGACAATTCCGTCGGCCGAAACGGCTCGCCGTTTGCTAAAATTGGCTCGACACATACTTCCCCAATTAAAAATTTTTCTAATACGTTTAATAGCGTTGATGTCACTACCGTACTTTTTGGCATAATTGGTTTTTTCGTTTTCCCTAGCACATCTTCGGCAAGAATACATCCTTCTTGCAATTGGTGAAGCTTTACCCGAATCATCACTATACACTCCTATATTTTGTTCGTGCAATTTTATACTAACATTATTAGGAAATCAGTTGTAGTACTTTATGCATATAAAATATAAAAAAGAAAGGTGTCCCGAAAGCAAAGTTTCGGACACCTATATTATTTATGATAAATGATCCTCTTCCTCTTTTTCTTCTATTGGAACTTTCGCTACCGTAGCAACATATTCATGCTCATTTTCTTCCGATAGACGAATTAATTTTACCCCTTGCGTATTTCTTCCTACTCGTGAAATATCGCTGACAGCAATGCGAATGAGGATGCCGCTTGTCGTGATGAGCATTAAATCTTCGTCTCCGTTGACCGTTTTCACCGCAACAACCGGACCGTTTTTCTCCGTCACATTACATGTTTTAATTCCTTTTCCGCCGCGGCTTTGCAGACGATATTCAGAGGCAGGGGTGCGCTTGCCGTATCCGTTTTTCGTCACGACTAATACGTCGCAATCATCCTCTAAAATGTCCATGCCTACTACTTCATCATCCTCATCAAGCGTGATCGCCTTCACTCCCGTTGCACTCCGTCCCATTGTGCGCACATCGGTTTCCGGAAAACGAATAAGCATTCCGTTTTTCGTCCCGACGATAATATGTTTCGATCCATCCGTTAACTTAACCGAAATCAACTCGTCCCCTTCGCGCAGATGGATTGCGATCAAACCGTTGTTTCGAATATGGGCGAAAGCAGAAAGTGGGCAACGCTTGGCAATGCCTTCTTTTGTTGTAAAGAACAAATATAGATTGTCGTCAAATTCGTCATGAATAGGGATAATCGTATTAATCCACTCATCTTTATCCAGTTCTAAAAGATTAATAAGCGGAAGGCCTTTCGCGGTCCGACCGAATTCCGGAATTTCATATCCTTTTGCCCGATATACTTTGCCTTTATTCGTAAAGAATAAAATGGTATCATGAGTCGACGTAATCAAAAGATGTTCGACAAAATCGTCTTCGGTCGTATGCATGCCTTGGACGCCCCGTCCGCCTCGTTTTTGACTTTTATACGTCGAAACAGGAAGTCTTTTAATATAACCTTTATGCGTAAGCGTAATGACGATGTTTTCACGCGGAATTAAATCTTCATCGTCAAATTCTTCGACTCCTCCAACGACGATTTCGGTTCTCCGCTCATCGTTAAACCGCTCTTTAATTTCCGTTAGTTCATCACGAATAATTTGCAGCACCTTTTCCTCATCTGCTAAAATCGCTTTTAATTCAGCGATGAAACGGACAAGATCTTGATATTCTTGTTCAATTTTTTCGCGTTCTAACCCTGTCAATCGTTGCAAACGCATGTCTAAAATCGCCTGAGCCTGTCTTTCACTGAGTGAAAATTGTTTCATCAGCCCTTCCCTAGCGATTTCTGTCGTTTGCGAGCTACGGATTAGGTTAATCACCTCGTCAAGGTGATCAAGAGCAACGCGAAGGCCCTCTAAAATATGGGCACGGGCTTCCGCCTTTTTCAGCTCATAAGCTGTCCGGCGACGGATTACTACTTTCTGATGTTCCAAATAATACTCCAGACATTCCTTCAAATTTAACACTTTCGGCTGACCATCAACAAGCGCAAGCATATTAATGCCAAAGCTTGTTTGCAAAGCCGTATGTTTATATAGATTGTTTAAAATGACTTTGGCGTTGGCATCGCGGCGCACTTCGATGACAATCCGCATTCCGCTCCGGTCCGACTCGTCGCGTAAATCGGTAATGCCGTCAATTTTCTTTTCGCGGACAAGCTCCGCGATACGTTCAATTAATTTTGCCTTGTTCACTTGATAAGGAAGCTCGCGGACGATGATCGTTTCCTTTCCATTGGACTGCTGTTCGATCTCCACTTTCGCACGCAATGTAATCGAGCCGCGTCCTGTTTCGTATGCTTTACGAATGCCACTGCGGCCGATAATTTGCCCCGCCGTCGGAAAATCCGGTCCTGGAATGTATTCCATTAAATCGGCTACCGTCATATCAGGATTTTTGCTTAATGCCAAAATGGCATCGATGACTTCGCCGAGCTGATGTGGCGGAATGTTTGTCGCCATCCCTACCGCAATTCCAGATGAGCCGTTTACTAATAAGTTAGGAAAGCGCGACGGCAAAACGACTGGTTCCTTTTCCGAACCGTCGTAGTTATCTTGATAATCGATCGTGTCTTTGTTGATGTCACGCAACAGTTCCATCGCGATTTTGGACATGCGCGCTTCTGTATAGCGCATCGCGGCAGCCGCGTCGCCGTCAATCGATCCGAAGTTTCCGTGCCCATCAACAAGCATGTAGCGATAGTTAAAATCTTGTGCCATGCGAACCATCGTGTCGTATACGGCTGCATCGCCGTGCGGATGGTATTTCCCGATGACTTCGCCGACGATGCGGGCCGACTTTTTGTATGGTTTGTCCGCGGTCATGCCAAGATCATGCATCGCATATAAAATGCGGCGATGCACAGGTTTTAGCCCGTCACGCACATCAGGCAATGCCCGCGATACGATGACGCTCATCGCATAATCGAGAAACGAGGAACGCATTTCCTGGCTAATATTGACTTCACGGATACGCGGATGTTGATTTTCTGCCATTCATAAAAACCTCCCTTATAAAAAAATTTGGAGTGGGGAGGGTGATTGCTCAACACTCTCCAAACTAAATATCTAAATTTCTTACATACCTTGCGTTTTCTTCGATAAATTGTCTTCGTGGTTCTACTTTGTCTCCCATCAAAATTTCAAACGTTTCATCAGCTTCAATGGCATCTTGCAAACTAACTTGAAGCAGCGTTCTTGTCTCCGGGTTCATCGTTGTTTCCCATAACTGCTCTGGGTTCATCTCGCCAAGACCTTTATAACGTTGAATCGTCGGTTTTGGGTTTTCCGGCAATTCCGCAAGAATTTTCTCCAACTGCCGGTCGTTATAGGCGTACCTTACTTGTTTGCCTTGCTCAATTTTATAAAGCGGCGGTTGGGCGATGTATACATATCCCCGCTCGATAAATTCGCGCATATAACGGTAAAAGAATGTAAGCAGCAATGTGCGAATATGGGCGCCATCGACGTCCGCATCGGTCATAATAATGATTTTATGGTAGCGCGCTTTTGTAATATCGAAGTCTTCACCAATTCCCGTGCCCAGTGCAGTAATAATGGCACGAACTTCATTGTTCGATAAAATTTTATCCAGGCGTGCTTTCTCGACGTTAATAATTTTCCCGCGCAGCGGTAAAATCGCTTGGAAATGACGGTCCCGTCCTTGTTTGGCCGAACCGCCGGCAGAGTCTCCTTCCACAACATACAGCTCGCTAATCGAAGGATCTTTTGATGAGCAATCAGCCAATTTCCCAGGCAAGTTGGAAATTTCGAGCGCACTTTTCCGTCGTGTCAGCTCGCGCGCTTTTTTTGCCGCTACGCGCGCTCGGGCCGCCATCATTCCTTTTTCGACGATTTTTCGAGCTATGGTCGGATGTTCTAGTAAAAAGGTTTCAAATTGCTCCGAAAACACCGCGTCGGTAACCGTCCGAGCGTCGCTGTTTCCAAGCTTTGTTTTCGTTTGTCCTTCAAACTGCGGGGACGGGTGCTTAATCGAAACGATTGCTGTTAACCCCTCACGGACATCTTCGCCAATTAAATTAGGATCATTCTCTTTAAAAATTTGCTGTTTGCGTGCGTAATCGTTAATAATGCGCGTCAGCGCCATTTTAAAACCGGATTCATGCGTTCCGCCTTCGTGTGTATGAATGTTGTTCACAAATGAATAAATATTGCTGCTATAGCTGTCGTTGTATTGAAGCGCAATTTCGACATGAATACCGTCGCGTTCACCGACGATATAAATCGGCTCTTCATGAAGCACTTCGCGCGTGCGATTTAAATGTTTAACGTAAGATTGAATACCGCCTTCGTAGCAATATTCATTTTTTCGATTTTCTACCCGCTTATCTTCGAGCGTAATTTTCAAGCCGCGGTTTAAAAAAGCAAGCTCACGAAGACGAGTTGCCAACGTTTCATAATCGAATTCGGTCGTTTCTGTAAAAATTTCCGGATCAGGTTTAAAATGAGTGGTAGTGCCTGTCCGATCTGTGTCGCCAATCACTTGCAAATCGGTGCAAGGAACGCCGCGCTGATATTTTTGATAATGTATTTTCCCATCTCTGTATACGTATACCTCCAATTCTTCCGACAAAGCGTTAACGACAGAAGCGCCAACTCCATGCAGTCCACCCGACACTTTATAACCGCCGCCGCCAAACTTGCCCCCGGCGTGCAAGACGGTCATGATTACTTCAACAGCTGGGCGTCCCATTTTCTCTTGAATGTCAACGGGAATGCCACGACCGTTATCCGCAACAGTAATGCTGTTATCTTTTTCGATCGTCACGTTAATTTCCGTACAATAACCAGCTAATGCTTCGTCAATGCTGTTGTCAACAATCTCCCATACGAGATGATGCAGCCCATTTGGCCCCGTCGAACCAATATACATTCCAGGGCGTTTTCGAACCGCTTCCAACCCTTCGAGCACTTGAATTTGGCTTGCATCATACGTATGTTCGACTTTTTGTTCCATTTTCATGTCAAATCACCTACGCTTTCTTTCCAAACGTTCAAAGCATTAATGACAGGAAGGGGCGGTTATGGAACCAGAATGCACTTTATAAATGGCGGCTTCCTTAATGATGTCATGTTTAATCCCGTCAATGCTTGTTGTCGTCACAAATGTTTGTACTTTTCGCCGGATCGTATCAAGGAGGTGGGTTTGCCGAAAGTCATCAAGTTCTGATAGCACATCATCCAGTAAAAGAATGGGGTAATCGCCAAGTTCAGAGAAAATTAATTCAATTTCCGCCAACTTGACAGATAACGCTGTTGTGCGTTGTTGTCCTTGAGAACCAAATGTTTGCACATTTTTTCCATTTACAATAAATGAAATATCATCACGATGCGGGCCAGCGAGCGTCATTCCCCGCTGAATTTCCCTCTCCTTTATTGTAGCAAACTTTTCGCTATATGCTTCTATTATTCTCGACAATTCTACCTTTTCTGATACATCAATAGACGGCTCATATTGAATTTGCAACCGTTCTAATCCGCGGCTAATTTCATGGTGAATGGGCGCTGCCCATTTTTCGAGCAAAAACAAAAATTCATGGCGCTTTAGCGTAATTTTCGCCGCCAGCGGAATCAGCTGCTCTGTTAAAATATCTAATATCGTTTCATCTTGCCGCTCGCGTGTCTGCAGCATTTTTAAACAGTGGTTGCGCTGCTGCAAAATCTTTTGATATTGACTCAAATCATGTATATAAACGGGGGAAACTTGCCCGATTTCCATATCGATAAAACGGCGTCTTACTTGCGGACTTCCCTTCACTAAGTTTAAGTCTTCTGGGGCAAACATCACGACATTTAAATGGCCGACGTACTGGCTTAGCCGCTGCTGTTCCATATGGTTGCATTTCGCCTTTTTTCCTTTTTTTGAAATGATTAATTCGAGCGATAACGATCCGTGTTTTTTTACTGCCTTTCCTACTATTTTAGCATAGTCTTCATTCCAGCGAATAAGCTCTTTGTCGTTTGTCGTGCGATGCGACTTCGCCATCGCCAATACATAGATAGCCTCCATCATATTTGTTTTTCCTTGAGCATTTTCCCCCAAAATAATATTTACATTGTTCGTAAATTCCAATGTTTGGCTTTCATAATTACGATAATTTTTTAATGATAAGTGTGTTAGAAACAACAGCTCTTCACCTACTCTGCCTTCGTTACGATAAACGTGCCTAATCCTTCAATCTCGACTTTATCGCCATTTTTTAGTTTTCTTCCGCGCCGGTCTTCTCTTTCTCCGTTGACAAACACTTCATTTGTTTGCAGGAACCATTTTACTGCACCACCTGTACCGACGGCTTGAATAAGTTTGAGCAATTGTCCAAGCGTAATTGTTTCCGTTGTAATCGCTACTTTTTTCTCCATCTGTTCATCGCTCGCTTTCTTAAAACTGCCCATTCTTTTATTTTAACGAAAAAATGACATACTATCAAAGAAAGCTGCTATTATGGTAGCAGCTTTCTTCAACATTAATACGTTCTTACCGGCAAGATAAGCTGAAGCATCGAATCGCTATGCAAAGGACGAAGCAAAAACGGCCGCATCGCGCCAGTAAAGCTGATTTTAATATCAGTGCCATCGAGCGCTTTAAGCGCATCCATCATATATTTTGCGCTAAAGGAAATTTTTAATTCCTCTCCCTCAACGGATTCGCTTTGAATTTCTTCCGTTACTTTTCCGATTTCCGGAGAAACGGAAGAAATTTCAATAATGCCGTCATTTAGTGTGGTTAGTTTTACCACGTTGTTTCTTCCCTCTCTTGCTAATAGAGAGGCGCGGTCAATCGCCTGTAGAAATTCCTTTGCATTCACGATAATATCGGTTTTGCTATCCGTTGGAATAAGACGGGCAGTTTCTGGATAATTCCCATCAAGCAGACGGGAAAAGAATAGCAAATGTTTTGTTTTAAATAAAATTTGATTGGCCGTAACGACAATATCAACCGGGTCATTGCTGTCATCTAAAATTTTACTTAATTCGTTTAGACTTTTTCCTGGGATGACGACATTATATGACTGCGGATTCTCCGTTTCTATTTTTGCCTTTCTTAACGCCAGACGGTGGCTGTCTGTCGCCGTGCAAGTAAGTTCGCCTTTTTCAAACTTCCAGTTGACACCTGTCAAGATCGGCCGCGTTTCCGATGTCGAAACGGCGAATACCGTTTGGCGAATAATCGTTTTTAATAAATCCGTCGGGATTTTAAATACATTTTCTTCTTCAACTTGCGGCAATCTTGGATATTCATCGGCATCAAGACCGTTTAAGTTGAATTCCGCCTTGCCGGAACGAATGACCGTTAAAAAGTTTGGTCCGACCTCTATCTCCACTGTCTGTTGCGGCAATTTTTTTACGATCTCGGCAAAAAAACGCGCTTGCAATACAACGCTGCCAGTCTCTTTTACCTCAACAAGCAGCTTGTCTTCTTCTTCCGCAGGAATGAATGATTCAATAGAAATATCGGAATCGCTTCCCGTCAATGTTACTCCTTGTGAAGTCGCAGTAATTTTAATTCCCGTCAAAATTGGAATGGTTGTGCGCGGCGACACAGCTTTCATCACATCTTGAACGCTTTTGGCTAGCGCTTCTCGATCAATGGCAATTTTCATCGTGCAATGCCTCCTAAAAATAATCAGGGAAATAAATTATTTTTTTATAGTAATATAAAAAACAAAAAATCATAATACTAGTAATAATGCTTGTTGAAATGTGGATAAGTAAACAAAGCAAAGGAAACACAGCCTGTCCACATGTGGATAGACTGTGCATAAATCTCGACCTATTATTCACAATTGTTTCAATTTCTCTTGAATTTCTTTTATATGCTTTTGCAGCTGCACATCTGATTGCAAAAGTTTTGAAATCTTTTCATGTGCATGGATGACGGTCGTATGGTCACGTCCTCCAAATTCATCCCCGATTTTTGGCAATGAGCAGTCTGTGAGCTCGCGGGAAAGATACATGGCAATCTGACGCGGAAAAGCGACAGATTTCGTTCTTTTTTTCGCTTTAAAGTCTTCTAGTTTAATATTAAAGTGTTGGCCGACGACGCGCTGAATATCTTGGATCGTAATGACTTTCGGTTTTGCGCTTGGGATAATGTCTTTTAAGGCTTCCGCAGCCAAGTCAGCGGTAATTTCCTTATTGATTAGCGATGAATAGGCGACAACGCGGATAAGGGCGCCCTCTAACTCGCGGATGTTGGAATCAATTTGATTGGCAATGTACAGCATCACTTCATTCGGAATATCAAATCCTTCCGCTTTTGCTTTTTTTCTAAGGATCGCAATCCTCGTTTCCAAATCCGGAGGAGTGATATCGGTAATAAGCCCCCATTCAAACCGTGAGCGAAGACGGTCTTCTAGCGTTGGAATTTCTTTCGGCGGCCGGTCGCTAGAAATGACGATCTGTTTGCTTTCTTCGTGCAGAGTATTAAACGTATGGAAAAATTCTTCTTGCGTTTGTTCTTTTCCGGCCAAAAATTGAATATCATCAATTAATAGGACATCGACATTTCGATACTTGTTGCGAAAATCGTCAGGACGGTTGTCGCGAATCGCATTAATAAATTCATTTGTAAATTTTTCCGAAGATAGATAAACGACTTTAGCTGACGGATTATGTTCGATGACGTAGTGACCGATCGCGTGCATTAAATGCGTTTTCCCTAAGCCAACCCCGCCGTAAATAAAGAGCGGATTGTACGCTTTTGCCGGGGCTTCCGCCACTGCGAGAGAAGCCGCATGGGCAAAGCGATTGCCAGAACCGATGACAAACGTGTCAAACGTATATTTTGGATTCAGCATACTTTGCGGAAAATCTGATGCTTCTTCATATGGTTTCCGCTGTTTTTTCGAGGATCGCTGAAATTCAAAATCATCTTCTGATTGATTAGGAGGAATAATAAACTTGATTGACAGTTCTTCACCAGTAATATCGTAGATCGTTTCCGCAATCAAATGAGAGTAGCGGGAATCCAGCCAGTCTCTTGCAAATTCGTTTGGGGCTACGACAACAAGCGTGTCACCTCGTAAAGAGTGGGCTTTTGTTGATTTTAGCCAAGTTTCAAAGCTTGGCTTGCTAATTTTTCTTTCGATTTCCCCGAGCACGCGATTCCATAAATCATGGATATTTTCCAACCGTTGCCCCTCCCTTATTCAGAGGATAATAATTCGTTTAAAAAAATAATTTGTGGAAATAACACATTAATGAGAAAAAAACGGTTTTTCGACAAAATCCACCACCTGTGGATAATCCTACAAACAGGCTGTGAAAAAACATATCCACAACATATCCACAAAATGTGGATATTTTTCTTTATCCACATCATTTTCCATAGTGAAAACACAATAATAATAGCAAATAAAATAGCATGTTGCAATGGATTTTTAAAATTATCCACAAAACGAAAGTGTTGTGAAAAACTTAATTATCCACATAGTGAAAAATGTGAAAAAAATGTCGATAAATAATGTGGATATTCAAATGGTGTCTAAAAAATTATCCACATTTTTATAAAGCGAGAGAAACGCTTCAAGCGGTTGACATTTTATGAGATTGTTCAATATAATTAGAAAGACTGCCCGTAACAGTTATTCCCTAGGGAGGTGTCATAGATGAAACGAACATACCAACCAAATAATCGGAAGCGCAGCAAAGTCCATGGATTCCGCGCACGCATGAGCACGAAAAATGGCAGAAAAGTGCTTGCGCGCCGTCGTCGTAAAGGAAGAAAAGTATTATCCGCATAGGCCACTGAAAATTCAGTGGTCTTTTTTCGCAAGGGATAGTGTTAATAGATATTGAAAAAGATGGAGTGTTTCCGGGACATGAAGAAAAAGTACCGCATAAAGAAAAACAAAGAGTTTCAAGAGGTGTTTCAGCGCGGCACATCGATGGCGAATCGGCAGTTTGTCGTTTATATGCTGGATCGGCCGGAACAACCGTACTTTCGCATCGGATTATCGGTGAGTAAAAAGCTTGGGAAAGCGGTTGTTAGAAATCGAATCAAGCGCTATATCCGCCAATGTTTCCTTGAAATGAAAGAGGAGATCATGCCCGGCAAAGATTACGTGGTTATTGCCAGGCTGCCGGTTGCGGAAATGGACTATTTTGAGGTAAAAAAAAGCTTGATTCATGTATTGCGAAAGGCAGGAGCATTAAAAAAAGAGGAGAAATAAAACGGTTAAATCAGGTTGTTTTTCCTTGCATGTAAATATTTCGTAAAAAAGTACACCCACTATGTTTAGAATGATGTTAAAATACATATTTAGGATAATACGAATTCGTAATTTAGGAGGAAAAAGAAGGTGAAGAGGCGAATTTGGTTAATAGTTGCGTTCATTGCAGTAATTGCGGTTCTTTCGGGATGCTCGCAAATCAATGAACCGATTACGCCGGAAAGCAAAGGATTTTGGAATGAGTATATCGTTTATCCGCTTTCTTGGCTAATTAAATATGTTGCTCAAGTTTTAGGCGGAAGTTTTGGACTGTCGATTATTGTCGTAACGGTCTTTATTCGTCTATTGATCCTGCCGTTAATGATCCAGCAGACAAGAAACGCGAAAGCGATGCAAGCGCTTCAGCCGGAAATACAAAAACTTCGCGAAAAATATAGCTCCAAAGATATGCAAACCCAGCAAAAGCTCCAGCAGGAAATGATGCTGCTGTTTCAAAAACACGGTGTCAACCCGATGGCAGGTTGTTTCCCAATCCTTATCCAAATGCCGATTTTGATCGGGTTTTATCATGCCATTATGCGTACAAGAGAAATTGCCGAACACAACTTTTTATGGTTCGATCTTGGGGAAAAAGATCCATACTACATTTTGCCGATTATCGCAGGGATTACAACGTTTATCCAGCAAAAAATAATGATGGCCGGCGCCGGACAGCAAAATCCGCAAATGGCCATGATGCTTTGGATGATGCCGGTTATGATCGTTATTTTTGCCATTAATTTTCCTGCTGCTTTGTCTCTCTACTGGGTTGTAGGGAATATTTTCTCGATTGTACAAACATATTTGATTAAGGGGCCAATGGTGGACACTGCCCATTCAGGAGGAAAGAAAAAGTGAAAGAAGTAACCGCGACCGCCGCGACCGTAGATGAAGCTGTGCAGTCGGCGCTGCGACAGCTTGGTGTTTCGAAAAATCGTGCGGAAATCATTGTGCTCGATGAAGGAAAAAAAGGGCTGTTTGGCATTTTTGGAAGCAAACCGGCAGTGGTGAAAGCGATTTTGAAGATAGATCCAATCGAAGAAGCAGAGCTGTTTTTAAAAAAAGTGATACAACAAATGGGAGTAAATACAGCAACGATAGAGAAGCAGCAGCAAGGCAAGCAAGTGACATTCATGATCACAGGCGAACAAGTAGGTTTATTGATTGGAAAACATGGACAAACGTTAAATTCTTTGCAACTGCTCACGCAGCTTGTCGCTAACCGCCATGCAGAGGAATATGTTTCTATTGTCGTTGATGCGGAAAACTACCGGGAACGAAGAGAAAAAACGCTGATGCAGCTGGCACAAAAACTGGCGGAAAAAGCGGTAAAAACGGGAAAAGAAGTCAGGCTGGAGCCGCTTCCGGCACATGAGCGGAAAATTATTCATAGCGCATTAGCAGACCATAAAAAAGTCGTTACTTATTCGGTTGGTGTAGAGCCGCATCGCTATGTTGTCGTATCTCCTTCTGCACAATAAAATTGGTGAAAAGGGGCTATCTCTAAAGAAAACGAGACGGCCTCTTTTTTCTCTTTTTTTTACATGATTGGCATTGCCTGTTCTTACATTTTTTAGGGCGAGGAATAAGCACTTCATGTTGTTATTCACATGTGGATAAGTTAAAATTGAAATGATTATGTAATAGTTGTGAACAGATCGTTATTGGCAACAACAGTTGTCTAACCTATAGATAGATGCGCTTTTTGCCGGCAAAGAGAGGTGAAGAAATTGATGGAATTGGATACGATTGCTGCGATCTCTACCCCGATGGGGGAAGGAGCAATCGCGATTGTTCGATTGAGCGGGGATGAGGCGATTGCAATCGCCGACCGCATTTTTAAAAGTCCGAGCGGAAAACGGCTGAAAGATGTTCCATCCCATACGATTCATTACGGTTATATTGTGGATCCGGATAACGAGAAGACGGTCGAGGAAGTCATGGTATCGGTGATGCGGGCGCCAAAGACGTTTACAAGGGAAGACGTTGTCGAGATTAACTGCCACGGTGGGTTGGTTTCCGTCAATCGCGTGTTGCAGCTTGTGTTAGCGAATGGGGCGCGGCTGGCCGAGCCAGGGGAATTTACAAAACGGGCATTTTTAAACGGACGGATTGACTTATCACAGGCGGAAGCGGTGATTGACTTGATCCGGGCGAAAACGGATCGGGCGATGACCGTGGCGCTCCAGCAAATGGAGGGGCGTTTGTCGAAGTTAATTCGCGAATTACGGCAGACGATTTTAGAAACGCTTGCCCATGTAGAAGTAAATATTGACTATCCGGAATATGATGACGTCGAAGAAATGACGCCGCGACTGTTGCTTGAAAAAGCGCAATATGTGCGGGAACAAATTGAAAAGCTGCTGCAAACCGCGCAGCAGGGCAAAATTTTACGCGAAGGGTTGGCCACGGTCATCATCGGCAGACCAAACGTCGGAAAGTCGTCGCTATTAAATGCGCTCGTTCACGAAAATAAGGCGATTGTCACGGATATTCCGGGAACGACGCGCGACGTTATTGAAGAGTACGTCAATGTCCGCGGTGTTCCGCTTCGGTTAATCGATACAGCGGGAATCCGTGAAACGGAAGATATTGTCGAGCGAATTGGGGTCGAACGCTCGCGGCAAATGTTAAAACAGGCGGATTTGATTTTGCTTGTGCTTAATTATCATGAGCCGCTGACAGAAGAAGATGAACGGCTGTTTGAAATGATCACAGGAATGGACTTTATTGTGATTGTTAATAAAACGGATTTACCAAAAAATATCGATATGGATCGAGTTAAACAACTAGCCGATGGCCGCCCGATTATTACGACTTCATTGTTAAATGAAAGAGGAATTGAAGATTTGGAAAAAGCGATTTCAGAAATGTTTTTTAGCGGCTCGGTTGAAGCGGGCGACCTTACGTACGTTTCCAATTCGCGCCATATCGCTTTGCTTCAGCAGGCGAAAAAGGCGGTTGAGGATGCGATTTCTGGCATTGAAGCGGGAATGCCGGTCGATTTGGTGCAAATCGATTTAAGAAGAGCGTGGGAGCTGCTTGGCGAAATCATTGGTGATACGGTGCATGAAAGCTTGATTGATCAGTTATTTTCTCAGTTTTGCTTAGGAAAATAATGAAGGAGGTATATATATGGACTATCATGGGGGTTCGTATGACGTCATTGTCGTCGGCGCCGGCCATGCAGGATGTGAAGCGGCGTTGGCGGCAGCGCGCATCGGTGCAAAAACGTTAGTCATTACGCTAAACCTAGATATGATTGCGTTTATGCCATGCAACCCATCGATTGGCGGTCCAGCAAAAGGAATCGTCGTCCGCGAAATCGACGCGTTAGGCGGGGAAATGGCAAAAAATATTGATAAAACGTACATCCAAATGCGGATGCTAAATACAGGGAAAGGTCCGGCGGTACGGGCGTTGCGGGCACAGGCCGATAAAGTGCTGTATCAGCGGGAAATGAAAAAAACGCTTGAAAACCAAGAAAACCTTACATTATTGCAAGGAAAAGTGGAACGCTTAATCGTGGAAGACGGTGTATGCAAAGGGGTTATTACTCAAACTGGAGCTCATTATTACGCGAAAGCGGTCGTCATTACGACGGGAACGTTTTTACGCGGCGAAATTATTATCGGTGACATTAAATATTCAAGTGGTCCAAACAACCAGCAACCGTCCATTAAATTGTCCGAGCATTTAGAAGAACTTGGCTTTGAGCTTGTCCGCTTTAAAACAGGAACGCCGCCGCGCGTCAACAGCCGTACGATTGACTACAGCAAAACAGAAATTCAGCCAGGGGACGATGTGCCGCGGGCGTTTTCCTATGAAACGACAACATATATTACCGATCAATTGCCATGCTGGCTTACGTATACAACGGCAGAGACGCATCGCATTATTGACGAAAACTTGCATTTATCGCCAATGTATTCCGGAATGATCAAAGGGACAGGTCCGCGCTATTGTCCGTCCATTGAAGATAAAATCGTCCGTTTCCACGATAAGCCACGCCATCAAATCTTTTTAGAGCCGGAAGGGCGCGAAACGGAAGAAGTCTATGTGCAAGGATTGTCGACAAGCTTGCCGGAACATATTCAACGCCAGCTGTTAGCGACCATTCCGGGCCTTGAGAAAGCGCAGTTAATGCGGGCAGGCTATGCGATTGAGTATGATGCGATCGTTCCAACGCAACTATGGCCAACGCTGGAAACAAAACTGGTGAAAAACTTATATACGGCTGGACAAATTAACGGAACGTCCGGATATGAAGAAGCGGCAGGACAAGGAATTATGGCGGGAATTAACGCGGCGCACCGGGCGCTTGGAAAAGAAGAAATTATTTTAAGCCGCTCGGATGCCTATATCGGCGTATTAATCGACGACCTTGTCACCAAAGGAACGAATGAGCCGTACCGATTGTTAACGTCTCGCGCTGAATACCGCTTGCTGCTTCGTCATGATAATGCGGATTTGCGTCTAACAGAACTTGGTTATAAAATCGGCCTCATTTCTGAAGAACGATATCAAAAGTTTTTGGCGAAAAAAGAGGCGATCGAAAGAGAGAAAAAACGGCTGCAAACATTTATTATCAAACCAACTCCAAAAGTGCAGGAAGTCATCCGTGAGGCCGGCGGCAGCGAGCTGAAAGACGGTATCCGTGCTGCGGACTTGCTGCGGCGTCCGGAAATGACATACGAACATATTCAAAAACTCGCCCCGGCGGAAGAAGAAATTTCGCCAGAAGTAGCGGAACAGGTCGAAATTCAAATTAAATATGAAGGCTATATCCAAAAATCGCTGCAAGAAGTGGAACGCCTCAAAAAAATGGAAAACAAAAAAATTCCAGAAGATATCGATTACGACGCGATTCACGGCTTAGCAACGGAAGCGCGACAAAAATTGAAGCAAGTGCGGCCGCTGTCGATTGCGCAAGCTTCGCGCATTTCTGGTGTAAATCCTGCCGATATTTCGATATTATTAGTGTATTTAGAACAAGGAAGAATCGCGCGTGTGTCGAATGAATAAAAATTAGGGAAAGGATTGGCGTATGGATACAGCACAGTTTCAAGCTATGCTTGAGGAGAAAGGGATTATCCTTCCTCCTCAAGCGCTAGAAAAATTTGAGCGGTATTATGAACTGTTAATCGAATGGAATGAAAAGATGAATTTGACCGCCATCACGGACAAGCCCAGTGTGTATGTCAAACATTTTTTTGATTCCCTTTCTCCGGCTTTTTACTATGATTTTTCCCGATCTTTATCGCTTTGCGATGTAGGAGCGGGGGCGGGATTTCCGAGCGTTCCGTTAAAAATTTGTTTTCCCCATTTGAAATTGGCGATTGTCGATTCATTGCAAAAGCGCATTACTTTTCTACAGCATTTAGCAGATGAATTAGCTCTGACGGATGTTGCTTTTTATCACGACCGTGCTGAAACGTTTGGCAGAAAAAAAGAATTTCGCGAATCGTTTGATGTTGTGATGGCGAGGGCGGTGGCGCGAATGCCGGTACTTAGCGAGCTATGCCTTCCACTCGTGAAAGTCAATGGCACGTTTATTGCGATGAAAGCCGCTTCGGCACAGGAGGAATTGAAAGAAGGGAAAAAAGCGATCGCTCTGTTTGGCGGTGAAATTTCCGCGGTCGAACAGTTTACGCTGCCGATGGAACAAAGTGAACGAGCCATTATTTTTATTAAAAAAGTAAAAAGTACGCCAAGCAAATATCCACGCAAACCGGGAATGCCAAATAAACAACCAATTCAATAAAGTTTTTACAAAAGTATATACCACTTCATCCCGTAACTTAAGTCTTGGGATGAAGTGGAAAACGGTTTTGAACCGAGTCAATAGGGCGCTAAACACCAGTGAGGTGTTTGTCTATAAAAGTTTGGCGGAACAAGAGTGAGTGCCTGCACGCAGGTGTAGAAAAACTCTTTAGTACGTCAAAACCCACCGACTTTAGTCGTGTGGAGGTTCAGAATCTAGGGGAGAGTTTTCAAAGGTGGTGTAGGGGAATGAAACATCCTTTTTCTCGCTTTTTCAGCTTTGGAGAAAAGGAACAGGAAGAATTAATCGAAAGACAGGAAAAAGACGAGGTAAGAAAAATTCCAGTTGCAAAGATTATTCCAAACCGTTTCCAACCGCGGACCATTTTTGACGAGGAAAAAATTAAGGAACTAGCGTTAACGATTCGTACGCACGGCATCATTCAGCCAATTGTCGTCCGCGAGTGCGAGGATGGAAAGTTTGAAATTATTGCAGGAGAACGAAGATGGCGGGCCGTCCAAACGCTCGGATGGGCGGAAATTCCGGCGATTGTGAAAAATTTAAATGACAAAGAAACCGCTTCAGTTGCATTAATTGAAAATTTGCAGCGAGAAGAGCTGACACCGATTGAAGAAGCAATGGCGTATGCGAAGCTGCTCGAGCTGCACGATTTAACACAGGAAGCGCTGGCGCAGCGGCTTGGAAAGGGGCAATCGACGATTGCCAACAAACTGCGTCTATTAAAACTGCCGCAAGAGGTGCAGGAAGCATTATTGCACCGCACGATTACCGAACGCCATGCCCGTGCTTTAATCGTCCTAAAAGATAAAGAAAAGCAATTAAAATTGCTGCAAGAAATTATTGATAAACAATTAAATGTCAAACAAACAGAAGATCGGGTGCTGAAAATGCTAGAATCGGCCAATCGCAAACCAAAGCCGAAGCGGAAAGCGTTCAGCAGGGATATGCGTATTGCTGTCAACACGATCCGACAGTCGCTCACGATGGTGGCAAACAGCGGTGTGGCGGTTGATTCGGAGGAGGAAGAGTTTGACGATTATTATCAAATTACGATTCGCATTCCGAAAAAGTAATAGACGCAAGGATGTCTTGCCTCATCAAGCTGCTTTTGATGGGGTTTTTTCTTTCGATGGCAAACAGAAAACAAGTTCATTTTACTTGTTTCATGATAAAATAGACAATATGAGTACGAATTAGAGGTAGGTGGCATCGTGGGCAAAGTAATTGCAATTGCAAACCAGAAAGGCGGAGTCGGAAAAACGACGACAGCGGTTAATTTAGCTGCTTGTTTAGCGCATATTGGAAAAAAAGTATTATTAGTAGATATCGACCCGCAGGGCAATGCAACAAGTGGGATCGGAATTGAAAAAGGGGATGTCGATGAATGCATTTATAATGTCATTATCGGTGATTTAAAAGCGAAAGATGTCATAAGACCAACCGATATTGAAAATTTACATATCATTCCGGCGACTATTCAACTGGCAGGAGCAGAAATTGAGCTTGTATCGGTCATTTCCCGCGAAATCCGCTTAAAAAATGCGCTTGAGCCTTTACGGGAAATATACGACTTTATTATTATCGATTGCCCTCCTTCATTGGGATTATTAACGCTAAACGCATTAACGGCGGCGAATTCCGTTCTTATCCCTGTACAATGCGAATATTATGCGCTTGAGGGACTGAGCCAGCTACTAAACACAATCCGGCTTGTACAAAAACATTTAAATCATAATTTGCATCTTGAAGGCGTTTTGTTAACGATGCTAGACGCCCGTACGAATTTAGGCATTCAAGTCATTCAGGAGGTAAAAAAATACTTCCGCGAAAAAGTATATAACACGATTATCCCGCGAAATGTCCGGTTGAGCGAAGCGCCAAGCCACGGAAAACCAATTATTTTGTACGACGTAAAGTCGCGGGGAGCGGAAGTGTATTTAGAATTGGCAAAGGAGGTGCTAGAGCGTGGCTAAAGGTCTCGGCAAAGGTATTGATGCGCTGTTTTCCCATTTGGCGTTAGCGGGAAAAGAGGAAACTATTCGAGAAGTAAGCATTCACGATCTTCATCCGAATCCTTACCAGCCAAGAAAAACGTTTCAGCCGGAAGCGATTGAAGAATTAAAGCAGTCGATTTTGCAGCACGGAATACTGCAGCCGCTGATCGTCCGCAAGACGATAAAAGGGTTTGAAATCGTCGTGGGGGAACGGCGGTATCGTGCTGCCAAAGAAGCGAATTTACAAACTGTTCCGGTCGTCGTGCGCGAACTAACCGACCAGCAAATGATGGAATTTGCTTTATTAGAAAATTTGCAGCGAGAAGATTTAAACCCGATTGAAGAGGCAGCGGCGTATAAAATGCTAATGGAAAAGCTGCAGCTTACCCAAGAAGAAATTGCCAACCGCTTGGGGAAAAGCAGGCCCCATATCGCCAACCATCTGCGCTTATTGTCGTTGCCGAAGGATATACAAAAACTGATTGTTAATGGAACGCTGTCGATGGGGCACGGCCGGGCTCTGTTAGGATTAAAGCAGAAAAATAAGATGAAATCCGTTGTTGAGCGCGTGATTCGCGAACAGCTGAATGTCCGTCAATTGGAGAAACTCATTCAACAAATCAATCAAAATGTTCCACGTGAAACATTAAAACGAAAACCGGTGGAAAAAAGCGTTTTTTTGAAGGAAAGCGAGTCATTATTACGGGAGAAGCTAGGAACGAATGTAACGATTAAGCAAACGAGAAAAAAGGGGAAGATCGAAATCGAGTTTTTTTCCTCGGAAGATTTAGAAAGAATACTAGAGTTATTGGATGTAAGATTGGATGAATAAAGCGAGCCATCATATTATGGTGGTTTATTTTTTTTATTAGGAGGAAACGCGTCATGGTACTGTTAGGAACTATTGTCAACGGGATATGCATTGCAATTGGGTCGTTGTTAGGGAAGCTATTTCACCGTATTCCTGAGCGGTTAAAGGCAACGGTGATGGGAGGAATCGGTCTTGCGGTAGCACTGCTCGGAATTCAAATGGGGATAAAAAGCGAACAGTTTCTTATTGTTATTTTCAGCCTTGTCCTCGGCGGCGTGCTGGGCGAAATATGGGATTGGGATAAAAAACTGAATCAGCTTGGCGAATGGGTTGAGAAAAAGGTGGGAGGGAATCAACAAGGAAATATTGCAAAGGGGTTTGTCAGTGCCACTTTGTTATTTGTCATCGGCGCCATGGCGATTGTCGGCGCGCTTGACAGCGGATTGCGCGGAGACCATCGCGTCCTGTATACGAAATCGATTTTGGACGGCTTTGCCAGCATTATTTTAACGACAACGCTTGGAATTGGCGTTATTTTTTCCGCGATTCCTGTCATGATTTATGAAGGAGGCATCGCGCTGCTCGCTACCCAAATTGAACGATGGGTGCCAAAAGAAATTATCGATTCATTTATTGCCGAATCGACAGCGACAGGAGGAATTTTAATTATGGCGATTGGTTTGAATATGCTCGGCATTACAAACATACGGGTGGCCAATCTACTGCCTAGCATTATCGTTACTGCTTTTGCTGTTTCCATTCTTTACTTTTTTTGAAAAAAACAACCCCCTTCTTGTTTATCGCAACAAAGAGGGGATTGGTTATAAATGGCTACAATGGGCGACGATGATCTTTAGCAAATGCTGTATTCGTCAAAAACTCTTTTCGGCTTAATTGCCGATCGGCTTCATAAATGCCGTTGGCAATCGTTTTCGCCATGTTCATCACGAGATGGAGGCGGGTGTTTTGCAAAACGAAAAATTCCATAAAGCCGCTGACATTGACTACTCCTGTAATATGGATATCGCCGACAGGGGGGAGCTGCTTATTGACCCCGGCTCCAGGCCGTACCGGGCCTTTTGCGATCGTGATCGCGCCGACGCTTTTCAGCCGTCCTAGACAGGCATCGATGGCAATCATAAATGCGTCATGATGGATGGAACGAATAGCGTTGATTTTTTCTTCCAGATTGACAGCATGGATCGGCTCTTCCAACGTTCCATATACGTGAAAGTGGGAAAGATGTTTTTCTTTTAACATGGTGCCAACAAGCGGCCCAAGCGAATCTCCTGTCGAACGGTCTGTGCCGATGCAAACAATGGCAACAGGCTGCGATAACGGGTCAGGAAGCAATGAAACAAGCCGCAGTGCAATGAATGTTGAAGCCCCATGCTCATCATGAAAAATACGTTCCTTATCATCTTTCGAAGAGAAAAAAATAGATGGTATGTTCATTCGATTCACTCCCGGTTTTCCATTCAAAGTATTAACAGTATACGGAAAAAACGAACGTTATATACATATAGGTGTCTTGTTTTATATGTTTATTAGTACAAATTGATTGATAATCTTGTTAAAATAAATAGTGATATAAAGCGAAAAATGATGCAGAGGTGTAGACAACATTGGATATAGTAAAAAAAGATCGGTTGTTTGGATTTGTCACAAATGAGGAGTTTTGGGTCAATTTAGGGGCAGGAACATTAAAAATCATTTTGATTTTAGTGTTATGCGCCGTTGCCAAAAAAGTGTTGAGAGTAGCTGTCCATAATATTTTCAAAGTGCGGCAAAAGGCGCCGCTCCGCATTTCCGAGCGACGGGAAGCAACATTGTTAAGGCTCCTCGATAATGTGATTAAGTACGTACTATATTTTATTGCGTTGATTATGATTTTAGATACGTTGGGCGCGAAAGTACAAGCGATTTTGGCGGGCGCCGGAATTGTCGGACTTGCTGTCGGTTTTGGCGCGCAAAGTTTAGTAAAGGATATCATTACCGGATTTTTTATCATTTTTGAAGATCAGTTTGCGGTAGGAGACTATGTGCGCATCGGCAATTTTGAAGGATATGTAGAGGCAATCGGTTTGCGGGTAACGAAAATTAAAAGCTGGACAGGAGAAATTCACATTTTGCCAAACGGAAGCATTACGCAAGTGACCAACTACTCTCTCAACAATAGCGTTGCTGTAGTCGATGTGAGCATTGCGTATGAAGAGGATATTGAAAAAGTAGAAGAAGCGATTCGCGAACTGCTGCCGCAATTGCCGGCAAAATATGAAGATATGATCGCTCCGCCGGAATTGTTGGGCGTGCAAAATTTAGCTAGTTCTGAAGTAGTGCTGCGCATCGTCTGCGAAACGAAACCGATGCGTCATGTTTCTGTAGCAAGAGCGATTCGAAAAGAGGTAAAAATGCATTTAGATGAAAAGGGAATCGAAATTCCATATCCACGTCTCGTTCTTCATAATCGCAATGAGCAAGAAAAACAACCTGTTCAGCAAACAAAAGAAAACGCCTAGGTAAAAGGCAGGGGGGAGCCAATGGAAAATAAAGAATTTGGATTATATGATATCGTAGAAATGAAAAAGCCGCACCCGTGCGGCACGAACCGCTGGAAAGTGATCCGTTTAGGCGCCGATATCCGCATCAAATGCGAAGGCTGCGCCCATAGTGTGCTTCTTCCGCGCAAAGAGTTTGTTAGAAAGCTAAAAAAAGTGTTGGTAAAGCATGAGGGGTAGTTTCCCTCATGCTCTTTCTATAACGGAAAAGGAGAGGAGAGCCATGGGGGCAACACGCATCACATCATGTCCATTAAACTGCTGGGATGTGTGCGGATTAAAAGTGACCATTCAAGATGGAAAAGTGGAAAAAGTGGACGGGGACGAAACACATCCGATTACGCAAGGGAAAATTTGCTCCCGCGGCCGTATGCTCAAAGAGCGGACGAATTCGAGCGAGCGCCTTTTGTATCCGTTAAAAAAGGTTAATGGTCAGTTTCTCCGTATTTCATGGGAGCAAGCGCTCGATGAAGTAGCGGAAAAAATGTGGGAAATCAAGGAACGGTATGGCACGACCGCGGTGCTCCACAGCCATGATTACGCCAATAACGGATTGTTGAAAAATTTGGATCAGCGCTTTTTTAACTGCTACGGCGGTGTAACCGAACTGACGGGAAGCTTATGCTGGGGCTCCGGCATTGAAGCGCAAACATGGGATTTTGGCAATTCGTATAGCCACGCTCCAGAAGATATTCAAAACAGCCGCCACGTTGTTATTTGGGGACGAAATGTGGCGCGGACGAATATGCATTTATTTCAGCATCTTCTCGCCGCAAAAAAACGAGGGACAAAAATCATTGTCATTGATCCGCTGTTCCAGCAAACGGCGCAAATCGCCGATATGTATGTATCCGTAAAGCCAGGAATGGATGCATTTTTGGCCATGGGAATTATCAAAGAAATGCTGCGCCTAGGTTTGGAAGACCGCACATTTATTGAACAGCATACCGTTGGGTTTGCCGATGCCGCGGCGGTACTGGAAAGCATAACGATAGAAAAAATTGAGCGGCTTACTGAAGTAAATCGCGATGTGATCACTGAACTGGCGAAGATTTACGGAAATCGCCCAACTGCTACTTATTTGGGGCTTGGCATGCAGCGATACGCAAACGGCGGCAATACGATCCGCTGGATTGACGCGCTGGTGGCGATAAGCGGCAACGTTGGCATTCCGGGAGGAGGGGCGAACTTTGGCAATCTGCAAGTCGGTCAATGTTTTGATATTGCCGCGCTTGCCCTTCCAGAGCGAAAAAAAGCTTCCCGCACGTTTACGATGATGAAGCAGGCGGAAGGCATTTTGCAGGCGACAAACCCGGATATTAAAATGATTATTGTGACATGCGGCAATCCGCTCACACAAGTGCCGAACACGAACTTAGTGAAAAAGGCGTTCCAGTCCGTGGATACGATCGTTGTATTCGAACAATTTATGACCGATACCGCCGAAATGGCTGATTATGTATTTCCGGTAACGACGGTATTCGAGGAAGAAGACATTTATTACTCATCTATGTACCACGCTTATGTCAACTATGGGCCAAAGCTCGTCGAACCGCCGGGCGAGGCAAAATCCGATCTTTGGATATGGATGGAGCTGGCAAAACGGCTTGGTTTTGGCGCTGATTTTGCTTATACAAGGGAAGAGTTTTTAAAAATGGGGTTAAAGCCGTTGGAACGATACGGCATCACGCTCGAGCGGCTGAAAAAGGAAAAGCATCTGCTTCTTCCGGTTCATCCTGTGCCATGGAGTGACTACCGCTTTCAAACGCCAAGCGGCAAATATGAGTTCACTTCCGCGTTAGCGAAGCAAAAAGGAATGAACGGCAAACTGCAAATCATGTATCCAGCCGAGTCGGAAATAACGAATCCGTTATTAGCGAAAAAATATCCGTACCGTTTGTTGACGATTCACCCGCTTCGCTCCAATCATTCGCAGCATTATCATCTTGTCGAGGCCATTCAGGCGCTGAAAATTGAAGTGGCAAAAGATGTTGCAAAAGAAAAAGGATTGTCAGAAGGGGACAAGGCAAGGGTGTTCAATGATCGCGGCGAATTAATAGGAACAGTAAAAATCCTTGCCAAAGCCCATCCAAAAACCATCAATATTGATGAAGGGCAATGGGCGAAATTTGGTGGTGCGGTCAATGTGTTAACATCGGACCGCGAATCGGACAATGGGCGCGGCAGCACTTTATACGACTGTTTAGTCAATATCGAAAAGGTGGAAAATGACTAGCGCGCAAAGGCGCTTGTCATTTTCTTTTGAAGTCACTATAATGAGGAAAGATGCGACCGGGAAAAAAGGGAGTGGAATGTATGGGATTGACAGCTGGAATCGTCGGGTTGCCAAACGTCGGCAAATCGACGCTATTTAATGCGATTACGAAGGCAGGAGCAGAGTCTGCCAATTATCCTTTCTGTACAATTGAACCAAACGTCGGCATTGTCGAAGTGCCGGATGAGCGGCTAAAAGTGTTGATGGAAATGTTCAAGCCGAAGCGCACCGTACCGACAGTGTTCGAGTTTACCGATATCGCTGGCATCGTCAAAGGAGCAAGCAAAGGAGAAGGGCTTGGCAATAAATTTTTATCGCACATTCGCCAAGTCGATGCGATCTGCCAAGTTGTCCGCTGCTTTACGGATGAAAATATCACCCATGTAGCGGGAAAAGTCGATCCGCTTGCCGATATTGAAACGATTAATTTAGAGCTGATTTTCGCTGACTTAGAAACGGTGGATAAACGGATCGACCGCGTCGGCAAAATCGCCAAACAAAAAGATAAGGATGCCGCTTTTGAATATGATATTTTATTGCGCTTAAAAGAAACCTTTGAGGCTGGAAAACCGGCGCGCACCCTTTCCTTTACAGAAGAAGAAATGAAAGTGGTAAAGCAGCTTCATTTATTAACGATTAAACCAATGTTATATGTAGCTAACGTCGGTGAAGAAGACGTGGCGGACCCAAACGGCAATCCGTTTGTGCAGCAAGTTCGCGAATTTGCGAAAAGCGACAATGCGGAAGTCATTGTCGTGTGCGCAAAAATTGAAGAGGAAATCGCGCAATTGGACGATGAGGAAAAAGAGCTGTTTTTACAAGAGCTCGGCATTGAACAATCAGGACTCGACCAATTAATTCGCGCATCGTACAGCTTGCTTGGCTTGGCGACATTTTTCACCGCAGGGGAACAAGAAGTGCGCGCCTGGACGTTCCGTAAAGGCATGAAGGCACCGGAGTGCGCAGGAATTATTCACTCTGATTTTGAACGCGGGTTTATTCGCGCCGAAACGGTTTCATACGAAGATTTAGTGGCAGCAGGCTCGATGGCAGCAGCGCGCGAAGCTGGAAAAATCCGCCTCGAAGGAAAAGACTACGAAGTGCAGGATGGCGATATTATTTATTTCCGCTTTAATGTTTAATATTGCTTATCCTTTCTCGCCATGATATAATCAAAAAACGTGAGTAATGTTTTATTGCTCCTTGCCCTTGATCGAAAGGGCCGTTTAGACCAAAAGGAGGTGACGAACGTGAGAAAATACGAAATCATGTACATCATCCGCCCGAATATGGACGAAGAAGCAAGACAAGCTGTAGTAGAACGTTTCAATACTATTTTAAAAGAAAATGGTGCGGAAATTACAAATGTGACGGATTGGGGCAAACGCCGCTTAGCATATGAAATTAAAAAATACCGTGACGGCCATTACATGATTCTTAATGTCGTGTCTGAGCCAAAAGCGGTGCAAGAGTTTGACCGTTTAGCGCGAATCAGCGAAGATATTATCCGTCATATCGTTGTTAAAGAAGAAGAATAATTTTTTTCCATGTTAAGAGGTGGTTCTGATGATTAACCGCGTAATTCTCGTCGGAAGATTAACGAGAGATCCGGAATTACGCTATACTCCAAGTGGGGTGGCTGTTGCTACGTTTACGCTCGCTGTCAACCGCCCGTTTACCAACCAGCAAGGCGAGCGGGAAGCAGATTTTATTAACTGTGTCGTTTGGCGGCGCCAAGCGGAGAATGTCGCGAATTTCTTAAAAAAAGGAAGTTTAGCCGGAGTTGACGGCCGTTTACAAACCCGCAGCTATGAAGGTCAAGATGGAAGACGTGTATATGTAACGGAAGTGGTTGCTGATAGCGTCCAATTTCTTGAACCGAAAAGTAGCACAGAACAGCGTGGGACGGCAACAGGCGGCTACTATGGGGAGCCATTCCCATTTGGACCAGATCAGAACCATCGCAATCCGAATGAAAGAGATTTTAGTCGCATAGATGAAGATCCTTTTGCCAACGACGGTCAGCCGATCGATATTTCGGATGATGATCTGCCGTTTTAGTTGAAAAAAGCAAAAGGTTTTTGGCCGGATAAAGGAAAAAAGGAAAGGAGGATATGAAATGGCAGGACGCAAAGGCGGACGTGCAAAACGTCGGAAAGTATGCTATTTCACAGCGAACGGAATTACGCATATTGACTATAAAGACGTCGACTTGTTGAAAAAATTCATTTCCGAACGCGGCAAAATTTTACCTCGCCGTGTAACAGGAACAAGCGCAAAATATCAACGCAAATTGACGGTTGCAATTAAACGTGCTCGGCAAATGGCATTATTGCCATATGTAGCAGACGAATAAGAAAAAAAGCAGTAAGGGGGATGGTCCTTACTGCTTTTTCTATTTATAGTTACAGGAAGGGGGAACGATTGTTGCGCAAAACATATATGATCACGGAGGCGGCTATTCAGTTAGCCTTGTTTGCAGTGTTATTTTTAATTGCTTTATACGTGCCGCTTATTGGAGTAATTGCGACATTGTTTTTGGCGCTTCCGTTTATTATTTTTACGATAAGGCATGGTTATGCTTATGCATTGCTTTTGCTTGCTGCTTCGCTGATTATTTCTATGTTGATTGGCTCGCTGTTTTCCTTGCCGGTGGCGTTGATGTTTGGAACAGCAGGGATTGCGATTGGGGTAATGCTTGCCAAAAATAAAAGCCGTTATATGATTTTACTGATCAGCGCGCTTATATTTCTTATTAACATCGTCATCGATTATGCCATCTCCGTAAAATTTTTGCAGACGGATATCATTCAGGAAACGCTCTCAGCATTTCGCCAATCATTTGACACTGCGATGCAAATGATGAAGGGGATGGGACAGGAGCCGCCAAAACAATTGCAGGAACAATTTAATCAAGGATTCGAGCTTATAAAATATGTCATACCTACCTTGTTTGTCATCGCTGCTTTTTTGTTTGCTTACATAACGATCATTGTCTCTGTTCCGATTTTAAAACGATTAAAGCTGCCGGTCGGCACGTGGCCACCGTTTCGGGATGTAACGTTGCCAAAAAGTTTATTATGGGTTTATGTATTGGTAATTGCCCTATCTTTTATCCCATTAGAAAAAGGAACGTTTGCCTATATCGCTATTTTAAACGTATATTATGTATTGCAGCTGCTTTTGATGGTGCAAGGGTTTTCCTTTTTATATCATGTCGCGAATGAAAAGAATATTCCAAAAGGGATGGTCATTGGCGGAACGGTCTTATGCTTATTCCTGCCTTTTCTACTTTATCTTATCGCAATATTAGGTATAATTGATTTAGGATTTGATTTGCGAAAACGCATATAATTATTAGATAAGGTAGATTATTTTTTCGGTGTAGGAGCTGACTTGAATGTCTCATTTTTATGAAAGGAAACTGTATCGGTATCCCTTGTACATCTTTATTGCGTTGTCGGCTGCGTGTGCCATCTGTTTGCTTTATTTTCAATGGATTTTAGGGATAGTCAGCTTGTTGCTCCTTGGATTTGTGCTTTATTATGTAATCCATTCACAACGATCATTATATGCGGAGTTGGAACAATATATTTCTAATTTGTCGTATCGAATTAAAAAAGTCGGCGAAGAAGCATTAATGGGAATGCCGATTGGCATTATGTTGATTAATGATGACTATGAGGTGGAATGGGCGAATCAATTTTTAGCCTCCTGTTTTAAAGAGCAGACATTAGTCGGTTATACGTTATATGATCTTGCCGATTCATTGGTCGCTTTTGTAAAACAGGGGCAGACAAATGAAGAAATTATCGATATCCATGGAAAACAATTTAAAGTCGTCATTCGTCGGGAAGAGAAGCTTCTTTACTTCTTCGATGTTACAGAACAAGTGGAGCTGCAAAAACGATATGAAGCGGAACGGTTAGTATTGGCAATTATTTTCCTTGACAATTACGACGAAATTACACAAGGAATGGATGATCAGGCAAAAAGCCAGATGAACAGTCATGTGACATCAATATTGAATCAATGGGCCAATGATTATGGCATATTTTTGAAACGCACCTCTTCGGATCGGTTTATCGCCGTCCTTAATGAGCATATTCTCGAACAATTGGAAAAAAGCAAGTTTTCGATTTTGGATGAAGTTCGCGAACAGACGATGAAACATAACGTCCAGCTGACATTAAGTATTGGGGTTGGTACTGGTGTATCGTCGCTTCCAGAATTAGGGGCGTTAGCCCAATCCGGTTTAGATTTAGCATTGGGCCGCGGCGGCGACCAAGTGGCTATTAAACAAGGAAACGGAAAAGTAAAATTTTACGGTGGCAAGACGAATCCAATGGAAAAACGTACAAGGGTTCGCGCCCGTGTCATTTCCCATGCGCTTAGAGAGTTAATTGCGGAAAGCGACAAAGTGCTGATTATGGGGCATAAATATCCGGATATGGACGCGCTTGGCGCCGCGATCGGAATTTTAAAAGTCGCCCAGTCTAATCAAAAAGAAGGATTTATCGTGGTTGATACAGCAAAAACGGATGCTGGGGCCCAACGCTTAATAGAAGAATTAAAAAAACATTCAGAGCTATGGTCAAGGTGTATTAAGCCGGAGCAAGCGCTGGAGTTAGTGACGGAAGATACGCTGCTAATTGTCGTCGATACGCACCGCCCTTCTTTAGTAATCGAAGAAAGATTATTGTATCGCACCGACCATATTGTCGTCATTGACCATCATCGCCGTGGCGAAGAGTTTATTGATGCGCCGATTCTCGTCTATATGGAACCATATGCGTCTTCCACTTCTGAGCTGGTGACGGAGTTATTGGAATATCAGCCAAAACGGGTGAAGTTGACAATGCTCGAGGCAACGGCGCTTCTCGCGGGAATTGTCGTCGATACAAAAAGCTTTACGCTTCGCACCGGCTCGCGGACGTTTGACGCCGCTTCTTATTTACGCGCGCAAGGCGCGGATACCGTATTAGTGCAAAAATTGTTGAAAGAGAGCATCACCAATTACGTCAAACGGGCGAAAATGATTGAAAATGCATCCATTGATCCAAGGGGCATCGCTATCGCCAAAGGAGACCCAAACGAAACATATGATCAAGTGTTGATTGCGCAGGCGGCGGATACGCTGCTTACTTTAAGCGGTGTTGTCGCTTCGTTTGTAATCTCGAAGCGGGCCGATCAAACGATTGGCATTAGCGCCCGTTCGTTAGGAGACATCAATGTGCAATTGATTATGGAACGCTTAGGAGGCGGTGGGCATTTAACGAATGCTGCCGCCCAGCTTTCCGATATAACCATCGAGGAGGCGGAACGGCAATTGCGTGCCGCGATTGATGAGTATTTAGGAGGAGGTAAACCGTCATGAAAGTGATTTTTCTAAAAGATGTCAAAGGAAAAGGGAAAAAAGGGGAAATTAAAAACGTCGCTGACGGATACGCAAACAATTTCCTTTTTAAACATGGGCTTGCCATTGAAGCAACACCGGCAAACATAAAAGCGCTAGAAGCGCAAAAACGGAAAGAACAGCGGCAGGCGGAAGAGGAGTTGGCAAAGGCAAAGCAGTTGAAAGAACAGCTGGAACAAATTACGGTGCAATTAGCGGCGAAAGCCGGAGAAGGCGGCCGTTTATTCGGATCGATTACAAGCAAGCAAATTGCCGAAGCGCTGCAATCTCAGCACAATATCAAAATCGATAAGCGCAAAATCGAACTCGAGGATGCTATTCGTTCCCTAGGATACACGAATGTGCCTGTGAAACTACACCCGGAAGTTACAGCGACATTAAAGGTGCACGTGACAGAACAGAAATAACGGTGTAATCGTTGACCAATTCTGTTTCGTTTTCAACGGAAAGGGAAGCAGTATATGATACATGAGAATAAATGTGATTTTATGGGGAGTTTTCCCCATATAATCACATTTTTCTTATGACAGGAAAAACGGGGGAAAAGGTGGTGAAAGACATGAGCGAACTATTTTCGGAACGGATTCCTCCGCAAAGCATTGAAGCGGAACAAGCTGTGCTAGGCGCCGTATTTCTTGATCCTTCCGCTTTAACGCTAGCCTCGGAAATTTTAATTCCGGAAGATTTTTATCGCGCTGCCCATCAAAAAATTTTCCATGCGATGCTCCGTGTCGCCGACAAAGGAGAACCAGTCGATTTAGTTACAGTGACGGCTGAGCTTGCCGATACGCAGCAACTGGAAGAAGTCGGCGGCGTCTCGTATTTAAGTGAGCTTGCCGATTCAGTGCCGACAGCGGCCAACGTGGAATATTATGCGCGCATCGTGGAAGAAAAATCGGTACTGCGCCGCTTGATTCGCACCGCTACATCGATCGCGCAAGACGGCTACACAAGAGAAGATGAAGTGGACGTTTTGCTTGACGAAGCAGAGCAGAAAATCATGGAGATTTCGCAGCGGAAACATTCGGGAACGTTTAAAAATATTAAAGACGTTCTTGTGCAGACGTATGATAATATTGAAATGCTTCATAACCGAAAAGGCGAAGTAACGGGGATCCCGACCGGATTTACCGAGCTCGACCGCATGACGTCGGGATTTCAGCGCAGCGATTTTATTATTGTCGCGGCTCGTCCTTCCGTAGGAAAAACGGCATTTGCCTTAAATATTGCGCAAAACGTAGCGACAAAAGCGAATGAAAACGTCGCGATTTTTAGTTTGGAAATGAGCGCCCAGCAATTAGTGATGCGGATGTTATGCGCGGAAGGAAATATTAACGCGCAAAATTTGCGGACGGGAAAACTGACTCCGGAAGACTGGGGCAAGCTAACGATGGCGATGGGAAGTTTATCGAACGCCGGCATTTATATTGATGATACGCCAAGCATCCGCGTCAGCGATATTCGCGCCAAATGCCGTCGCCTAAAGCAAGAAAGTGGCCTTGGCATGGTAGTGATCGACTACTTGCAGCTTATTCAAGGAAGCGGTAGAAACAGAGAAAACCGTCAGCAGGAAGTGTCGGAAATCTCCCGCTCTTTAAAGGCGTTAGCCCGTGAATTAGAAGTGCCGGTGATCGCGTTATCCCAGTTGTCGCGAAGCGTCGAGCAGCGCCAAGATAAACGGCCGATGATGTCCGATATCCGCGAATCGGGGAGCATCGAGCAAGATGCAGACATTGTCGCCTTTTTATACCGCGATGACTATTACAATAAAGATTCGGAGAATAAAAATATTATTGAGATTATTATTGCTAAACAGCGCAATGGCCCAGTTGGGACAGTGCAGCTTGCATTTATTAAAGAATATAATAAGTTCGTCAATTTGGAACGCCGTTTTGATGATGCCCAAATTCCGCCAGGGGCGTAACGAAAAGAAGGTGTCATTTTTTACTGACACCTTCTTCATTTTATTGGACAGTGCTTTTAAAATGCGAATAAATTAAATGTTAATAAACAACAACGTTCGTGTTTTCTTGACTTTCCTGATAAAAATTGCTACACTTACAATGTTTATATCGAGTTAAAGTGGAGGTGCTCGCCATGTCGTCAGTCGTCGTTGTCGGGACACAATGGGGCGATGAAGGAAAAGGAAAAATTACCGACTTTTTATCAGAAAACGCGGAAGTTATTGCGAGATATCAAGGCGGAAACAATGCCGGACATACGATTGTCTTTAACGGAGAGAAATATAAATTGCATTTAATTCCGTCCGGTATTTTTTATAAAGATAAAATTTGCGTGATCGGCAACGGAATGGTCGTTGACCCGAAAGCGTTAGTGGCAGAGCTGAAATATTTGCATGATCGCGGTATTTCTACCGATAATTTACGCATCAGCAACCGTGCCCACGTCATTTTGCCATACCATTTAAAACTGGATGAACTCGAAGAAGAGCGGAAAGGCGCGAACAAAATCGGCACGACGAAAAAAGGAATCGGGCCAGCCTACATGGATAAAGCGGCGCGCATCGGCATTCGCATCGTCGATTTATTGGATCGTGAAGTGTTTGAAGAAAAATTGACACGCAATTTGCAAGAGAAAAATGTGCTTTTTGAAAAAGTGTACGGCGTGGAAGGATTCAAATTAGAAGATATTTTCGAAGAGTATTATGAGTATGGGCAGCAAATTGCAAAATATGTTTGCGATACGTCCGTTGTTTTAAACAACGCGCTTGACGAAGGACGTCGCGTTCTTTTTGAAGGGGCGCAAGGCGTCATGCTGGATATTGACCAAGGAACGTACCCGTTTGTTACTTCCTCGAATCCGGTTGCTGGCGGTGTAACGATCGGCGCCGGAGTTGGGCCAACGAAAATTAACCATGTCGTCGGCGTGGCGAAAGCATATACGACCCGTGTCGGCGACGGTCCGTTCCCGACCGAATTGCATGATGAAATCGGTGACCGCATCCGCGAGGTCGGGCGCGAATATGGAACAACTACGGGCCGCCCGCGCCGCGTCGGCTGGTTTGACAGCGTGGTTGTCCGCCATGCGCGTCGCGTCAGCGGTATTACCGATTTATCGCTCAATTCGATTGACGTATTGACAGGAATTGAAACGCTGAAAATATGCGTTGCCTACCGTTATAAGGGAAAAGTATTGGAAGAGTTCCCAGCCAGCTTAAAAGTATTAGCGGAATGTGAGCCAATTTATGAGGAACTGCCAGGCTGGTCTGAAGATATTACAGGGGTGCGCAGTTTGAATGAGCTTCCAGCGAACGCCCGCCATTATGTCGAACGCATTTCGCAGTTGACAGGGATTCCGCTGTCGATTTTCTCTGTCGGCCCGGATCGTTCGCAAACAAACGTGGTTCGCAGCGTATATGCGTAAAATATGTAGTATAATGATAGAAAAAGCGTAGATGCAGCGATGTATCTATGCTTTTCTTTTTGTTTCTCCTTTAAATGGCAAACGGTTATGAGTGATTTCATTTTGATAACATGATAAATTAATAATGATAAATCTATTTTGAATTCCATCGTAAAGAAAGGATGTGAAGAAGATGGAAAAGCGGATTTTGGTTGTTGATGACGAAAAGCCGATTGCGGATATTTTGCAATTTAACTTACAAAAAGAAGGATATGAAGTGATTTGTGCATACGATGGCGAAGAAGCATTGCAAAAAGTCGAGGAAGTCATGCCTGACCTTATTTTGCTAGATATTATGCTTCCGCAAAAAGACGGAATGGAAGTTTGTCGGGAAGTGCGGAAAAAATACGATATGCCGATTATTATGTTAACCGCAAAAGATTCCGAGATTGATAAAGTGCTTGGTTTGGAATTAGGGGCAGATGACTATGTCACGAAGCCGTTCAGTACAAGAGAATTGCTAGCGCGGGTAAAGGCGAATTTACGCCGCCATTCACAAACGGCGGCCCAGGAGGAAGCGAGTGATACAAACGAGATCATCATTGGCTCGCTTGTCATTCGTCCTGATGCCTATATCGTGTTAAAACGAGGGGAAACGATTGAATTAACGCATCGAGAGTTTGAATTGCTTCATTATTTAGCTAAACATATTGGACAAGTGATGACAAGGGAACACCTGTTGCAAACGGTATGGGGATATGATTATTACGGCGACGTTCGTACGGTCGATGTCACGGTGCGTCGTCTTCGTGAAAAAATTGAAGATAATCCATCACATCCGTCATGGATTGTGACGCGTCGGGGAGTCGGCTATTATTTACGCAACCCAGAACAGGAGTAGCGAAAGCAGATGAAAAAAGTAGGTCCATTTCGTTCGATCCATTTTAAATTTGTTATTATATATGTTTTATTGATTCTGATCGCGATGCAAATCATTGGTGTGTATTTTGTCAGAAAGCTAGAAACAGAGCTAGTGCAAAGCTTCAAAAATTCCTTGAATGAACGGGTTACGCTCCTGGCGTACAATGTGGAGCAGGCGATCAGTAAAGAAAGAGACGCAAAAAGTCCAACGTTGGAAGAAGATATTCGCTCCCTTCTTCACGATTTTGTTTCCCAGGATATTTCAGAAGTGCGCGTCATTGATGACAAAGGCAAAGTGTTGGCAACATCCAACCCTTATATGCAAAATATTGTAGGAAAGCGAACAACAGAAATTTATGTAAAGCGCTCGCTTGTAACGGGAGAAATAGTTGACAGTATGCATCTCGACCCGAAGGGGCATCGCATATATATTTCTTCTACACCGATTAAATCGGACGGTGAAGTAAAGGGAGTTATTTACATCATTGCTTCGATGGAAAATGTATTTTCACAAATGAGGCAAATCAATACAATTTTAGCGACAGGGACCGGGATTGCTCTCGCCATCACTGCTGTGCTCGGTATTTTTTTGTCACGCACGATCACCCGTCCGATTTCCGACATGCGCAAGCAGGCGCTGGCAATGACAAAAGGCGATTTCTCGCGTAAAGTAAAAATTTACGGTTACGATGAAATCGGGCAATTGGCGATGACGTTCAACAATTTAACGAAAAAGCTGCAGGAAGCGCAGGCGACAACGGAAGGGGAGCGGCGCAAGCTGGAGTCGGTATTGACGCATATGACCGACGGGGTGATCGCGACGGATCGCCGCGGCAGGGTGATCCTTATTAATGACGCTGCCTTGAACATCTTGAATGTTTCACGTGAAACAGTGCTGTCGAGCTCCATTATTGACGTGCTTGGAATCGGTGATCAATACACATTTGAAACATTGCTTGAGGAACGCGACTCGCTCATTTTAGACTTCAGCACCGATGAGGAATTATATATTTTGCGAGCTTCATTATCGGTTATTCAAAAAGGGACCGGGTTTGTGAACGGATTGATTGTTGTTTTGCATGATATTACTGAGCAGGAAAAAATCGATCGGGAACGGAGGCAATTTGTTGCGAATGTTTCCCATGAGCTTCGCACGCCGCTAACAACGATGAAAAGCTATTTGGAAGCATTGGCGGAAGGGACTTGGCAAGATAAGGAGATCGCTCCGCGATTTATTCAAGTAGTGCAAAACGAAACGGAACGGATGATCCGCTTAGTCAACGACTTATTGCAACTTTCTAAACTCGACAGTAAAGATTATAAGCTGAAAAAATCATGGATCAATTTTTCCGCGTACTTTCATAAAGTGATTGATCGCTTTGAATTAACGAAAAAAGAAAATATTAAATTTGTGCGCAAAATTCCACGGGAAGCCATTTTTATTGAAGTGGATGAAGATAAAATTACACAAGTGTTAGACAATATTATTTCCAATGCGATCAAATATTCTCCTCAAGGCGGAACGATTACGTTTCGCGTCAGAGAGCTTGCCGATGAAATTATTGTCAGCGTTAGCGATGAAGGGGTCGGCATTCCGAAAGCGGACTTGGCGAAAGTGTTTGAACGGTTTTATCGTGTCGATAAAGCAAGATCTCGCAAACTTGGTGGTACTGGACTCGGGCTGGCGATTGCGAAAGAAGTCGTCGTTGCCCATGGGGGAACGATTTGGGCGGAAAGTAAGGAGCATAAAGGAACAACGATTTTCTTTACTTTACCGCTAGAACGTGATCAAAAGGATGACTGGTACGATGTATGAAACGGTAAAGACGATTGTGTTAACCTCTTTAGTGCTTGTAAGCATTATTTTAACGTTCGGATTATGGACATACCATCCAAAATACGATGTGTTGCAAAATGACGAATACATTCAGCATGTTTCCGTCAGCAACACTCAAGTAGATACAGCGATGATCGTCCAGCCTTCGCAAATATTGATTCATAAACATAATGCCCATTATGGAATTATCAAGGATGAGGAAAGAAATGAGATTTTAAAAGAAATAAAAAAATGGACGATCGATGATTTTGAAGATATTTCTTCGACGATTCCAATCGGAAAATTTTTATCGTTTTTAGATGATAAACAAAGAATAGAGCTCGTTTATCCCGATAGCATCCCCATGGATGTGTACCGGTCCATTTTGCAAATTAAAGATAAAGGGATAAAAAATCACTATTTTGACCGCATCGTGATTCCATTCGCGAACAAAAATGAGCTCCCTGTTTATTTTATTTCTACGGAAAAGCGGAAAGTGTACAAGGCGCTGGCAAGCGACGTTGTATTATCGGAAGTAAACAAGCTAACCGCGGAAATCGATCGCCATCCGCGTTATTTCCCTTATGCCGTTAGTGAAACGAAGCAAATTTATTTGCCCGAAAAAGAAGTGGTAATGGATCGCCTGCAGTATTATACGGACGAGCTCGACCCTGATAAATTTAAAGAGGCATTGTTTAGTGATCCAAGTTTTGTAAAAAAAGATTTAATTACATTTGGCGAAGAATATACAGATGGATCGCGGCTAATGGACGTCGATTTTCTGCAGCGAATGCTGCTGTACGTCAATCCGGCGGCGCAGGTGAAGAACAATGAAGGAAACGAGCAAAATGGGAATTTAATCGAAAAAAGCATTGATTTTGTCAACGAACATGGCGGCTGGACCGATATATATCATTTTGCAAGATGGGATGAGGAGGAACGGAAAGTTGTATTCCGCCTTACGATTAACGGCCGTCCCGTGTTTAACGAATACGGCATGTCCGAAATTACCCAAACATGGGGATATAGCCAACTTGTGACATATCAGCGGCCTCTGTTTCGTTTAGAAATTTACGATCTCGTCAATGTGCCAAGAACGCTATTATCCGGCCATGAAGTGATCGAAAAGCTCGAAAAGGTCAAAGGATTTAGAAAGGGGCTAGTCAAAGATATTACAGTCGGTTATGAGCTTGTGAAAGATCCGGAACGTGAAAAAGTGATTATTTTAGAGCCATCATGGTTTTACTTGTACGGCCAGACGTGGAAGAAGGTGCCCGTGGATGATCAGGATCGTGAAAAAAGAGGTGGGAACGTAAATGGATTGGAGTAAAACAAAGACGATTTTCATTATTACGTTCCTAATCCTCGATTGTTTTTTAGGTTATCAGTTTATGGAAAAGCGGAATAGCAGCCAGTTGGACGTCATTTTGGAAACAACCATTGAAGAGCAATTGCAGGCAAACGGCATCACCTACGTCGAACTGCCGAAAGAAATCACAAAGGCGGCTTATGTGAGCGGCAAAAGCAAGGAGTTTACGAAAGAAGAAATAAAAAAATTGTCAGGGCAAAAAGTCACGGTACAGGATGATAAAGAGTTAAAAGGAGCATTCGTTCATCCGATATCGCTTAATTTTAAGGATCCGTACCGGTTGAAGGAATTTTTGCAGCGACATATTATTGACGGCCAAAAATATACGTTTTGGGCGTTTGATGAAAAATCGAATACGGTCATTTGCTATCAGATGTACGATGGCAAAATCATTTATAACAATGAAAACAGCAAGTTGTTAATACATGTCAATGAGCGCAACGAAGCGGTATCCTATGAGCAAACGATGTTAGACGAGTTACAAAAATATGAAAGAAAGCAAGACATTGTTCCTGCTATTAAGGCCATCGAAACGTTATATAAAAAGGGATACTTGGAGCCGGGAGACCGCGTTACCTCGGTAGAGCTGGGATACTATGGCCTTGTGCAGTTTACCGCCTCACAAGTATTAACGCCAACGTGGCACATTGTCGTAGACGGGAAAGAAGATTATTTTGTTAACGCCTTTGAAGGACAAATTATTAACGATGAGGAGAATGTTTTGGAGTGAGAAATAATGGGGATGCAGTTTAGTGTCTTAGCAAGCGGCAGCACAGGAAATGCATTTTATATAGAAACAGAGCGGCAGCGGCTCCTTGTTGACGCAGGTTTAAGCGGCAAACAATTAGAACAATTATTTGCGCAAATCGACCGCCAGCTGCAGGACATCACCGCTGTGTTAGTCACCCATGAACATAGCGATCATATTAAGGGGTTGGGCGTGATTGCCCGCAAGTACCGCTTGCCTATTTATGCGAACGAAAAAACGTGGAAAGCAATGGAGGGAATGATTGGCGAAATCCCCACCGAGCAAAAGTTTATTTTTCCATCAGGAAAAGTGCAGTCGTTTAGCGACTTGGATGTGGAATCGTTTGGTGTATCGCATGATGCAGCCGAACCGATGTTTTACGTATTCCATCATGAAGGAAAAAAGCTGGCGCTAATGACAGATACCGGGTATGTCAGTGACCGGATGAAAGGGACGATTGAAAATGCCGATGTCTTTATTTTTGAAAGCAACCATGATGTCGAAATGCTACGGATGGGAAAATATCCGTGGAATGTCAAACGCCGCATTTTAAGCGATGTCGGGCATATTTCGAACGAAGAGGCAGGGCTGGCGTTAGCTGATGTCATTGGCGACCGTACAAAGCGAATTTATTTGGCCCATCTAAGTCAAGATAATAATATAAAAGAATTAGCGCGGATGACAGTAGCACAAGTGTTGGCAAATAAAGGGCTAGAGGCCGGCGGTCAGTTTGATTTATATGATACCGATCCGAAAAAAGCAACGGCGCTAGTGTATGTATGACTTTCGCTTTGTCGAAAATAGATAAACGTGCTTATAATGGATTTTTCTGCTTGTTCATGATTATAATGAGGAATGGACAGCCTATCGGAAAGGGTTGATACGCATGGGATACTATGATGACCATTATGAGCAGTACCGTCAAATTCAAAAAAGGAGACGTGGAGGCTGGTTTGTTTCTGCGTTAGTGGGCGCTATGTTAGGGGCGTTTTTAGTAGTGATCTCTATTCCGGCTCTTTCACGGTGGGACGTGCTTCCTTATGATATTGCCCCAAAAGAAAGTGGGCAAGCGCCAAATAAGGAAACAGCCAAAACACCTTCTGTACAGCAAAACGTTTCTGTTGATGTGACAAGCGGAGTAACGAAGGCGATTGATAAAGTGTCAGACGCTGTCGTTGGCATTGTCAATATTCAAGAAGCGAGTTTTTGGTCGCAGGAGGGCGAAGCTGGTGTCGGCTCGGGCGTCATTTATAAAAAGGAAAATGACAAGGCATTTATCGTCACTAACCATCACGTTGTAGAGAATGCTAGCCAATTGGAAGTAAGCTTAAAGGACGGAACAAGGGTGCCGGCAAAATTGCTCGGAAGCGACGTGTTAATGGATTTAGCGGTACTGGAAATCGATGCGGAGCATGTGAAAAAAGTGGCGGAGTTCGGCAATTCTGATACCTTGAAACCCGGGGAACCGGTCATTGCGATTGGCAACCCGCTCGGCTTGCAATTTGCCGGTTCAGTGACCCAAGGAATTATTTCAGGAACAAATCGGACGGTGGAAGTTGATTTGGATCAAGATGGCGCACCTGATTGGAATGCCGAAGTATTGCAAACAGATGCAGCGATTAACCCAGGCAACAGCGGCGGCGCTTTAGTCAATGTCGAAGGGCAGGTTATTGGCATCAACTCAATGAAAATTGCCCAAGAGTCAGTCGAAGGCATCGGCTTTGCCATTCCAATCAATACAGCGATTCCGATCATTTCCGATTTGGAAAAGTACGGGCAGGTGCGTCGGCCATATATGGGGGTAGAGCTTCGTTCCTTAAGCGACATTTCTTCATATCATTTACAAGCAACGCTGCACTTGCCGAAACATGTCACGGAAGGGGCGGCGGTCATTCAAGTCGTGCCGATGTCGCCAGCGGCACAAGCGGGATTACAGCAGTTTGATGTTATCGTTGCCCTAGATGACTATAAAATTCGTAATGTATTAGACTTACGTAAATATTTGTATACGAAAAAATCGATTGGCGATGAAATGAAAGTCACGTTCTATCGTGACGGGGAAAAACGTACGGTGACGATGAAGCTGGCGAAAGAATCTTTTTAATTTAGAAATGAAAAGGAGCGGATCACGCTCCTTCTTCTTTTTCCACAACTGGATAAAAGGAGTGAGACCGATGTTTCTTTGCTGTGAAGAACATGTGGATATGGCTATTGATATGTATGTGGATGAAACGGAGCAAGCGCCAAATGTTTCATTGATCGGTGTGGATAACTCCAGTCAATCGTGTGATTTTTGCAAAAATAAGGCTGTATATATAGTGGGGAACTAATGTTTTTACACAATATGTGGATAGACTCTGTGTATATGTGGATAAGTGTTGTTGATAACATGTTTGCAAGGTGGGGATGATCTGTGCATATTTATGTTGTTGCTGTTGGTAAGTTGAAAGAAAAATATTTAGTACAAGGAGTGAATGAATATACAAAACGGCTATCGGCTTATGCGAAAATCGACCTTATTGAAGTCCCGGATGAGAAAGCGCCGGAACATTTAAGCGGGCAGGAAGCCGAGCAAATCAAGCAGAAAGAAGGAGAACGGATTTTAGCAAAAATTCCTGGTGACGCCTATGTCATTGCCTTGGTGATAGAAGGGAAAATGAAGTCATCGGAACAGTTTGCCGCCGATTTAGACAAGCTGGCCACTTACGGAAAAAGCAAAGTGGCATTTGTAATCGGCGGCTCGCTAGGCTTAAGCAAACAAGTAATGCAGCGCGCCGACGAAGCGTTATCGTTTTCCAAAATGACGTTCCCGCACCAGCTGATGCGCCTTATTCTCCTTGAACAAATTTATCGGGCGTTTCGGATTAATAGAGGGGAGCCGTATCATAAATAGGGAATGGGGTTGCACAATAAGAGGAGCCGTATGTTACGCGGCTCCTCCGTATTTTACCGATACTCTGTTTTTCCCGAGGTTTTTTGATTGAAGCAGTAATTGATCAGCGTATACATATGCTTTCTCTATGGATACATGACCGCCGGTTTGAAAGAAATATAAACCAAAAGAAGAAGTATAGGAGATGAGTCTCTCTTCAGACTCGTATTCCACAGATACGACACTGTCGCGAATCGCCTGCAAAATCGTTTCTACAAGCTGAACGCTTTCTTCAAAAGTCCGGTTGCGCAGGAACATCGTAAATTCTTCTCCGCCGCTGCGGAATAAGAAATCATCTTTATCTAGAAATCGTTGCAATGTTGAGGCAAAATGCCGGATTACTTGATCGCCGACGGCATGATTATATGTATCGTTAATTTTTTTAAAATTGTCGATATCGGCGACGACGACGCTCATCCATTCATTTGTTTGATTTAATTCAGCTATTTTTTTATCCATAAACGCGCGGTTATGGACATCGGTGAGAAAATCGGTATAGGCCATTTTTTCAAATTGGTCGCGCTCGATTTTATGCTGGATGCTTTGCGATTTTAAGAAAAACGAGCGGCTGACGAAATAATTGAGCAAAAACAAGCTGATAAGCATGTCCCATCGTTTTTCTTCCAAGAAAATCAATAGCAGGCCGTTTGTTAATGAAACTTTCCCCATGTCAAACAAGCTTCTTGTTTTAATAAAGTCAATTGCCTCTTGCCATGTTTTTATATCGCCGACGGCATGGAATACAGTAATAAGACCAATGTCCGTCAACAAGGAAACGATAACGATCAGCAAAAACAAAAGCAGCCAAAAACCAAACGGGATGCGGTTGAACAAAGGATAAAGAAGGTGATATAAGTAGAACGCAAGGGAATTAAACGTCACAAAAGAGCCAATATTGTATATCGTATGCAGCCATTCGTCAGGTTCGGCCGTTTTTAGCCATTTTTTTGTAACGTGTTCGGTCAGGCGAAACAATGCCTCAAACATAAACAATCCAAGCGGACCGGCAAAAATTGCGAACGATAAGCTGTAATTGATGCCGTAATCGACAGGAATGTTGCTTTTTGTTTTATCGACGACGCGCAAATGGGAATAAAGGCTGGAAAAAAACCAGTATAAAAACAGCGCTGTAAAATATGTACCATTGGCGGTAAAGGGATGGGAATACAGAGCGATGGCAACGGCAGTAAAGAAGATAGCAAAAATGATTTTTCTTGCCCGCAATAGCATCATCTATTTCTCTCCTACAATATAAATCGTTATAAAAAAAATATTCTGATTTAAAAGATAATTAATTTTAAAATAAGTAGAACAATTTTTTATTAAAATTATATCTCTATTTGTTCGTTTATTAAATACCTATAGTTAGAAAATTTTTCTATTTAATTTAATACCCAAATAGTGGAATCAGAACATAAAATGATTGACAGGACAAGCTAAAAGGTGTTAGCATGGAATCCAATAACCAATAGCGATTTTAAATTTTAGATATTAGACACATAAAATTGCACGCTTGGTTAAGAAGGGTATGGTTCTTCGTTAAGTTAAGCACTTTGATGAACGCGATGATCCATGGGGAGGGTTTCTTCATCGCTGCTTATCAAACGGGGAATTATTTGAAAGGAGCTATTGAATGAAAGAATTTCATACGTTCGGTTGGTATGCGGCAAAAATTTCCCCGTATTTGCCGAAGAAGGCGTTTCAACCTGTTCAGTCCCGTCTTTTTGGAGGTTTGGCTTATTTATTGTTGACCATCGGTGGCATCCTCGCTGTTTCTCTTTTGCATCTTCATCCGATATGGAATCTCCTCATTTCTGTTGTGCTAGGCTTCAGTTTCGCGTCATTAGGATTTTTAGGACATGAAATTTTGCATGGCACGGTCGTGCGAAAACCGTGGTTGCGCGATGTTCTAGGCGCGATTGCGTTTTGGCCGCTATGCACAGGGCCAAAGCTATGGCGAAAATGGCATAATGCGACTCATCATGTGCACACACAGGATGAAGAAATGGATCCTGACGCATGGCCAAGTTTAGAGAAATTAGCCAAAAGCCGCTTATTGCGCTGGGTATATAAAATTCCGTTTCCGATTCGCGCGTTTTTCGCTTTTAGTTCCTTATCGGTGATGTTTACACTTCATTCTATCAGGATGTTGGTGTATTTCTTCAAAGATTTTCGGCCGAAAAATCAGAGCGTCATCTTGCTTCAGTTTTGCCTGCCATGGGCTACGTGGATTGGGCTATTGTTGATCATTGGCTGGGAACGTTGGTTTTTCGCCTTTTTGTTGCCATTGTTCATCGCTAATTTTATCGTGATGAGCTATATTTCTACTAATCATCGTTTAAATCCGTTAGTTCCGGTGAATGATCCATTAGCGAACAGCCTTTCGGTGACCGTGCCGAAGTGGGTCGATGTGCTTCACTTTCACTTTTCCTATCATACGGAACATCATCTCTTTCCAGCGATGAGCTCGAAATATTATCCATTAGTGAAGGAGCATATTAAACGAATGTGGCCGGAGAGGTATCATGAAATGCCGATGAGTAAAGCATTGGCCGCGCTTTGGAAAACGCCGAGAGTCTATTATCAGCAAAATGAACTGATTGAGCCGCGGCAAGGCCATGTTTACGGTGTGCTAGGAAATGGATTGGATCCTGACAATATTACGTATCGAAACGTTGAGGTAGTGCCGTTTTCCAGCTTGGAAAAGAAACCGATGACCATGAAAAAAGCGGCAGAGAAAGGCGAAAAATAACAAAAAAGGATTCTTCATCATGAGAGTGATGAAGAATCCTTTTTGTTCACTGTTATTTTCGACGCATCGCTTGAACGATGACATCATGAATATGCGTATTTTCATACACGCCTGTTAGTTTGTCAGCTCCTGGTCCCATCGCGGTTAGCGGAACGTCGACACCTGTATGACCGGTTGTCGTCCAATCGATGGTAAACGTTTGTTCAGAATGAGCAACAGGGAACGGCCCATCTTCGGAGGAAATTGTTTTTCCATCTCCTGACTCATCTGTATCATTGGCGGTTTCAATTGCTAATCCGCCGCATTCATGGTCTGCAAGAACGATTACGAGTGTATCAGGATGTTTCTTCGCATATTCTTTTCCGATGGCGACAGCTTTATCAAATTGTTGACCAGCTTTGAGCATGAGAGAAGCATTATTTTCATGACTCATTTCATCGATGGCTTCTTCTTCAACGAGGAGGAAAAATCCTTTTTTATTTTTGGAGAGAATGTCAATCGCTTTTTTCGTCATCTCAGGTAGCGATACGACAGGATTGTACACATCCCCCTCTCCTTCAGGACGTTGCTGGAACATTTCTTCGTTGGCAAAAAGACCAAGGAGCTTATTCGAGTGAGCTTGTCTTAATTCGTCAGCGTTGCTTACGTATGTATAACCTAGTTGTTTTGCCTTCTCGACAAGGTTTCCTTGCGTCCCTTTGCTTGCCTCGCTTGGATCCTCACTAGGGTGGTCAGGGTGTTTCCCTGGATTTTCGGACGGATACCAGTAATCTTCACCGCCACCTAAAATGACATCTACTTTGCTGTTTTCGAGATATTGTTTGGCAATATCGCTTTGGGATGAACGATTGGCTACATGGGCGGCGAATGCTGCCGGAGTAGCGTCCGTCACTTGGCTTGTTGTGACAAGCCCTGTCGATTTCCCTGCTTCCTTCGCTTGTTCGAGAATGGTTTGGACCGGTTTTCCATTCACGTCGACCCCAATGGCGCCATTATACGATTTTACCCCTGTCGCAATCGCGGTCGCGGCAGCTGCGGAGTCAGTTATAAATGATTTTTTGTCGGCGGAATTCGTATGGACGATTCCGGAATAAGGCATATCATCCATTTCCAGCTCCCCGTTTACTCCTTTTGTTGCCAAGCGGATTGCGTCACGATGGGCAGCCCCCATTCCATCCCCGACAAATACGATAACATTTTTTGCTTTTCCTTGAGTAGAAGATGATTGTGGAGAATGTTCGTTATTGAAAAAAGCGGATGCGGTGATAGCTCCGTACGTTGTTATTGTTAATGCTGCACCTAAGGTGAGTCCTGTCAGCCATCGTTTGGTTTGGACCATATTTGACACTCCCTTTTCTTATTTTTACAATCATTATGATAAAAAAGAAAATTGAAGAGATTATTAATAAGATGTAATTATTGTGAAAATGTTGGAGAAGGAGGGAGAAGCGTTGTATCCATTTACGAAGGAGTTATCGTTGAACGGACGATGAAGATTTTAGGGGGAAATACGAATGTGATGGATCGAGAAGGTGACATTATTGGCTCTGGCGATAAAGAGAGAATCAGTCATGTTCATGAGGGGGCATTGTTCGTATTAAAGGAGGAGCTGTTATGGATATTCAAGTAAGCGCATTAGGAGCAATCGTAGCATTAATCATTGCCATTGTATTGATTTTACGAAAAGTTTCCCCCGCCTACGGGATGATTGCCGGAGCTTTCATTGGTGGGATTGTTGGCGGAGTTAATGTGACGGATACGGTCAACGTCATGATGGAAGGTGCAAAAGGAATGGTTCCCGCCGTCTTGCGCATTTTGGCCGCCGGGGTGCTGGCGGGAGTCTTAATGGAATCAGGGGCGGCGGCATCGATCGCCAAAACGATTGTCGGCAAACTTGGCGAAACGCAAGCCTTGCTTGCGCTTTCTGTAGCGACGATGTTGCTGACGGCGGTTGGCGTGTTTGTCGATGTCGCGGTCATTACTGTCGCGCCGATTGCCTTGGCGATTGCCAGACGGGCGAATATCACGAAAACGTCGATTTTATTAGCAATGATTGGCGGCGGAAAGGCGGGAAACATTATGTCGCCAAATCCAAACGCCATCGCCGCGGCGGATGTGTTTCATATTCCATTAACGTCGTTGATGGCGGCAGGGATTATTCCCGCGGCATTTGGCCTTACCGTTACGTACATAATAGCCAAAAAACTTGCCCGGACAGGAACGCCTGTCGATGAAGGATGGGAAGGGAAAAGTGATGGATCGGTGCCGCCATTTTTCACGGCCATTATCGCTCCGCTTGCTACCATCTTATTGCTTGCGTTGCGGCCGCTGTTTCATATTGCGATTGATCCGATGATCGCTCTTCCTGTTGGCGGCATCGTTGGGGCGCTGGTGATGAAAAAAGGGGCCCATTTAAATACATTCATGATGTCGGGATTAGCGAAAATGTCCGGCGTTGCCATTATGTTGGTCGGAACGGGGACATTGGCAGGGATTGTCGCGAATTCTTCACTAAAAGATGTGATTGTCCATGGATTGGATCATTTCGGCCTGCCTGCTTATGTGCTGGCGCCGATCTCTGGAATTTTTATGTCCGGAGCGACCGCTTCGACGACTGCCGGAACCGCTGTCGCGAGCAGCGTCTTCGGTGCGACAATTATGAGTTTAGGCATTTCCGCATTAGCCGGAGCCGCCATGATTCATGCCGGAGCGACGGTGCTTGATCATTTGCCGCATGGCAGCTTCTTTCACGCGACGGCGGGCAGCGTCCATATGGAGATAAAGGAACGGTTGAAATTAATTCCGTATGAGTCGCTGATCGGCTTGACGCTTACCGTCATCTCGACGCTTATTTTTGGTGTCTTTCGCTTGTTTTCATGATCACAATAGGGGGAGAGAAGATGAAAATCGTTATTGCGCCAGATTCGTTTAAAGAAAGTCTGTCCGCACTCGAAGTAGCGAATGCAGTGGAAAAAGGTTTCCGCGAAGTATTTCCAGAGGCGGAATATGTGAAAGTGCCGATGGCAGACGGTGGAGAAGGAACCGTCCAGTCGCTCGTTGACGCGACAGGCGGACGCATCGTCGAAACGGAAGTGACCGGACCGCTTGGGGAGCGCGTGTCGGCCTTTTTCGGCATGCTTGGCGACGGGAAGACGGCAGCGATTGAAATGGCGGCCGCTTCCGGCCTGCACCTTGTCCCGCGGGACAAGCGCAACCCGCTCGTGACGACAACAAGAGGAACGGGTGAATTAATCCTTGCCGCTCTTGACGAAGGCGCTGAGCATATTATTATCGGCATCGGCGGGAGCGCGACCAATGACGGCGGAGCCGGCATGGTGCAAGCACTTGGCGGCCGTCTTTTAGACCATCGCGGTCAGGAAATCGGTTCGGGAGGCGGCAGCTTGTCCGAACTGGCTGACATTGATCTTTCCGGGCTGGACGCGAGGCTGAAGCACGTCAAAATTGAGGTGGCTTGCGATGTCGACAATCCGCTGACAGGGCCAAACGGGGCTTCGGCGATTTTCGGTCCGCAAAAAGGGGCGTCACCGGAAATGGTCGCGGTGCTCGATCAAAATTTGCAGCACTATGCCGCTGTCATTGAACAGGCGTTAGGGAAACAAGTGAAAGACATCCCTGGCGCCGGGGCGGCGGGCGGTTTAGGCGCGGGGCTGCTTGCCTTTCTGAACGCAGATTTAAAGCGCGGAGTTGACATTGTATTGGAAACGGTAAAATTTTCTGAGCAAATTCAAGGCGCTGCGCTTGTGATTACTGGAGAGGGGCGCATCGATGGACAGACGATCTTTGGAAAAACGCCCGTCGGTGTCGCCAAAGCGGCCAAGCGGTACCATATACCGGTCATTGCCCTTGCCGGCTCCGTGTCCGATGACAGCGATGTTGTGCTAAACCACGGCATTGACGCGCTTTACAGCATTGTCCCGGGAATTATTTCACTGGAAAAAGCTATTGAAAACGCAGAATATTATATTACAAAAGTGGCACGAAACATTGCTGCGGCATGCAAAATTGGAAAAAATATGGGGTGAGAAGTCCCTTCCATTTAAGGGACTTTTTTTTAATTTAAAATTTAATATTAAAAGAAAATTAAAAATATTTTATAATATCAATGTTATTAGATGAATAGATATAGGGGGGATTGAAGTGGAGAAATTTGTAGAGTGGTTAAACGGGATTATTTGGAGCCCGGCATTAGTTGTTCTTTGTTTAGCAACAGGTCTCTTTTATTCATTGCTTACTCGCTTTTTACAAGTGAGGCACATGAAAGAAATGATCAAGCAAATGTTCCAGGGCAAAAGCTCAGAGGCAGGAATTTCCTCTTTCCAAGCGCTGTCGCTTGCATTGTCCGGACGGGTAGGGACAGGGAATATCGCCGGTGTCGCAACGGCGATTGCATTTGGAGGGCCTGGAGCCGTCTTTTGGATGTGGCTCATCGCGTTTATAGGGGCAGGCTCCGCGTTTGTCGAAGCGGCGCTTGCGCAAGTGTATAAAACGAAACAAGATGGCCAGTTTCGCGGTGGTCCAGCCTATTACATTGAAAAAGGCTTGAATATGAAATGGTATGCAGTCTTATTTGCGGTTGTGACGGTGCTGGCGACCGGCGTACTGCTTCCAGGCGTGCAGGCCAACAGCATTGCCGAAGGGATTAAAAATGCTTTTGGGGTCAGCCCGACGGTTACGGGAATTGGCATTGTTATTCTTTTAGGTGTTATCATTTTTGGCGGCGTCAAACGGATTGCACGTGCAGCTGAATGGATTGTCCCGTTTATGGCGCTAGGGTATATTTTAATGGCCTTATTTATCGTTTTTGCCAATATTTCTGAACTGCCGCGTGTACTTGGTTTAATTTTCCGCAGCGCCTTTGGCATGGACGCAGCGTTTGGCGGCATTCTTGGCGCGGCGATTTCCTGGGGTGTGAAACGCGGCATTTATTCCAATGAAGCGGGACAAGGGACGGCGCCGCATGCGGCCGCAGCAGCTGAAGTGTCGCATCCGGCGAAACAAGGCTTAGTTCAAGCATTTTCCGTCTACGTCGATACATGGTTTGTATGTTCGGCGACGGCATTCATGATTTTGATCACTGGCATGTATAATGTCACGCCGGAAGGAAAAGCGCCAATTGTGCAAAAACTTGGGGATGTGGAGCCAGGGCCTATTTTTACGCAAAAAGCGGTGGAAACGGTATTTCCAGGCTTTGGCGCGCCGTTTGTCGCGATTGCTTTATTCTTCTTTGCGTTTACGACGATTATGGCCTACTACTATATGGCAGAAACGAACATCGCGTATATGGCCCGCCTATTGAAGTTAAATAAGGCAAACTGGCTTCAATTTGCATTAAAAATTGCGATGTTAGCAGTTGTATTTTACGGATGCGTGAAAACGGCGAAACTTGCTTGGACGCTGGGCGATATCGGTGTCGGAAGCATGGCTTGGCTCAATTTGATTGCGATTCTTTTATTGACGAAACCAGCGTTAAAAGTTCTGAAGGACTATGAACAACAGAAAAAAGCCGGAAAAGATCCGGTCTTTGATCCAGTAAAACTAGGTATTACGGGTGCTGACTTTTGGGAAAAAGAATATCCAACCTCTCACGCAAAAGCAGTAAACGAAGATTAATATAAAGGGAGCTGTCTATACGCAGACAGCTCCTTTTTATATTATGCACGCGGCCATGAGGCGATCGCTTCCAATGTTCCTTTAATGGTAAAGCGGCCAAATTGATGCGGCAAAATAAAATGATCTCCTTTTTTCAATATGTAAGAACGTTCTCTGGATACGAGCTCCCCTTGTCCGGCAAGGACGCTGACGATCAAGAAATGTCGGGTTTGCTCGAATTCGGCAGTCCCGTCCACTTCCCACTTTTGTACGCCAAAGTAGTTGCTTTCGATAAAGGTGGTAACGACAGTGCTGCCCATTTGTGTGACGCGCGGGTGAACGGCGGCATCGCGATGCGGGACGGTCATGACGTCAAGCGCTTTCTCTAAATGGAGTTCACGTTTCTTCCCGTTGGCGTCGACGCGGTCATAGTCGTAGACGCGATAGGTCGTGTCCGAGCTTTGCTGTGTCTCGAGGACGAGCGTCCCTTCGCAAAGGGCGTGCATTGTGCCGCTCGGGACATAGAAAAAGTCGCCGGGCTTAATCGGAACTTTGCGAAGCAACTTGTCCCACTGTCCTTGTTCCATCATTTCCTTCAATTCTTCTTTCGTCTTTGCATGGTGCCCATAAACAAGCTCTGCACCTTGTTTGCAGTCGATAATATACCAGCATTCCGTTTTTCCGAGTTCGCCATTTTCATGCTGTTGCGCGTATGCGTCATCGGGATGCACTTGCACCGATAAATCGGCGTTCGCATCTAAAATTTTCGTCAACAATGGAAAGCGGTCCGATGGAAAGTGGCCAAATAAGTCGCGGCGCTCTTCCCACAATTGGCCAAGCGTCATTCCTTGAAATGGCCCGTTTTTAATCACGGTTTGACCATTTGGATGGGCAGATACAGCCCAGCATTCGCCTGTATGCGGCGACGGAATCGAATAACCGAATCGTTCCGCTAGCTTTGTACCGCCCCAAATGCGTTCTTGGAAAATAGGAGTGAGAAAAATTGGCTCGATTTGCATGGGAATCCCCCCTTTTATAGAGTTATACATGATTGCCATAACTTTATTATAATTATACATTATACTTGTTCGAATAATTGCATGATTTCTTCTTTGGTTTTTGCTTGTAAAAGATGTTCGCGAAATTCATCATCCATAAGTTTTCGAGATAAGAATTGGAGAATTTTTAAATGCTCGTTACTTGCTTGTTCTTCTGGTACAGCGATCATAAAAATGAGCTGAGCTTTTTCGCCGTCTAAGCTGTCCCAGTCTACACCGCTACGTTTTACCCCGAAGGCAACACATGTTTGTTTTACAGCATGACTTTTTCCATGAGGAATCGCAATACCAAATCCGATGCCTGTGCTTCCTTCCATTTCGCGATGATACAGCGATTGTTTATACGCTTCTTTGTCGTATAAGGCGCCAGAACGATCGATCATGGTAGCCATTTCTTCCATAATCTCATCTTTCGTTTCCCCTTTCAGTTGTAGCTCAATCAATTCCATAGTCATTAATTCTGTTAATTTCATTTTCGATTTCTCCCCTTTTTCTTGATTTGAAGCAATTGATAAATTCATCTGCTGTTTTGCAGACAGATAGCTGTTTTAGCATTTGTTCGTCTTCGGAAAGAAGAGCTATTTCTTGAAACAGTTTTTTTATTTGCCTGTTATCGTTGAGACGGTGGGCAATCATCAACACAAATTTTACCTGCTCACCATCCCAATCAATTGGTGAAGATAAACGAGCCACGGCAATAACGGATTGATTAATCCATTGAATTTGACCATGTGGAATAGCGATTCCTCCACCGATATATGTTGAGGAAAGTGTTTCACGCTCTTTGGCGCTTTGTCCATATAGTGGTTTTACATATCCTCGTTTGCAAAGTTCATTTGCTATATAGTCAATGGCTTCAAAGCGATTGGAAACTGATATATCAAGAAAAATACATGAAGGGTTCATTAGTTGTCTCAACATTTCATAACGGCTTGGCTGAGACGCACGTTCTATCCATTGTTCTATCATGTCAAGTTCTTGTTTTGGCAGCAGTGGGCTTACCGTGATCACAGGAATTTTTCGATGTTCTAATGGAACAGTACTGATAAGCACATCTGGCTGTGTCGTAGCAACGATTTCATTGAGTTTCGCGATAGATGCAACAGCAGCAATCTCCAATTTTGGAAAGGCAGCGGATATCTTTGCTTCGATGAGCCGGGATGTTCCCGAACCAGTGGCACAAACAATAACTGCTCTTATTTTTTCATTCTTGTGCTGTATCCGTTCCAAAGCCGCTTGAATGTGAAGAACAATATAGGCGACCTCATCCTCGGGAATTGGAACATTTATTTTTTTCTCGACTTTTGGGATCAGTGACAACACGATTTCAAACGGATAGCGATACATTTGTTTGATATCTTTTAATAAAGGATTTTTTACGGCTAACCCGTTCCGCAGTCGATTGAGTGTAGAATGAACATGAATCGTAAGTCCGATTAATAACTCTTTATCTTCACGTAAACGTTCATCGGTATGCAAAGAAATATCATGAATAAGCTCTTTTACGATTTGCAATGCTTCGTTGTCCATTTTTGTTAACAGTTGCTCGATATCTTTTTTTTCATTTGTCTGATCATATCGCAATCTTGCGCCAAGCAGATGCAACGTGATATATCCAATTTCTTCGTCAGGGATTTTTACAGCAATCCATTGTTCGATTTGTTTTGCCAATTGTTCGGCAAGCCGATACTCTGGTTTTGTTTGCAACTCTTGCAATTGATTGGTATTGATATCAATACGATGGCCCATTTTGATCCGTTTGATTGCGATAGCGATATGCACTGTTAAACTGATCACAGATTGATCGGTAAGAGGAAACTCAAGCCATTCATCCATTTTTCGTACTTCTTTTTCGATCAAGGCAAGCTCGTATGGCTTCAATACGTCTTCGATTAATTTTAGTTGCTTGGCGTCGAATATATAATAAGAATGGTCTACAAGAAGTTCTACTAATCGCGATAAGGCGGTACGCCATGCCTGTTCGGTTCCTTCTACTTTTATGCCGAGGTGAGGTTTCCGAATAAGTACGAGGCCGAACGATTGCAACCATTGTTCGATTTCTTCTAAATCATGTTGAATAGCTGGTTTACTAATATAAAATCGTTCGGCGAGCTGTTGCATTGTTATCGGTTTGTCTTCTGTGAGAAGTATTTTTATTAATTGAAGTTTTCGATAATCTTGGGAAGAATTTGTTTCTTCAAGCCGGGCCAAATCATGAAGAAGCTTTTGCTTTTCCGTCTCCTTCCCTTTAATAATGACTCCAACACTTGGTTTTCGTTCTATAACAATATTTGGGTATTTCTCGGAAAGAAATTCATCGAGTGCTTTTAAATCATTACGAATCGTTTTTTCCGAACAAACTAGTTGACTTGCCAACGTTGCAACCGAAGTATACGTATGAGCAGCTAATAACTGCTTTAATAATTGTTTATGACGGGAAAGCATCAATGCTCACCTCCTTTTTTCAATAGATAGAAAGTAAGAATCTTTGCTTATAGCAAAGATTCTGAAATGATACGAACTAAACAGGTTTTTTAATGGCATTGACAAGTAAAGCAGTGACAATCATTCCGATAATGATGGATACGAAAAACATCGGTACATGTTCTACAGCTTGGAATACTGCAACAATCGGGCCACCGTGTGGTACATGGTCAGTAACACCGCTTAACATGGCAATGACGGAACCGACCATCGAACCGATCATAATGCTTGGGATGACGCGAAGCGGATCTCGCGCTGCGAATGGAATAGCGCCTTCGGTGATACCGACGAGTCCCATAGCGAGTGCCGCTTTTCCAGCTTCCCGTTCTTCTTCCGTAAATTTGGATTTATTAAGTAAAGTCGCTAATCCTAGTCCAAGAGGCGGTATACAAATCGCTACAGCAATCGCCCCCATAATATGGACATTTCCTTCTGCAATCATAGCAGAACCAAATAAAAAGGCAACTTTATTGACAGGTCCCCCCATATCAAACGCAATCATTGCTCCGAGAATCATGGCAAGAATAACTTTGCTAGCTCCTTGCATACTATTGAGCCACGAAGTAAGCCATTCCATAATGCCGGCAATTGGCTGTCCAAGGATAAAAATAAAAATGACTGCTACAAGGATCGAAGAAAATAATGGAATTACAAGTATTGGCATAATAGGTTGAACGATTTTCGGAACAGGAATACTTTTAATCCATTTTGCAATATAACCAGCTAAAAATCCAGCGATAATTCCCCCGATAAATCCAGCGCCTGCTTCACTGCCATAAAAACTTCCATTTGCTGCAATATAACCACCAATCATACCAGGGGCGAGACCAGGGCGATCAGCGATACTCATTGCGATGAAGCCAGATAAAATTGGAACCATGAAGGTAAAGCTAGCCGTTCCTACATTGAGAATATCGTTCCATATAGACCCTTTTGGAATAACAAGACCTTTGTCCGTTGGTTCACCGCCAATAGCGAGAGAAAGAGCAATTAAAAGCCCACCGATCACGACGAATGGAATCATATAGGAAACGCCATTCATCAAGTTACGGTAAATAAGATTTTGTTTTTGTTTTCTTTCTGTTTTTACTTCTTCAATCGTTTTGAGTGTATCGGACTGTGACTTTCCGTATACTGGAACTTCGTTACGTTCAAATTTAGCAATGAGCTCTTCTGGTTTACGGATACCGTCTGTGACGGATACTTCGAGCACTCGTTTCCCATAAAAGCGACTTTTATCTACTTGTTTATCTGCAGCGATGATAATTCCGTCTGCAGATTGAATGTCCTCTGGAGTTAACTCATTTTCCACTCCAATGGAACCTTGTGTTTCCACTTTAATTTCATGTCCCATTTTTTCAGCTGCTTTTGCTAGTTTTTCAGCGGCCATATATGTGTGTGCAATACCGTTAGGGCATGAAGTAATGGCAAGCAATTTCAACGTTGTTACCCCCTTTTATTGTAAGCCTTTTCACAACTTAATATTAACGTAATTCGACATCGGAAATAGAATAAATAGATACCGTAAGTTCCGGTAAAAAGTTGTGGAATAGAGAAAAGAGCCGCCCAATATAAGGCAGCTCTTTGTTACGATGGATAGTCCTCTATTTTGTTTAAAGGCCGTTGCGCCGGGCCTTCGACGACATCGCCGTGAATGGAGAAGCGTGAGCCGTGGCACGGGCAGTCCCAAGTGCGGTCGCCGCTGTTCCATTCCAGTTCACATCCCATATGGGTGCATGTCGTATCCACGATGAACAATGTCCCGCTTTCATCCTTATACGCGCCAGCGCGCTTTCCGTTTACGGTCACGACCGCGCCCTCGCCGTTGGCCAAGTCTTCCGGCTTGCGGACGACCACTTCGACTTTCCCTTCGACAAGGTGTTTCGCGACATCGATATTTTGCGTGAGAAAATGTTTGATGCTTGGGTCGGCATAAAACCGGGACGGCGTATATAAGTCACGGTAGCGGTTGTCGCGTCCTAGGATCAGGTCGCTGATTAATAGACCCGCTACGGTTCCGTTCGTCATGCCCCACTTGCGATACCCTGTCGCGACATAAATATTCGGCGTGTCCGCGGTCATGTTCCCAATGTACGGCACTTTATCGAGCGTCGTTAAATCTTGCGCCGACCAGCGGTAAGGGATGTCGGTCACGGTAAATAACTCCGAGGCAAACGACTGCAATGACTCGTAATGCCGCATCATCGGGACGCCCTGTCCTGTCTTGTGGTTTTCCCCGCCGATTAAAATTAAGTTTTCTCCGTTCATCGTGGTGTAGCGGACGGAACGCTTCGGGTTGTCCGCGCTTAAATACATGCCGCCAGGATAGGTTTCAGCGATTTTCACGCCTAATACGTAAGAGCGTTCCGCGTACATACGTGAGAAATAGAAACCGCCGTCATAAAACGGAAAATGGGAACAAATGACGACATGTTCACACGTCACCCGCTTTTTGTCGCGGGTGACAACGGTCAGCGTCTGTCCTTGCTCGATATCCGCGGCAGGCGTGTATTCGTAGATTTTTCCGCCAGCCTGGACAATCATGTCGACTAGTTTCGTTAAGTATTTCAGCGGGTGAAATTGTGCTTGATTTTTCATGACGACCGCGGCTTTCACCGGGATCGGAAGCGGGATCGCTTCCACAAACGCCCCGTCGATGCCGAGCTTTTCATATGCTTTCCATTCATTGATTAATTTGGTCAGGGAGTCGGAAGAAGTAGTGTATATGTATGCATCCTGTTCCATGAAATCGCAATCGATGGCGTGCTGCTCGACCGTATTGCGGATAAAACGCAATGCGTCCATGCATGCTTCATAGTACAGTTTCGCCTTTTCCTGTCCAAGGTGTTGAATAAACTCATCATAAATGATGTCGTGCTGTGCCGTAATTTTTGCAGTCGTATGCCCGGTTGTTCCGTTGAGAAGGCGGTCCGCCTCTAATAAAGCGACGCGCACTCCCTTTTTGGCAAGCAAATAAGCAGTGGTAATTCCAGAGATTCCTCCGCCAATAATGGCAACATCGGTACGAATATCTTCTTTTAGTTTTGGAAACGAAGCCAGCTCGACAGATGTCCGCCAATATGGCTCCAATGATGAAGGAAGAGATAGCATAGATCACACAAGCCTCCTTATCGTGTTTTTATTAGTTTGGCTTGATTGAGGAAAAACTATCCGTCATTGTTAGAAAATATAATGTACGGAAAGGCAGGTGTAAAAAACGGCATCTGCTTTTCTTTTTTTGGTAGTTGCACGCAAGAAAAACGAAAGATGATACAATAGGAGTAAAGAACGATACGTATATTTTATAAAAATAATAGTTAAAGGAAGATCGGGAGTGAATAAATATTCAAGTTTTCGCGAAGACAATGCAGCTGTTTGGCATGATAGCTCGATTTTGGAACATTACGGTTTAAATGAACTAAATTTTGAATCGGTGAAGAGTTATCGAGAAAAATTTGCTGCGGCAAAACCTAATCATCCGTGGAATGGGCTGGAGACGAAAGAATTTTTATACAAAATTGGTGCATGGGGAAAACTGCGAGACAGCAGCAAAGAAGGGGTTACATTAGCAGGATTGTTAATGTTTAGCGAGGAGCGCATCATTACAGAAGTTTTACCACAATACTTTCTGGAATATCGGGAAAGTTTGAACGGTATAGTAACCGACGATTGGACGACGCGATTTACCTCGCAGGACGGCACCTGGTCGGGTAACGTATATGATTTTTATTATAAAGTCATATCGCAGTTTCAGCGCCATGAGATGGGTCCCGCGCTGCAAACAGCGGTGTACGAAGCACTGATTAATGCAATTGTGCATGCCGATTATTTAGGAGAAGGCGGCATTATCATCGAAAAAGAAAATGGCATATTTCGTTTTGCCAATCCAGGTCTATTCCGCATCCCAGTCGATTCTGCGCTTTCCGGACATATGAGCAATCTTCGCAATCCGAATTTATTTAAAATGTTTATTTTAATCGGCCTTTGCAAACGGGCCGGATTTGGTTTAAAACATATTGCGGCTACCTGGAACGATCGGCACTGGAAACAGCCAGAATTTATTCAACATTCGAATCCGGAACGGACGATCGTGGTATTATATCCATTTCATTTTCCAGATGAAACAGCGGCTGCCTATGAAACAGATATATATCAAAATATGAAACAGCATGATGCGGAAGAAATCGATATGTCATTTATGGACGAAGAACCGAACTCCATAAATAACAACTCCAACTCCTTAAATAAGGAACTAAACTTCGTAAATAACGAGCCAAACTCCGTAAATAAAAACGAAAAGTCCGTAAATAACGAACCTAACTCCGTAAACAACGAGATAGACTCCATAAATAACGGTTCTTACTCCATAAATAACGAGCTAAACTCCGTAAATAGCTTGTCCGACTCCGTAAATAATGAGTTGTCCTCTGATGAAATGGACGAGAAATTATGGAATATTGCAGAGCTGGCGAGAAAGAAAAAACGATTGCCTCCAAGTGTGATGGAAAATATCATTTTGCAGCTTTGTGCGCAAAGACCGCTGATGTTAAAGGAATTAGCGGCTCTGTTGGAAAGAACGCCGGATGGATTAAGAAACAACTATTTAGGCAAGTTATTAGAGGAAGGAAAAATCCGTCTGAAATATCCAGATCAGCCGAATCATCCGAAACAAGCGTATATGAAAGCGATGGAATAGGAAGGCGCCCACCAGGCAGCCTTCTTTTTTTCTTGTCACAAGGAGTCTTTTGCGATGTGCGGCAAATGGATGCGATAGCAGATGCTGATCAGAAAATTACGCCTCAGGTCTTAGAGAAAAATAACGCCCTAGCTCATTATCGAAATATGGAAGGGTTGGTAGGATGGAGACAGAAAGGAGGGAAAGAGATGAAAAAGATCGGATTGTTCATAATCGGTGCGATTGCGGCGGTTACGCTCTTCGCAAACCTTGGTTCTCTCGCTGTTTTGGCAGTGAGCCTTGTCATTTTGTATTACGCATGGAAACGATGGATGAAAGCGGACACAACGATGAAAAAACTGTTTTGGATCACAATCGGAATTATCGCTTTCGTTGCTTCCGCTTCGAATGCGCCTGCGCTCATTGCAGTTGCCGCAGCATATGTGTTGTATGTAGTTTATAAAAAATGGAATGAAACAAAACAGATGAAAACGAAAGAAATGGATGACCCGTTTGCTCATTTTGAAAAGCAGTGGGCAGAGTTAGAACGAAGCTTGTAAAGGAGGAAAACAGTGATGGCCGATTTATTAACGAGAATCAAAAATATCATCATGGCTGATTTACATGAGATAATCGATCAAAAAGAAAAGCAAAATCCAATTGCATTATTAAATGAATATTTACGGCAATGCGAAAAGGAGGTAGAAAAGGTTCGCCATCTGCTTGAGCGGCAGCATCTATTGAAGACAGAACTCACGCGTGAATACAATCAGGCGAAAGAGCTTGCGGATAAGCGAAAGTATCAAGCGCAAATCGCTTCCCAGGCGGGGGAAAATGAACTATATGAATTTGCTGTTTTGGAACAGACAAAATATGAAGAAAGAGCATCGCAAATACAAGAGCTCCTTCAGCAAGCAACAAACGAGTTAGAACAGTTAGAAAGAAAATATGAAGAAATGAAACATAAATTAAAAGATATGCACATTCGCCGCATGCAGCTCATGGGGCGGGAAAATGTCGCACGCGCGCATTATCGAATGGATAAAGTGCTGCAAGGAGGATGGAACGATACCACTTATTCTCGTTTTCACGAAATGGAACAATACTTAGAACGCCTGGAACAAAACGTCAAAGCCAATTATTATGCAAGCACGATTGACGCACGCATCGCGCAATTGGAGAAAAAGCTGGAAACAGAAAAGACAAATTCAATTTCATAACGAAAACGTGGTATTCTAAAAGGGCGTATACAATATTAACGCCCTTTTTTCACTAGCTATATAATGGAGATGCGGCAATCGTAATAAAGGAGGGAGGAAAAAAGATGTTTCGTCAGCAAAAAACAGATCACGCCGCTTGGCTTGCCATGATCGCCATCATTCTCTTTTTGGCAGAGCTGCTATTTTTTCAGCATGGGGATGTTTTCTCCTTGCTCTTCGCGATTGGCTGTATGTATATAGGGCGAAAGCGGATGCCGAAGCTGTCAGGCGTTATTCTGTTTTGGTTTGGACTCATTAGTTTCGTCATTTCGTTAGCTAGCATGGTGACATTTCGCATTTCATTGTTTTTTATTTTAGTGTATATCATTTGGCAGTACATGCAATCGAAAAAAGCTCCTGTGCAGATACAGCCAATCATGGTCGAGCGAATGCATGGCACATCCTCCCTCCTTGAGCGAAAACCGCGCTGGAAAAACAGTTTCTTTAGCAGCCAAAAAACACCTGAACGTGTTTATGAATGGGAAGATATTAACATTCAAGGCGGGATTTCCGATGTGGTAATTGATTTAAGTTATACAGTGCTTCCGAAAGGAGAAGCGGTCATTGTCATCCGTCATTTGATCGGGAACGTACAAATCCTTGTGCCGTATGAGGTGGAAGTGCGTCTGCACCATTCGGTGATCTATGGCTCCGCTATCGTTTTTGAGCGAAAGGAAGCGAATTTGTGGAACGAAACCGTTTGTTTTCAAACAAAAGGATATGAGGAAGCGGAGCAAAAGGTCAAAATACTCACCTCGATGATTATCGGAACAATCGAGGTGAAGCATGTATGAATACAATGCAGCGTTATATTGTCACGGGAATTGCCTTTTCGTTGTTCGTTTCCATCATTACGGTGTTGCTCCTATTTATCACGTATCCGTTATCGAACTGGTCTTTATTATGGGAAAAAGAAATCATGGGTGTTCCGTTCCTTTTATTTATGGCGGGGGTTAGTGTTGCCGCTGGAATAGCGTTTGGGATTATGTTCGGGTTCTTTTCGCAAAAACAGTGGCGAACGGTGATGAATTCGCTGCGCCAGCTCGAACATGGTCAGCCTGTTTCCACTATGGAGCCTCCAAAGCTGAAAGAAGTGGCGGCGGTGGTAGCGCGCATTCAAAAAATTCAAAAGCAGATGACGGAACAAGTGAAATTGTCGCAGCGGCTCGCCAATGAAAAGGCGGAAGAGCAAGAAAAGCGGATTCAAGAGATCATTTCCCAAGAACGGCATCGGCTTGCGCGCGAGCTTCATGATTCGGTCAGCCAGCAGCTGTTTGCCGCCTCGATGCTTATTTCCGCCATCAATGAAACAAAAACGTTTTCCGACGAGCGCGAAGAAAAACAGTTTCGTTTAATTGAAGAAATGATCCACCAATCGCAATTGGAAATGCGGGCGTTATTGCTTCATCTTCGCCCGATAGCCCTCAAAGGCAAATCGCTAAAAGAAGGAATTCAAGAGTTATTGATGGAACTAAAGCAAAAAGTGCCGCTGCACATCGAGTGGAAAGTGGAAGACATTCCGCTTGATAAAGGGGTAGAAGACCATTTATTTCGCATCTTGCAAGAGTCGATTTCCAATACGCTTCGTCATGCAAAGGCGACAAAATTGGAAGTATTGTTAGTGAAACGAGACCAACTTGTCATTTTGCGGGTATCGGATGATGGCGTCGGCTTCAACGTCGATCAAGTGAAAGCAGGGTCGTACGGTTTGCAAAATATGCATGAGCGCGCGCTGGAGATCGGCGGGACGATGCAAATCGTCAGTGTGCCGAATCAAGGAACGCGTTTAGAGGTGAAAGTGCCGATCATAGAGGAGGGAAAGTCGTGATCCGTGTCTTATTGGCCGATGATCATGAAATGGTGAGAATTGGCGTTTCTGCGTTTTTGGCGTCGCAGCCGGATATGGAAGTGGTGGGAGAAGCCGATAGCGGCAAACGCGCTGTAGAGCTGGCACTAGAGCTGCGCCCAGATATTATTTTAATGGATTTAGTGATGCCGGAGATGGACGGAATTGAAGCGACAAAGCACATTATTGCCCAATGGCCGGAAGCGAAAATTATCGTTGTGACGAGCTTTTTAGATGATGAGAAAGTGTATCCGGCTTTGGAAGCCGGAGCAACGAGCTACATGCTAAAGACATCGAAAGCGAACGAAATCGCCAACGCAATCCGTGCGACGTTTTACGGTCAATCGGTGTTGGAACCGGAAGTGACGAATAAAGTAATGACAAAAATGAAACAAAAGAAAGAAATCCTTCCTCACGAAGAATTGACAAACCGGGAGATGGAAGTGCTTTTGTTGATGGCGCAAGGAAAAACGAATCAAGAAATCGCCGATGAGTTGTTTATTGCCGTAAAAACGGTGAAAGTCCACGTCAGCAACATATTAAGCAAATTAGGAGTACAAGATCGCACACAAGCGGTGATTTATGCATTTAAACATTCGTTAGTCAAATAGCTTCTATAAATTAGGTTTCAGACATTCGTCGAAACCCAATTTGTCATAGTCTGCGCAGGTTGCCCTAAGGCAGCCTTCTTTTTATATACTGATTTTGTATCAAACTTAAGACGTGTTATGCAGAATGATACCCCAAGTTTTAGAAGAAAATAACGCCTAAGCTCATTATCGAAAAATACAGCTACTGGTAGGACGGGAGATAGATAAAGGTACGATAAATTTTTTATGAACATTTTATGAACAAATTGCTCAACATTTCACAAATAAGACAAACTAAAATCTCTATTAGCTATTTATAATAGGGGTGTAATAGATGGGATTATTTCCATCTTATATTTTTTAGTTTTATTTGTGAAATGTTTCACAAAGAGAGGGGAGACCATGTATGGCTGTTGAGGAAAAAGTGATCGATAAAAAAATCGAAGTGGCAAAAATGGTTGATGAGCTTGTCGCTAATGCACAGAAAGCGTTAGAACAATTTCGAGCTTACGATCAAGAAATGATCAATCATATCGTTAAAGAAATGGCGTTAGCTGGGCTCGATCAGCATATGGCATTAGCAAAGCTTGCAGTGGAAGAAACGAAACGTGGCGTATATGAAGATAAAATTATTAAAAACCTTTTTGCGACAGAATATATATACCACAATATTAAGTACGATAAAACAGTCGGCATTATCTATGAAAATCCGCATGAAGAAATTATAGAAATTGCCGAACCTGTTGGTGTTGTTGCTGGGATAACACCGGTGACAAACCCGACATCGACAACGATGTTTAAAGCGTTAATCTCGATAAAAACACGCAACCCGATTATTTTTGCCTTCCATCCATCGGCGCAACGATGCAGTAGCGAAGCAGCAAGAGTGCTGCGCGATGCGGCGATTCGGGCAGGAGCTCCAGAACATTGCATTCAATGGATTGAAACTCCTTCCCTTGAAGCAACACGTCAGCTTATGCATCATCCTGGCGTTTCTCTCATTTTAGCAACTGGTGGCGCCGGCATGGTGAAAGCGGCGTACAGCTCTGGAAAACCAGCTTTAGGCGTCGGACCTGGTAACGTGCCTTGCTATATTGAAAAAACGGCAAACATTAAACGGGCTGTAAATGATTTAATTTTATCGAAAACATTTGATAACGGCATGATTTGCGCTTCCGAACAAGCAGTCATTATTGATAAAGAAATTTATGAACAAGTAAAAAAAGAAATGATGGAAAACCGTTGTTATTTCTTAAATGAAGAAGAAAAGAAAAAAGTAGAAAAGCTCGTTATTAATGAAAATACATGTGCCGTCAACCCTGATATCGTCGGAAAGCCAGCTTATGAAATTGCGAAAATGGCTGGTATAGCTGTACCGGAAGACACGAAAATTCTTGTTGCTGAGTTAAAAGGGGTTGGACCAAAATATCCGTTGTCTCGTGAAAAGTTAAGCCCTGTACTTGCTTGTTATAAAGTAAACAGCACGGAAGAAGGATTTCAGCGCTGTGAGGAAATGCTGGAGTTTGGCGGCTTAGGACATTCGGCTGTTATCCATTCCGATGACCAAGAAGTTGTTACCGAGTTTGGCAAACGGATGAAAGCGGGACGGATTATCGTAAATGCACCGTCTTCGCAAGGAGCAATCGGTGATATTTACAATGCGTACATTCCGTCATTAACGCTTGGATGCGGCACGTTTGGCGGGAATTCTGTTTCGACAAACGTAAGTGCGATTCATCTTATCAATATTAAAAGAATGGCAAAAAGAACGGTAAATATGCAATGGTTTAAAGTGCCGCCGAAAATTTATTTCGAAAAAAATGCAGTACAATACTTAGCGAAAATGCCGAACATTTCCAAAGCTTTTATCGTCACCGACCCGGGAATGATCAAGCTCGGATATGTCGATAAAGTGCTATATTACTTGCGCAGACGCCCGGATTATGTGCATAGTGAAATTTTCTCAGAAGTAGAACCAGATCCTTCTATTGAAACGGTAATGAAAGGCGTCGACATGATGAGAAGCTTCGAGCCGGATGTGATTATCGCGCTCGGAGGCGGTTCGCCAATGGATGCGGCAAAAGCGATGTGGCTCTTTTACGAGCATCCGACAGCGGATTTCAACGCGTTAAAACAAAAATTTTTAGATATTCGAAAACGCGTTTATAAATATCCAAAACTAGGTCAAAAAGCGAAATTTGTTGCCATTCCGACTACGTCAGGAACAGGATCGGAAGTAACGTCTTTTGCAGTCATTACCGATAAAAAAACGAATATAAAATATCCGTTAGCAGATTATGAATTAACACCGGACGTCGCAATTGTGGATCCACAATTTGTCATGACCGTACCAAAACATGTCACCGCTGATACGGGAATGGACGTATTGACACATGCGATCGAAGCGTATGTCTCCAATATGGCAAATGATTATACCGATGGTCTTGCAATGAAAGCAATTCAACTCGTATTTGAATATTTGCCGCGGGCATATCAAAACGGGAAGGATGAACTCGCTCGGGAGAAAATGCATAACGCTTCTACGATTGCGGGAATGGCGTTCGCCAACGCGTTTTTAGGCATTAACCATAGTTTGGCTCATAAACTTGGCGCGGAATTCCATATTCCGCATGGACGCGCTAATACCATTTTAATGCCGCATGTCATTCGCTATAACGCAGCGAAACCGAAAAAATTTACCGCATTTCCGAAATACGAATATTTCAAAGCGGATCAACGCTATGCGGAAATTGCGAGAATGCTCGGCTTGCTGGCTCGCACAACGGAAGAAGGGGTCGAAAGCCTCGTTCAAGCGATCATTAAGCTGGCAAAACAATTGGATATGCCGATGAGCATTGAAGCATGCGGTATCAGCAAACAAGAATTCGAAAGCAAAGTAGAAAAATTAGCCGAATTAGCTTTCGAAGACCAATGTACCACTTCTAACCCGAAACTCCCGCTTGTTAGCGATTTAGTTCATATCTATCGCCAAGCGTTTAAAGGAGTTTAACACAACCTCCCCCTATAGAAAAAGGATGGCCCATATACTCGCTGGTAAGCGTGGCGGGCCATCCTTTTTCATGTATATGTTTCAAAGTTTCACTGCAATGAAGGAAATGAGAAGGATCTTCTAAACATATAAAACAGAAAAAACCCCTTAAAGAGGCACACCATTTTCCGTTCCATTTAGAATTCGCTGTGCCATTTGCACGCTTTCTTCCGAAGGAGGTTCAATTCCTTCCAACGGGTACTTCAATCCAAGCGCTTTCCATTTGTATACTCCTAATTTATGATACGGGAGAATTTCAATTTTTTTGACGTTGTTTAACGTACGAATAAAAGCGGCGAGACGGCGCAAGTCATTAGGGTCGTCTGTAATGGTTGGAACGAGAACATGCCGAATCCAAACGGGAACGTTTTTTTCGGATAAAAACTGAGCAAATTGTAAAATGTGTTTATTTGTTTTTCCCGTCAGTTTCCGATGTTTTTTTTCATCAATATGTTTTAAATCAAGTAAAATTAAATCAGTATAGGAAAGCAATTCATTTAATTTTTGCTGGAACGGCGCTTCCGTCGTGTAGCATCCCCCTGATGAATCAATCGCTGTATGAATGCCGAGTTGTTTGCACGCTTTAAATAGTTCGATTAAAAAGTCGATTTGCAACAAAGGTTCCCCGCCGCTGACGGTAATTCCGCCGCCGGAAGCGTTCATAAACGGCAAGTATGTTTTCACATCATCGATAATTTCTTCAACGGTCATTTCTTTTCCTTTTCCGATTTCCCATGTATCGGCGTTATGACAATATTGACAGCGCAGCAAGCATCCTTGTGTAAAGATGACATAACGAAGGCCTGGACCGTCGACGGTACCGCATGTTTCAATCGAATGAATAAACCCTTTCATCGAATGATCACCTTCCTAAGAGAAATAGACCCCCCTCTCAAGAAGGAGGGGGGAGATAGTTACATCGTTTCGTGGAACGTGCGGTTAATGACGTCAATTTGTTGTTCGCGAGTTAATTTAATGAAGTTGACGGCATATCCAGAGACGCGAATCGTTAATTGCGGATATTTTTCTGGATGTTCCATCGCGTCTAATAACGTTTCGCGATTCAAAACGTTAATGTTGAGATGATGCCCGCCTTTTTCCATGTAACCATCTAAAATGGCGGCAAGGTTATGAACACGGGTTTGTTCTTCTTTTCCTAACGCTTTTGGCACGATCGAGAACGTATTAGAAATGCCATCTAACGCATGTTCATATGGCAATTTCGCGACAGAGCTTAACGAAGCGAGCGCTCCTTTCATGTCGCGACCGTGTAGCGGGTTCGCTCCCGGGGCAAACGGTTCGCCAGCACGGCGGCCATCTGGTGTATTTCCTGTCTTTTTCCCGTATACGACGTTCGATGTAATCGTTAAAATCGATAGCGTATGTTTCGAATCGCGATACGTTTTATATTTTTTCAATTTCGTCATAAAACGCTCGACTAAATCAACCGCAATTTGGTCGACGCGATCATCGTTATTCCCGTATTTCGGGAAGTCGCCTTCAATTTCAAAATCAACGGCAATGCCGCTTTCATCGCGAATCGGTTTTACTTTTGCGTATTTGATCGCACTTAACGAATCGGTGACAACCGATAGCCCGGCAATACCAGTTGCCATCGTGCGTAAAACATGCGTATCGTGAAGTGCCATTTCAATTCGTTCGTAACAATATTTGTCGTGCATGTAATGGATAACATTGAGTGTATTAATATAAAGTTCCGCAAGCCATTCAAGCACATGATCAAATTTACGCATGACTTCCTCGTAATCTAGATATTCGGATGTAATTGGCGCAAATTCAGGGCCAACTTGAATTTTTAATTTTTCATCGACGCCGCCATTAATCGCATATAACAATGCTTTCGCAAGGTTGGCGCGCGCTCCGAAAAATTGCATTTGTTTGCCAATTCTCATTGCCGATACACAGCAGGCAATTCCGTAGTCATCGCCAAATTCCACGCCCATTAAGTCGTCGTTTTCATATTGAATCGAGCTTGTTTTTATCGACATTTTCGCGCAATATTCTTTGAACGCTTCCGGTAATTGTTTTGACCACAGTACCGTTAAGTTTGGTTCTGGCGCAGGTCCTAAGTTATCTAACGTATGAAGGAAGCGGAACGAGTTTTTCGTTACTAACGGACGACCATCGATCGCCATTCCGCCGATCGATTCTGTTACCCATGTTGGGTCACCGCTAAATAGTTCGTTATATTCCGGTGTTCTTGCGAATTTGACAAGGCGCAATTTCATCACAAAATGGTCGACAAGTTCTTGCGCTTCTTTTTCTGTTAGCGTACCTTCTTGTAGGTCGCGTTCGATATAAATATCTAAGAAGGTAGAAACACGTCCTAAGCTCATCGCTGCGCCGTTTTGTTCTTTAATAGCGGCAAGATAAGCGAAATAGAGCCATTGGAATGCTTCGTGTGCGTTTCGCGCTGGTCTGGAAATGTCGTAACCGTAGCTTAATGCCATTTGTTTCAATTCGTTTAACGCGCGAATTTGTTCAGCAATTTCCTCGCGAAGACGGATAATGTCTTCCGTCATCATTCTTGCGCCGGTATTTTTCAAATCCTTTTGTTTTTCTTCAATAAGACGATCGACACCGTATAATGCTACGCGGCGATAGTCGCCAATAATGCGGCCGCGTCCGTACGCATCTGGAAGACCGGTGATGATTCCCGCTTTGCGCGCTAATTTCATCTCTTCGGTGTAAACGTCAAATACACCTTGATTATGTGTTTTGCGGTATTCCGTAAAAATTTTTTTTATTTCGTCGCTTACTTTATAGCCGTATGCTTCACATGATTGTTGCGCCATGCGGATGCCGCCGAACGGCATTAATGAGCGCTTAAACGGTTTATCTGTTTGAAAACCAACGATTTTTTCCAAGTCTTTGTTTAAATAACCTGGTCCGTGGGAAGTGATGGTGGAAACAATGGATGTATCCATATCGAGAACGCCGCCTTTTTCGCGTTCTTGCTTCGATAATTCCATCACTTGTTCCCATAGTTTCTTCGTTGCTTCTGTAGGCCCTTCTAGAAATGACTCATCCCCATAATAAACGGTTACATTGTTTAAAATAAAGTCACGGACGTCAATGGACTTTTTCCATTTTGACCCTTTAAAATTTCGCCACGGGTCTAATACAGCAGTAGCTTGTTTCATAACAGATCCCCTCCCAATCGTCTGTAAATATAACAGATTGATAAAAATATATATAACAGCTTTCATCTACACAATACTACATTTTTTGATGCCTATAACCATCTATTATTGAATAGTTTGTGAAATATTGAGCAATATTAATTGAATGATGATAAGAGGTATAACAGATCGTAAAAAGAAGAATGACAACCAATGAACATAAAGAAGGATGTGAAAAATAAAAATCTCCATCCCTATAAAAGGGATGGAGACGGTTGGTTAGCTGACTTGTTTTTTCTCAGAAGCGCGGGCATGACGCTTATGCATGCCTTTTGCATAATAGACGGCAACGAGCAAGATGAGCCAGGCTGGTCCGATGTAGAGCGCGATTCTTGTATCCTTGAAGTAGCCCATTAAAGCGGTGACTCCGATGAGGAAGGCGAGAGAAATATAAGAGCTATAAGGGTAAAGCGGCATTTTATATTTTAATTGTTGTTGTTTTTCTGGACTTAATCGTTTGCGGAACTGCAATTGCGCCAGCAAAATAATCGCCCATGTCCAAATCGCACCGAATGTGGCGACACTGGTCACCCATTGGAAAACTTTTTCGGAAACGAAGTTTAAATACACACCGACTAACATCGCTAACGCCGTGACGATGAGGGCCACGCCCGGAATTCCGCGATTTGTCAGTTTAGCGAAGGAAGATGGTGCTTCCTTTTGCTCAGCCAAGTTAAAGAGCATGCGGCTTGTACTGAAAATTCCACTGTTGCAGGAAGACAAAGCAGCTGTTAAAACAACAAAGTTGATGATTCCCGCGGCGGCGTGAATGCCGATTTTTTCAAACGTTAAAACAAACGGGCTTCCTTTTTCGCCGATTTCGTTCCAAGGGTAAATGGACATGATGACAAACAATGCGCCCACGTAGAAAATTAAAATGCGCCAAAATACGCTATTGACCGCCTTGGTCAGCGATTTTTCCGGATTTTTCACTTCGCCGGCCGTAACGCCGAGCATTTCAATTCCTAAGTAGGCGAACATCACCATTTGCAAAGACATTAATACACCGGTAATGCCGTTCGGGAAAAATCCGCCATGTTCCCAAAGGTTGCTGATGCCGGTGGCGATTCCGCCATTGCCGATTCCGAACAGAATCATGCCAAGGCCGACGACAATCATAAATACAATGGTGACAATTTTAATAAGCGCAAACCAAAACTCTAATTCCCCATATGCTTTGACCGCAAGGAAATTGATCAATGTCATCAAGATTAAAGCGGCTAGCGCCCACAACCATCTTGGTGTATCAGGAAACCAAAATTGCATATAAATGCCGACTGCTGTAATTTCCGCGATACAAGTAACGACCCATAAAAACCAATAGTTCCACCCGGTTAAATAACCGGCAAGCGGGCCTAAATAGTCGTGTGCATAGCGGCTGAATGAGCCGGCAACCGGGTTTTCCACGGCCATTTCCCCGAGCGCGCGCATAATAAAGAACATAATCGCCCCACTTACCGCGTATGCCAGTAAAATCGCCGGTCCCGCTAATTTGATGGAAGACGCAGAGCCGAGAAATAGCCCGACCCCAATCGCAGCCCCAAGGGACATCAGCGAAATATGTCGCTCCTCTAGTCCGCGATGCAGTTTTTGTTCATTTTTTGAGGTTTGCATTCTTGTTTCCTCCCATCCGTTAGGACAAAGGTGTTTTTTACAAAAAAAATAAAATTATATTAAAAATGTTTAAAATAAAAACGCTTACAGTAAATATAGTACATAATTTATGATTATTTGTAAATGTATTTATATGGTAAATAGTTCTTGTTTTTATTATTATTATAATATTAATAATATTTTTAAAATTTCAATATCATAATTTGTCTTGTTATGTTTTAGTATACTTTACAACAAGGGAATTTATTTTGGCAATTTGTAGGAACGATTTGCCCGCTTACTTAAAATTTTGTACAATGAAATTCGTTCTAATTATTTATGCGGAATGAAGGTGATGGCAATGAACGAACAAGAAGCAAAAACGTTCATTGAACAGCTGCAAGAAGAAGGGTTGCTGACGGAAGAAAATCGCCTTATCTGGGAAATGATTTTACCGGAACGGTTAAAACGAATGTATGACGTACTACATCAGCGGACGCGATATATTACGTTGTTGACCGAAGCGGTCGATGATCCGCACAACCAGGCGGCGGTGTTGCGGACAGCGGAAGCGTTTGGCGTGCAGGATGTGTATGTCGTCACCGGAAAAGCGCCGTTTCGGCCGAACCCGCTCGTGACGCGACATACCGACAAATGGCTGACGCTTTATCGAAAGCCGGATATTGTCACGGCGATTAAAGAGTTGCAAGCAAAAGGATATCAAGTGTACGCCAGCTATCTCGGTGAAGGAACGGTTCATCTTTGCGATATCGATGTGTCGCGGCCAACAGCTCTTTTATTTGGCAACGAACATAGCGGCGTGTCGCAGGAGGCGCTTCGTATCGCCGATGCGACGTTTATGATTCCGATGTACGGGTTTGTCCAAAGTTTTAATATATCGGTGGCGGCGGCACTTTCACTGTACGATGTCACCAAAAGAGCGCGTCAGCAGGCAGGTGAGCGCTATTATTTATCATTTGCCGAGAAAAAAGAACTATACGAAACATGGATGTGGCAAACGTTAAATCCGCGTCTGCGCAAACAATTGGCAAAGCGGCTGGGTTGTTCTGTTTAGCCTTCCCTCAATGCGAGGGAAGGCTGCTTTTTTCTTGAAAGAGCTATTATGGGGGGAACAATATGACCACATTAGCAACGGTCGCTTTATGCTGAATGTCGCATCGGCATGGTGGGGGAAGAAGAAGCGCGTCAATATGGCTTACCGAACAGGATGAGCGCTATGACCGCACGGAAGAATTCGTCCAAGTGTTAAAAGGAATGTGGACGAACGATGTGTTTCATTTCCGGGGAAAATTTTATGAAGTAAAAGGAGCCCATTTAGCGCCGAAACCGGTGCAAAAGTCGTATTCGATTTTATACGCCGGCGGCGAGAGCGAACGGGGAAAACAAGCGATTGTCGAGCATTGCGATGCGTTTTTACGTACGATGTCAACACCAATACAAACTACAACTCGGAGGCGGAGGCGCGCGCCGGCAAGTTTGGCATGTTAGAAGTGGCCAAGTTTTTAGGCGAGGAATTAAAGCGGCTTCAAGCCGCTTCGGTATAAAGAAAATATAGCCCTGGTTTTCAGCCCTTTGTAAGCGCGAAAACCAGGGCTATGTATTTGCTTATGGAAGTAGTGTACCAGCGCCTTTTGCTGTTGTGGTCCATAAAAAACACCTTGTTGCTTCGCTTTGTTGCGGCAACAAGGCAAATACAAGGTTACAGCACCTTTGACAAAAACGATTTTGTCCGTTCATGTTTTGGATTGTCAAAAATTTCGCTCGGTGTGCCTTCTTCAACGATGTAGCCGCCGTCCATAAACAGGACGCGATCGCCGACTTCGCGGGCAAAGCCCATTTCGTGCGTGACAACGACCATTGTCATTCCTTCGTTTGCGAGCTGTTTCATGACGGCCAGCACTTCCCCGACCATTTCCGGGTCTAAGGCGGACGTCGGCTCGTCAAACAACATCACTTTCGGTTCCATCGCCAGCGCCCGGGCGATCGCAACGCGCTGCGCTTGTCCGCCCGATAAAGAGTCTGGGTAGGCGTTTGCCTTTTCTTGCAGCCCGACTTTTTTAAGCAGCTCCATTGCTTTTGCTTCTGCTTTTTCGCGCGGCCATTTCCGCACTTTTATCGGGGCGAGCGTGATGTTATTCAGCACGGTCATATGCGGGAATAAGTTAAAGCGCTGAAACACCATCCCGACTTCTTCGCGCACCTTGTTAATGTTTGTCTGCTTTTCTTTTATGTTAATTCCGTCAATGATGATTTCCCCTTCATCGAAGTCTTCTAAAAGGTTTAAACAGCGCAAAAAGGTCGATTTCCCGGAGCCGGACGGGCCGATGACAACGACGACTTCCCGTTCGCGGATATGGGCATTAATTCCTTTCAGCACTTCTAGGTTGCCAAATGATTTTTTTAAATTGCTGACTTTAATCATTGGTTTGAATACTTCCTTTCCAAATAATGTAGTAGTTTACTGAGGGAAAGGGTTAGAAGCAAATAGATAAATGCCACGGTTAAATATGGCTCCCAAACGCGATAGTACTGTCCTTGCGCTGCTCTTCCCCAATACATAAGTTCTGGGGCGGCAATGACAAGGCCGAGGGACGAGTCTTTAATTAAAACGATAAACTCATTTCCAAATGGCGGAATCATCCGTTTTAACGCTTGTGGCAAAATAATGTAGCGCATCGCCTGTGCGTGCGTCATACCGAGCGAGCGGGCCGCTTCCATTTGCCCTTTGTCAATCGATTGAATGCCGGCGCGGAAAATTTCTGCGACATACGCTGCCGAGTTTAAGGACAGCGATACAACCAGCGAGACGGTCGCACTTGGCTGGGCAAAAAACAGCGGCATAACTCCAAAGTGTACAAGCAGTATTTGTACGACAAGCGGCGTGCCGCGGAAAAAGTTAATGTACCATTCAAACGGAAGGCGGATGAACCGCTTCGCGGACATTTTGCCAAGGCCGATTATAAGACCGAGAATCAAGCCGGCAATGATGGCGGCGATCGAAACCCCAATAGTTAATAACACCCCTTTTAGGAAAAACGGGGCGTATTCCTGAATAATATCAAAACGAAAATCCATTAGCCCTCACCTTTCTTATAAAAAATGCGTAACTAAAATAAAGTAGTTACGCATTTTCCGATGTTCGCGCGTTTATTGTTGTTTTACTAGATTATCGAGATTTGGCTCTGTTCCAAACCATTTTTTATAAATTTCTGCGTATTTGCCGCTTTCTATCACTTTTTTCAACGCTTCGTCTACTTTCGCTTTCAAGTCGCTTCCTTTCGGGAACATCAGCCCGTAAAACTCAGACTCGAAATGTTCTGGATCGGCGATGGTTTTGATTTTTTTATCCGGATTGTTTTTCACATACTCGTTTGCCACCGCGTTGTCCGTAACGACCGCCTCGACGCCGCCGTTTAATAAGTCCATAATCGCCACAACCGTGTTTTCAAATTTTTTGATGTTTTTATTTTCTTTTCCAAGCAATTTTTCTACTGCTGCTTGCCCCGTGGTGCCGTTTTGGACGCCGACCGTTTTTCCTTTTAAGTCAAGCGCGTTTTTGATTGGGCTATTTTCTTTCACCATAATCATATGGGTGGATTCAAAGTAAGGAATGGAGAAATCATATGTTTGTTTCCGCTCATCATTGATCGTGATGCCGGAAATCGCCATATCTATTTCTTTGTTTTGTAAAGCTGCAAATAATGGATCCCAGCCGATATTTTTTAATTCATAGTCCATGCCTGCTTCTTTCATAATCGCATCTAACAGGTCAACGTCAAAACCGACGATTTTCCCTTTATCCATATACTCAAACGGTGCAAACGCAGCGTCTGTTCCGACGATAATTTTTTTCTTTGTTTCTTCTTTTCCCGAAGAGGAAGAAGAACTCGGTTCCGTTGATTTTCCGCATGCAGCCAACGCTGTAAGCAATGCAAGCACTACAGCGAGAATTGCTCCTTTTTTTATCATGATAACCATCCCCCTTGTGCAATTGTTTAATAGACGATTTCATACTATCAGTATTTTTACATTTATGCAATACTATTTATAAAAATAATTATTTGAATATTTTGGAGTATATATATTTTACAGAAAAACTCTTTACTATTATATTCTATTAGTTAAATTACAATTTATAATATTCTTGAAATAAATGAATATTCATTTTTGCAAAATAATGTAGAAGAAGTGGGTTGGTTTATTTTTATATTATAAATTAATTGAATATTCGTTTTGTTTTCGAAAAAACTATAGTTATGCTTATGTTTTAAACAATTGGAAAATTATAATTATTATTGTAAAAATAATATTCTTCCGTTATGATGATAGGGAAGGACAACAAAGGAAGGGGAGATTACTTTGGCCATCATTTCTGTTGCAGTTTATATGATTGGAATGTTGCTGATTGGGTATTGGGCGTATAAACGGACATCTAACCTTTCCGATTATATGCTGGGGGGAAGGACGTTAGGCCCTGCGGTCACGGCGCTGAGTGCAGGAGCTTCCGATATGAGCGGCTGGCTGTTGATGGGGCTGCCGGGAGCGATGTATGCGCAAGGATTAAGTGCATCATGGATTGTTATTGGGCTTACGCTCGGGGCATATGCGAACTGGTTATATGTTGCGCCTCGTTTGCGTGTATATACGGAAGTGGCAAACGATTCGATTACAATTCCAGAATTTTTGGAAAATAGATTTGGTGATACATCGAAGCTGCTTCGTTTAATTTCCGGCCTTGTTATTATGATTTTCTTTACCTTTTATGTATCTTCCGGCCTTGTATCTGGAGCCGTTTTATTTCAAAACTCGTTTGGCACGACGTATCACGCGGGGTTGTGGATCGTTGCCGGCGTTGTTGTGGCATACACGCTGTTCGGCGGATTCTTAGCGGTCAGCTGGACGGACTTTGTGCAAGGAACGATTATGTTTATTGCTCTTATTCTTGTCCCTGTCGTAACGCTTTTCCATACGGGCGGTGTCGGCGATACGGTTGTTACGATTAAAAATATTGACCCTAATTTGCTCGATTTATGGAAAGGGACCAGCTTCCTCGGGATTGTTTCGCTGTTTGCCTGGGGTCTCGGCTATTTCGGACAGCCGCACATTATCGTCCGCTTTATGGCGATTTCGTCGGTCAAGGAAATGAAGAGCGCCCGCCGCATCGGAATGGGGTGGATGATTTTCTCGGTTGTTGGCGCGATGTTAACAGGGTTATTTGGAATCGCTTACTTTTCCGAACACGGTCCGAAGCTTAGCGATCCGGAAACCGTTTTTATCAAGCTCGGGGAAATTTTATTCCATCCGCTGATCACGGGGTTCTTGCTGGCGGCGATTTTAGCGGCCATTATGAGCACGATTTCTTCGCAGCTGCTTGTGACATCCAGCTCACTGACGGAAGATTTATATAAAGTATTATTCCGCCGTTCTGCTTCCGATAAGGAGCTAGTATTGGTCGGCCGCCTGTCCGTATTGCTTGTCGCGCTGGTAGCTTCTGCGCTGGCGTACACGAAAAACGACACAATTTTAAACTTGGTCGGCTATGCGTGGGCAGGCTTCGGCGCTTCGTTCGGTCCAGTCATTTTATTAAGTCTGTTCTGGCGGCGCATGACGAAATGGGGGGCGCTGGCCGGCATGGTCGCAGGCGCTATGACCGTTATTCTCTGGACGCAATCAGCGTATTTGAAAAGCTTGCTTTATGAAATGATTCCAGGCTTCGCGGCGAGCTTGGCGGCGATTGTTATCGTCAGCTTGTTAACGAAGGAGCCGGAAGAAAAAATTGTTGAACAGTTTGACCATTTCAAAGCATCGTTATAAGAAAAAACCCGGACGCGTTGTCGTGTCCGGGTTTTTTTGTTAAATCGGCAGCAATTCTACTTCCGTTTTCGTTTGTAAGTTTTTTATCATGTCATGCCAGGCGTCTGATTTGTTTGGCAAAATCGCATAGTACGTCTGCAGAAAGCGGACGATGAGGTCGGCCGGCAGCGAGTCTCCCTTATGGTTATAGGACAGGAAGCAAAAATCAAGGGCGGATACTGCTTCCCCATCGTTTTTCCATGAAGGGTGGACGTACGGAAAGTTAAGCTTGCGGTAGCCGATATGGGACAGTACTTCGCGGCGGACGTAAGGGTCCATCGGCTTAATGCCGCCGAACGAATGGCCTTGCACGCGATAAGGATCGTAAATTTCCGCAAACATGCCCAATAGCTCGTTGCCGTGCTTAGCGGCCATGTCTAACAAATCTTTTTCGCGGTGTTCCATTAAAAAGCGGCCGATGCCAAGCCCTTCTTTGCCGATGATCGTAAAGTCCGTCATCGCGACGTTCATGTCCGGGTAGTAGCGGTATTCGGTCGCGCCGACGACATGGTCGTCTAGTACGGCGACACAGACGCGCAAATTCGGGTCTTGGAGCGGTTCTTTCCACAGCTCAAATTCGAGCACTTCTTCTTCTGGAAATACCGTTTGTAGCAACTCATACATTTTTGCAAAAAGCGGGTCGTCAATGCTTGTAATTCGTACGTATTTCATCGATTTCGCCCCTCTCCCTTATTTCCAGTCTGGATACAAGTCGGTGCGGCGGTCGCGCCATGTCGTCACTGACCCTTTTTCCCGCACTTTATACAATAGCGACAAGTCAAGGTCGGCGGTGACAATCATGTCATCGTTGATTTCCCCTTCGACTAAAATACCGCGCGGCGGGAACGGAATGTCGTTTGGCGTAATGACCGCGGCTTGGCCGAAGTTGGCGCGCATAAAGTCAACGGTTGGCAGCGAGCCGACCGTGCCTGTCGTGACGACATACACTTGGTTTTCCACAGCGCGCGCGTGGCAGCAATACCGGACGCGATGGAACCCATGGCGGTCGTCTGTGCACGATGGGCAGAAGATGACGTCCGCCCCTTTGGCGCGCACGATGCGCACGATTTCCGGAAATTCAATGTCATAGCACGTCAACAGCGCGATCGTTCCTTTTTCCGTTTCGAACACATTGACGCTTTCTCCCGGAGCAATGCCCCACTCTTTTACTTCCGTCGGGGTAATGTGCAGTTTTGCTTGCTGATGGATTTGTCCGTCCGGGGTGAATAAATGGGCGACATTGTACAATTTTCCGTCTTTGCGAATGACATGCGTGCCGCCGATAAGGTACATGCCGGTTTCTTTCGCCAGTGAAGTAAATAGTTCATAATACGGTTCTGTATAATTTGGCAAGTCATCGATCGTTGGCGTTTTGCCTGTATTAGATGGAATGGACAAAAGTTGTGTTGTCATAAATTCGGGGAACAAAACAAACTCGGCTTCAAACTCTTGCGCCGTTTTCACGTAATGGGTCACTTGATCGGCAAATTGCTGGAATGAGCTGATCGTATGCAAATGGTATTGTACAGCAGATACCCGCAATCGTATCACACATCCTTCTTTTTGTAATTATTTATCTTTTATCTTATCACGTTTATTTTCTTATATAAAGAAAAAAAGCAGGAGATGTTTCCTCCTGCTTTATTGTTGCTGATAGCGGCGGTACGCGGCATGGTTCGTTGGGCCGACGTATTGGTTGAGCGGGAACGAATGGCGGATGGCTGCGGTAATGAACGCTTTTGCCGTAGCAATCGCTTCCCTTACCGGTTTGCCTTTTGCCAGCTCAGCCGTGATGGCCGCCGAGAATGTGCAGCCGGCGCCGTGTGTATACGTTGTTTCAATGCGGTCGGACTCTAACAATTCAAACGTTTGGCCATCGTATAGCACATCGACCGCTTTTTCATGCGGAATTTTGCGCCCGCCTTTGACGATGACGTATTTGGCGCCAAGTTCATGAATTCGGCCTGCCGCTTCTTTCATATCTTCCACCGTTTCGATGCGGTGAAGTCCGCTTAATTGGGCTGCTTCAAACAAGTTTGGCGTGACCACCGTCGCTTTTGGCACGAGTACTTCGCGGTAGCAAACCGTGTTTTCCGGATGGAGCGGTTCGTCTGCTCCTTTGCACACCATCACGGGGTCAATGACGACGTTCGTTAATTGATGTTTTTCAATCGTTTTTGCGGCAAGTTCAATAATATCTGTCGTCGGCAGCATCCCCGTTTTCATCGCGTCGACTCCAACACCGACGATGATCGTTTCGAGCTGTGCTTCAATAGTTGCGAGATCGACTGGAAACACTTGATGAAACCAGTGGTTATGCGGATCCATCGCGACGATCGTCGTAATCGCGGTCATTCCGTATACGCCAAGCTCTTGAAACGTTTTTAAATCCGCCTGCAAACCGGCGCCACCGCTGCTGTCGGAACCGGCGATCGTCAGTGCTTTCGGCATTGCCATGATACATTCCTCCTTTGTATGTATCGATGTTTATGTATTACTTAATCATAGCACAAATCACTTCGATAAGATAGAGAAGTGATAGGGACAAAGCAAACGAAATATATAAAGAAACCGGCGCTGCGCCAAGCAGCACCGGTATGATCAATTAGTTTGCAGCTAGTTGTTTTCCTAACGCTTCTTCCACTGGAACATAGTTATAGCCAAGGTCGCGGGCGACCGCTTCATACGTAATTTCGCCATTGGCGACGTTGACGCCAAGTTTCAGTGCGTGGTTGTCGGCGATCGCTTGGTAAACGCCCTTATTGGCGATTTGCAGCGCGTACGGAAGCGTCACGTTCGTTAAGGCAAGCGTCGATGTTCTTGGTACTGCTCCCGGCATGTTGGCGACAGCGTAGTGGACGACGCCGTGTTTGACGTATGTTGGGTTGTCGTGCGTCGTGACGTGGTCGCTCGTTTCCACGATTCCGCCTTGGTCAATTGCGACATCGACGATGACAGATCCCGGTTTCATCGCTTTGACCATGTCTTCCGTGACGAGTTTTGGTGCTTTCGCGCCAGGGATTAATACAGCGCCGATAACGAGATCCGCCTCTGCAACTGCTTGGGCGATGTTCATTGGGTTAGACATTAACGTCGTAATTTGGTGGCCGAAAATGTCGTCTAATTCGCGGAGACGATCGGCGCTTAAATCAATGATCGTGACATCCGCGCCAAGCCCGACAGCGACTTTTGCTGCATTCGTTCCGACGACACCGCCGCCGATGATCGTCACTTTGCCGCGGCTTACTCCTGGGACACCACCGAGAAGAATGCCTTTTCCGCCATATGGTTTTTCTAAAAATTGTGCGCCGATTTGCGCTGCCATCCGCCCTGCGACTTCGCTCATCGGTGTAAGCAATGGAAGCGTGCGGCCGATTTGCACGGTTTCATAGGCGATGGCAATAACGCCTTTTTCTTTAAGGGCACGCGTCAATTCCGGTTCAGCGGCAAGGTGCAAGTAAGTGAATAAGATTAATCCCGGACGGAAGTAGCCGTATTCGCTTGGCAGCGGCTCTTTTACTTTCATCACCATATCCGCTTTCGCCCATACGTCTTGCGCTTGTTCAATAATTTGCGCTCCGGCGCTTGCGTAATCCTCATTAGTGAAACCGCTTCCAATTCCTGCATCTTTTTCAACCAGTACTGTATGTCCTGCTTGAACGAATGACATAACGCCTGCTGGTGTAATGGCGACACGGTTTTCGTTATTTTTTATTTCCTTTGGTACCCCGATAATCATCAGAAAAATTCCTCCTCTATAAATGACCTTAATTACAGTATAAATGGTTGTTTCCATTTTGGCTTTGTTAGGAAAAAAGAAAGAAGCGCCGTCCTTTTGTGGATTTCCACAAAGTTAATGGAGCGCTTCATATTTGGCTAATTTAATATCGATATATAATTTCACTTTTTGATTCATATCATGCAAGTCGATTTCAGCGATCTCGGCGATGCGTTTCAGCCGGTAGGAGAGGGTATTCGGATGAATGTTCAGCGCTTTTGCCGTTTCATTGACATTGCTGTCGTGGTCAAAAAAGACTTCAAACGTTTTCACTAAATCGCTATGATGTTTTTGATCATAAGCCTGCAATTTTGTTAAAGCCGGGTTTATTAGCTCTCCGTGCCGCTTTTTTTCCAACAATAAATCAAAAAATTGATAAATGCCAAGTTGTTGATATCCATAAATAGAGCGAATTTGTTCCGGAAACTTTTCTTTCATTTTCAGCACGGTCAACGCTTCTCTATAGCTTTTTTCAATCAATGTGTATGTTTCGTAAATGCCGCCGAAGCCGCTTTGGACGCTGTTGATATGAAAGCGCTCTTTCATTTTGAGCGTGAACGATTCGATAAACGTGTGCAATTCTTTTAACGGCTGATTCATTGATTTTGGGGCGGCTAGCAAGATGACATCATTGCGGTCGGTTGTATAGAGAAGAAGCTGAATTTGCTGGGTCGTTTGCAGCAAGTAAGAAATTTGCTTTTCAATCTCCCGTGTCATTTCGGTGGCAAAGCGGAAAACGATCACGGAAAATAACGGAGCGGCCGGAATTTGCATTGTCGCAAAGCTTTCTTTAATTTCTTCCTCTGTCGCCATATGTCCGGTTAACAGCTTCCAGAACAATTCTTGTACCCGCTCTTCTTTTTTATTTTTGCGCATATACAGCTGCAACACTTTATTTTTCGCTGCCTTGGCCGCTTTTTTTAACAACTCCATATCTTCTTGCGATAACGTGCGGTCGGTTTCGAGCGCCCAAATAAAGCCGATCACTTCATCGTTTTTCCAAATCGAGACGGCGACACGGCTGCCAAGGCCGACTTCGGAAATGGCAGAGACGCGGACAGGCTCGCGGCTGCTTAGCAGCGCTGGAATCGCTCCTTGTTTCCATAAACTATTAATCACCTTTTCCGGCACGCGCCGGCTGATAATCGTCGCCGTCCGCGCCGGGTCGGTATAGTCGTCATGGGCGCTGTAGGCGATGAGCCGATGGTTCGCGTCTTCAATCGTAATCGGGCATTGCAAAAGGTCGCTAATATGGTCGGCAAACTCTTCAAGGCTGTCAAAGTTGCCGCGAAAAGGGTCATCGTAATGAGACATATCGTTTCCCTCGTTTCCTCCATACGAAATAGTGTATTTCTATTCTATCACGAAACGGTTTTTTCGATGATAAATATTGCGTTATATAGAAATTGACGCACCATATATCGAATAACAAAATAGGAGGAAAAATGTTTTCAATACATGAAGTAACGGAGGAGATTTGCCGTCGCTTAAAGTGACTAGCATAGCGTATGGCCATGAAAGAGTAGCGTTATTCTTTGACAAGCGCGCCGCTTCTAGCTACTCTGAATATGAAAAAGCCAGTACGCGGTGATGGTAACTGTGCATGCAAAAACTCAGACGAGCACTGCCGTGGCGCTCCCCATCTTTTATAAAGAGTGGAAGAGCAAGAATAAGAAAGGGATGAACACGATGTTTAAAAAATGGTTTGGCAAAAAAGAAAAACCGACACATGAAGACGTTGTTGCTCCATTGACAGGAACAATAAAACCGCTGGAAGAAGTTCCCGATCCTGTTTTTGCGCAAAAAATGATGGGCGATGGTATCGCGATTGAGCCGAGAGACGGGGAAGTTGTGGCTCCGGTGGACGGCGAAGTCGTGCAAGTATTCCCGACAAAGCACGCCGTCGGATTGCGTTCCGAAGCGGGCGTCGAGCTGTTGATTCATGTCGGGTTAGAAACGGTTTCCATGAACGGCGAAGGCTTTACGGCGCATGTCAAGGCGGGGGACCGTGTGAAAAAAGGCCAGCGCTTATTAACGGTCGATTTCGGGCTTGTCCAACAAAAAGCGAAAAGCACGATCACCCCGATCATTGTGACGAACGGCGATGCAGTGGCAAGTTTAGAAAAATCATCGGAAACAACGGCGGTAAAAGGGGAAACGGTTCTTTTCCGTATAGAGACGAAAGCATAATACCATGCTGATCGGGGGATGGCATGATGGCATTAAGAATCCACAAAATTTTAAATAACAATGCGGTCGTCGTGTTGGATGACGGAAAAGAAAAAATTGTTATGGGTGCGGGCATCGCGTTTCAAAAGCGAAAAAATGACATTATCCCCCCGGCAAAAATTGAGAAAATTTTTGTTATGGAAGAGGAGAACGAAAAGTTTCAACAATTATTGCGGACATTGCCGGAAGAGTATATCGAGATTGCGGAAGAGATCATCAGTTATGCAGAAGGAAAGCTGCAAGCGCCATTAAACAATCATATTCATATCGCGTTAACCGATCACTTGTCATTTGCTATTGAACGGCTCAAGCAGGGGTATCGCATCCAAAATAAATTGCTTAATGAAATTAAAGTGCTATACAAAACGGAGTATGAAATTGGGTTATGGGCCAAACAATTGATTCAAGAACGGCTCGGCATTGAAATTCCAGACGATGAAGCGGCGCATATCGCCCTTCATATCCATACGGCGAAAATGGATGCCGCCAGCATGAACAAAACGCTGCGGCAAACGACGCTCATTCGTGAAATGATTGACATTATACAGGCAGAGTTAGACATTCCCATTGACGAAGATAGTATTTCCTACCAGCGGCTGCTTACGCATTTGCGGTTTGCGATCAATCGTATAGAAAACGGAGAGCTTCTGCACTCGATGGATGAAGAGATGCTGGCGCTCATTCAAACAAAGTATGGGAAAGAATTCGCCTGCGCGCAGAAGATGGCGGAGCACGCAAAAGGCGAATATGGCCTAGAGTTTCCAGACGCGGAGCTGGCTTATATTGCCCTTCACATTCAACGTTTACGAAAGCGTTGACAAACTGGGAGAAACGAATTACAATGCAGATAAGAAAACAATATTGCGGGATTGTTACTGCACAGGCAGGCAAGACCTAAAACGTATGAAGGGAATGGCAGATTGTTTCTGTCATATGCTGCCCTTTGTATGTTTTAGGTCTTTTTGTTTTTCTTCAAAAATAAAAAAGAGAGGGGTTCGCAAATGAATTACGAACGCGTCGCAAAACAACTCATTCCGTTATTAGGCGGGAAGGAGAACATCATCAGCGCCGTCCATTGTGCAACAAGGCTTCGCTTAGTGTTAAAAGATGACACGAAAGCGGATACAAAAGCGATTGAGAACATCGAGGGAGTGAAAGGAGCGTTTTCTAGTTCCGGGCAATATCAAATTATTTTTGGTACCGGCGTTGTCAATAAAGTATACGACTCGTTTGTACAAGAAGCAGGATTGCAACATGTAAGCGCGGATGTTCATCAAGAAGCGGTCAAGCAAAAAATGAATCCATTAGCCCGTTTGGCGAAAACGTTATCAAACATTTTCGTTCCGATTATTCCGGCGATTGTCGCCAGCGGTTTACTCATGGGGCTTTTAGGAATGATGAAAGCGTTCAAATGGGTTGCGCCTGACAGCCCATTGTATGTGTTGCTTGATATGTTTTCCAGTGCAGCTTTTATCATTTTGCCGATTTTAATTGGCTTTAGTGCCGCAAAAGAGTTTGGCGGCACCCCGTTTTTAGGGGCGGTCATCGGTGGGATTATGACCCATCCGGCGCTGTTGAACCCATGGGGATTAGCGGAAGCAAAACCAAACTATATGCATTTTCTCGGTTTTGATATTGCCATGGTTGGCTATCAAGGGACAGTCGTTCCGATTTTGCTTGCTACTTATGTCATGTGTAAAATCGAGCGCGGGTTGAGGAATGTCGTACCTCACACGGTCAGCTTGCTTGTCGTTCCATTTGTGACGGTCATTTCCACCGGATTTATTACCATTTTAGCCATCGGTCCGTTAGGCAACTTGCTTGGTGATGGAATTACGACGGTGCTCAACTTTATTTACCATTACGGCGGGGCGCTGGCGGGGCTGATTTTTGGCGGCTTGTATTCGATGATTGTCATTACCGGCGTGCATCATAGCTTCCATGCGATCGAAGCTAATTTATTGGCGAAACTTGGCGTCAACTATTTATTGCCGATTTGGTCGATGGCCAACGTCGCACAGGGCGGGGCCGGACTGGCCGTATTTGTGAAAGCGAAGCTCGTAAAAACAAAAGAGGTGGCTCTTCCATCCGCATTGTCAGCCTTCCTCGGAATTACTGAGCCGGTGATTTTCGGGGTGAACTTAAAGTACCGCAAGCCGTTTATTGCTGCGGCCATTGGAGGCGCGCTCGGAGGGGCATATGTCGTATTCACAAACGTCGTTGCGAACGCCTACGGGTTAACGGGCATTCCGATGATTGCGATCGTGGCGCCAGAAGGAATGCAAAACCTCATCAACTATTTAATTGGATTTGCGATTGCGGTCGGATCGGCGTTTATTGCCACGTTATTGCTTGGATTTCGCGAGGAAGAATAAACAAGGCGCCGGATAATAGGTAGCGTCAAAAGTTCTATGAAAACTCCACATCCGCCGTCCCATTGAGCATCGTAAGGTATCCTTGGAGCCGAATTCGCCCTTGACCAACACCCGCCAAAGATGCGAAAGGGGCGTCAAGGGCGACGGGGACAAAAAAGACGAGGGGGGAGCGAATATGAAGTCAGAAACAGAACGGGAGAAGATCGAACAGGCGTATAGGGAAATCGAAAAATATCGCGATAAAGTAGAAAAAGATTACTATCGTCTTCAGTATCATTTAATGCCCCCGGTCGGGCTGATGAACGACCCGAACGGATTGATTCATTGGAATGGAGTATATCATGTGTTTTATCAATGGATGCCATTTCATACTGGGCATGGCGCAAAATTTTGGGGGCATTATACATCGTGTGACCTCATTCATTGGAAACAAGAGAAAATCGCACTGGCTCCAAGCGAATGGTATGACAAAGATGGGTGCTACTCCGGCAGCGCCATTGACCATGATGGTGTTTTAACGTTGTTTTACACGGGAAATGTGAAGGATGAACATGGCAACCGCCAGACGTACCAATGTATGGCTATGTCAAAAAACGGCATTGATTTTGAGAAAAAAGGGATTGTTGTGACGCTTCCGGACGGCTATACGGCGCATTTCCGCGACCCGAAAGTTTGGAAAAAAGGCGATAAGTGGTATATGATTGTCGGCGCGCAAAGCGAAAGCCTCGATGGCAAAGCGGTGTTATTCCGTTCGCAAAACCTCCGTGACTGGGAACATCTCGGGCCTATAACAGGCGGAAATTCGCGGCAGCTAGGGAAGTTCGGCTACATGTGGGAATGCCCAGACCTGTTTGAATTAGATGGGCAAGAAGTGCTGATTGTCTGCCCTCAAGGGCTGGAAGCGGAAGCCATGCGCTATCAAAACGTGCATCAGTCCGGTTATTTTGTCGGCCGTCTTGATTACGAAACGGCCCAATTTCTTCACGGGCCGTTTGCCGAATTAGACCGCGGCTTTGAATTTTACGCTCCACAGACGATGCTGGATGCAAAAGGACGGCGCATTTTAATCGCTTGGATGGGAGTTCCTGATCAGGATGAAGATAAGCATCCAACCATTACACATCGCTGGGTTCATGCGCTAACATTGCCGCGTGAGTTGAAACTGAAAGATGGCAAGTTATATCAAACACCGGTTGAAGAGCTGCAAATGTTGCGCAAGGATAAAATTGCATATTCGAATGTCACGATCGCGAACGAAGAAATGATATTAGAAGGAATCAGCGGGGATGTTATCGAGCTTAATCTAGAGAATATTCGTCTATCAGGGGGCATAATGGAAATTGCTATTCGCAATACGGCACGTATTATTTATCATAGCGATGAACGCGTGTTGACATTGGAGCGCAAAAGTTTCGCCAACGGGCTGACGGAAAAAAGACAATGCCGTTTGGAACGTTTGCACTCGCTGCATATGTTTTTAGACACGTCCTCGATGGAGGTATTTGTGAATAAAGGGGAAGAAGTATTTACCGCACGGTTTTTCCCGTATAAACATAATCAAACGATTTCATTTGCCGCAAATGGACACCTTGTTTTCGACATCCAAAAATGGAGTTTGTAGCGCCGCAATGACGATAGGTTGCGGCGTTATTTTTTTGCTAGAATAAAAGGGATGACGATAGCAAATGGGGGATCGGTATGAAATGGCAAACAACCGAGCAGTTGAAACAACTGCTTTGTCGCTTAGTCCAATATCCAAGCATCAGCGGGACAGAAGCGGAAGTGCGGCTGGCGCAATATATAGCGGACCAGCTGCTCACCCTTGATTATTTCCGGGGAAATAATGGGCTTGTCCAATTGCACCCGACCGGGGACGGACGCTATTTTGTGACAGCGCTTGTCAAAAAAGCGGAACAAGTGCGCGACACCATCATTCTTCTCAGCCATTTTGATGTTGTCGATGTGCAAGATTACGGGGCATGGAAGGATGCCGCCTTTTCGCCAGAGGAGCTGACGAAGCGGTTTTACGCTCAGCAGCCGCCGCTTCCTGCGGACGTGCAGGCGGACATCGCAGAAGGAGAATGGCTGTTTGGCCGCGGCGTAATGGATATGAAATGCGGGCTGGCTTTACATATGGCGCTGATCGAACAGGCATGCCACGGCAAGTTTAACGGCAATTTATTGCTGCTAACGGTGCCGGATGAAGAGGTGAACTCGGCCGGAATGCGCGCGGCGGTGCCAGTGCTTATAGAGATGGCAGAAAAATATGGCCTGACGTATCGGCTTGTTCTGAATTCGGAGCCAATGTTTACGCGCTACCCAGGCGACAAAACGAATTACATTTATACGGGTTCGATCGGCAAAGTGCTTCCAGGTTTTTATTGTTACGGGAAAGAAACCCATGTCGGCGAGCCGCTTGCCGGGTTGAACGCGAATTTTATGGTAGCGCAAATCGCAGCGGAGCTGGAGTTAAACACCGATTTTTGTGAAGTGGTGGATAGAGAAGTAAGCCCGCCGCCGACGAATTTGTGGCAAACGGATTTAAAGGAGGATTATTCCGTCCAAATACCGCATCGCGCCGTGACGTTATTTAATTTATTTTTGCAGCGAAAATCGCTCGATGATGTGACGAGCGCGCTCGTGGAAGTGGCGAAGCGCGCGGCAAGACGAATGGAAGACCTGTACCAAGTTCAGGCATCCCGCTTTGCCAAGCTGGAACAATCGACGCCAAAATCGCTTTCTGTCCATGTATGGACGTTTGCCGAGCTAAGAAAAAAAGCGGTAGAGATGTTTGGAACGACAAAAGTGGAGGAGCTGGAAGCCAACATTTTAGCGAAGAATACGAACAAAGACGAACGCGAGAAGACGATCGCGCTCGTCGATCAGCTGGCGATGCTTTGCAAAGATTTCGCGCCGATGATCGTCCTGTTTTACGCGCCGCCATATTATCCTGCCGTCAATTCCAGCGCCGATCCGCTCATTGGGCAGCTTGTTGCCAAGCTAAAAACGTATGCGCAAGAAACACATGGAGTTTCGCTCGTGCAGCAGCATTATTTCGGCGGTATTTCCGACTTAAGCTACGTCGGTTTGCAGCAGTCGCCCGCTTCTTTGCGAGCGCTTACCGACAATATGCCGCTTTGGAACCGCGGCTATGATTTGCCGCTTGACGCGTTGGCAAAATTCCAAGTTCCGGTGCTCAACGTCGGTCCGGTCGGACGCGACGCTCACCAATGGACAGAACGCCTCAATGTTCCGTTTGCGTTTACGACGGTGAAAGCGTGGTTGGAGTATACGATTAATGAAGTATTCGCAAGATAGAGCTGAGGGATAAGTCAATGGCTTATCCTCTTTTTATTATATCTTTACTTAAGATTATATCGTATATTAAGATATATTTAAGGGAGGAGGGATAGAGATGCAGATTGACGACATGATCGAAACGATTAACGAGCAATGGACCGATATTTATTACTTATTACACTATGTCCATGAAGATAATATTACACACCAAGCGATCCGTTTGTTGCAGTACATTGAAAAAAATGAAGAAGCAACGATTGGCGATTTAGCAAAGCATTTAGCGGTCTCTCATAATACGGCTTCGGAGCATATAAAAAGATTGATCAAAAAAGGATTGGTTGATAAAAAGAGAAGCCATTTGGATGAGAGAAGAGTGATTGTGGAGTTAACGGAAGAAGGAAAGCGTGTATTATACCGTCATACCCGGTTGGATGCAGAAAAGTTAAGAAAAATTTTGATGCAAATGGATGAATCGGATGTACAAACGATACAAAAAGCATTTGCCATTCTTTGTGAGGGAGCAAAAAAATGTTTGCCTTAGTGAAGGTAATCGTTTCTGCCGTTTTGATCAGTGTGATCACAGAAGTAGCAAAAATATATCCGAAGTTCGGGGGAATGATCGCGGCATTGCCGCTAGTCAGTTTATTAAGTTTATGTTGGCTCTACGTTCAAGGGGAGACAACGCCATATTTATGCAAATTTCTGTTTGGAGTATTATGGGGATTTCCGGCAACTGCTTTTTTACTGATAGTCACAGCCTTATGTTTAAGAGCCTCTTTTCCCCTTATCACGTCTATTGCCCTTGGCATCGGTACCTGGGGAATTTTTTTGCTCATGCAGAACATCATATCCAAACATCTATGAATGAAAAGCTGCCCATATTTCCATGATAAAACCGACACAATCTTTATTGAATAAACAGCCAAAACTCCCTATAATGAGGTAAGAAAGTGTCTTTACACTTGTAATAATGGGAGGGTTGACATGGATCAAAAGGCAATTTCGCAGCGGAAGCTGTTAGGAGTAGCCGGGCTTGGCTGGCTGTTTGACGCCATGGATGTCGGCATGTTGTCGTTTATTATGGCGGCGTTGCAAAAAGATTGGGGTTTGACGGTGGAACAAATGGGCTGGATTGGCAGCGTCAACTCGATCGGGATGGCGGTCGGCGCTCTTTTATTTGGCTTGTTGGCGGATCGGATCGGCAGAAAAAATGTATTCATTTTGACGCTTTTATTGTTTTCTGTCGGCAGCGGGCTATCTGCTTTGACGACGACATTGGCGGCATTTTTAGTGCTGCGTTTTCTCATCGGCATGGGCTTGGGTGGCGAATTGCCGGTCGCCTCGACCCTTGTCGCGGAAAGTGTCCCGGCGAAAGACAGGGGCCGGGTCGTTGTCCTGCTCGAAAGCTTTTGGGCGGGAGGCTGGCTCGTCTCGGCTTTAATTTCGTACTTTGTTATTCCGAAATACGGATGGCAAACGGCGCTGCTGATTGCGGCTGTCCCGGCGCTGTACGCTCTCTATTTGCGCTGGAGCTTGCCAGACTCGCCGCGGTTTGCGAGCGTGCGGAAAGAAGAAACGGTATGGAACAATATCGTGAAAGTTTGGTCGTCTCCTTATCGTAAAGAAACGATCATGCTGTGGGTGCTTTGGTTTTGCGTCGTCTTCTCGTATTACGGCATGTTTTTATGGTTGCCAAGTGTGATCGTGATGAAAGGGTTCAGTCTCATTAAAAGTTTCGAATATGTCTTGATTATGACGTTGGCGCAGTTGCCGGGCTACTTCAGCGCCGCATGGCTCATTGAACGGGCGGGGCGGAAATTTGTGCTCGTCACGTACTTAATCGGTACCGCCGTCAGCGCGTACTTCTTTGGAAACGCCGATTCCCTTGCGCAGCTGATGACTTCGGGCATTTTGCTTTCCTTTTTCAACCTTGGCGCTTGGGGGGCGTTATACGCCTACACGCCGGAGCAGTATCCGACGTCGATTCGCGGTACAGGAGCGGGGATGGCCGCGTCATTTGGCCGTCTCGGCGGCATTTTAGGTCCGCTTTTTGTCGGCTATCTTGTCGCCCAGCATACCGCCATCACCACCATTTTCTTCATTTTCTGTATCTCGGTGTTTGTCGGCGTGATTGCTGTCTGGGTACTAGGCAAAGAAACGAAACAGCAAGAACTGGCATAGCGGTTGACAAAAAAGGGAAGGGGCTATACCTTAAGGGTAATTGCTCCTTCTTTTTTACAGGGAGAAAAAAGAGAGGCGGTGAACGGGCGTTGCGTCCCCTTGTATCGGTTGTCGTTCCTACTTATAATCGTCCGCACTCGCTCGCGGAACTATTAGAGTCATTAAGCAGGCAAACGTATCGGCATTTTGAGGTCGTCCTTGTCAATGACGGCGGCGAGCGCGTCGACGACATTGTCGCGCTATATCCAGAACTCGATGTCCGCCTCATTCATTGTCGCGACAATATCGGACATGTCGAGGCGAGAAACGTCGGCGTGAAAGCGACAAGCGGGGAACTCATCATGCTTTGCGATGACGATGATTTACTGCTTCCGTCTCATATGGAACGGATGGTCGCGGAAATCGCGGATGCCGATTTCGTCTATTCCGATGTGGAAATTTTTCACTACCGGATGGAAAACAATCAGCGCATCCCGACGGCCCGCTTTTTATTCGCCTATGAATATGAACGGGAAGCGATGCGGAAATTTTCGACCTATGTGCCGTCAGGGAGTTTGTACCGAAAAGCGGTTCATGACCGTCTCGGTTACTTCGATCCGTATGTTCACCATTATTGGGACTGGGACTTTTTTTTACGCGTATCCGCGACATGTCGCGTCAAACGTGTCGCCGCGGCGAGCGTATTATACGCTTTTGCGGACAACGGCGACAACTTGTCGCGACAGATGAATGACAAGCGGCGCATGTACTTAAACCGGTTAAGTGAAAAGCATGGGCTTGGCGACTTGCCGATGAAAAACTTTTGGCTGCTTCTTGAAGAGCCGGAAGTGAAAAAGCGGCGCGCCAAAAGCGAAGTGATTTGGGATGGGTCTCCGATCGTATCCAGGCTGGCGCAGCTGCAAAATCGTGTGTAAAAAATGCGGCCGGCCATTGACGAACGTTTTGCGATTTTGCTATTATAATTAGCAAAATGAAATACGCTGTAACGATGATGGATCAATAGTAGTTAACCCTCTCTTCGCTAGCGAGCCGGGGACGGTGGAAGCCCGGTGAAGATGGTTAATGAAACGGCAGTCCGGAGTTGCTTGTTCAAAAAGTGGATGCGACACGATCGCATCAACTAGGGTGGAACCGCGGGAGTTACGCTCTCGTCCCTAGGCGTAAGGCCTAGTGGCGAGGGCGTTTTGTTTTGGAAAAAAAGAAATGTGAAGGAGGAAACGAAGATGGCAGCAACAATGGAAGAAATCGTGGCCCACGCCAAACATCGCGGCTTTGTCTTTCCTGGTTCAGAAATTTACGGCGGTTTGGCGAACACATGGGATTACGGCCCGCTAGGAACGGAATTAAAAAATAACATTAAGCGGGCATGGTGGAAAAAATTTGTCCAGGAATCCCCGTATAACGTCGGCTTGGATGCGGCGATTTTAATGAACCCAAAAACGTGGGAAGCGTCCGGCCATTTAGGCAACTTCAACGATCCAATGGTCGACTGCAAACAGTGCAAAGCGCGCCACCGCGCCGACAAGCTGATTGAAAATGCGCTACAAGAAAAAGGAATCGAAATCGTGGTCGACGGACTTCCGTTTGAGAAAATGGAAGAGCTCATTCAAGAGCATCACATCGTGTGCCCGGAATGCGGCAGCCATGATTTCACGAACGTGCGCCAATTTAACTTAATGTTTAAAACATATCAAGGCGTCACTGAATCGAGCGCCAATGAAATTTATTTGCGTCCGGAAACGGCGCAAGGCATTTTCGTCAACTTCAAAAACGTGCAGCGCACAATGAGAAAGAAACTGCCGTTTGGCATCGCGCAAATCGGCAAAAGCTTCCGCAATGAAATTACGCCGGGCAACTTTACGTTCCGCACCCGCGAATTTGAACAAATGGAGCTCGAGTTTTTCTGCAAGCCTGGTGAAGAGTTGCAATGGTTTGATTACTGGAAACAGTTTTGCAAGGAATGGCTGTTGTCATTAGGGATGAAGGAGGACAATATCCGCCTCCGCGACCATACGAAAGAAGAGCTGTCGCACTACAGCAACGCGACGACGGATATCGAGTACAAGTTCCCATTCGGCTGGGGCGAGCTGTGGGGCATCGCGTCGCGGACCGATTACGATTTGAAACGGCATATGGAATATTCCGGCGAAGATTTCCATTATCTCGATCAAGAAACGAATGAGCGGTATGTTCCTTACTGCATTGAGCCGTCTCTTGGCGCGGACCGCGTCACGCTCGCGTTTATGATTGACGCCTATGACGAAGAGGAGCTCGAAGACGGCACGACGCGGACGGTGATGCATTTGCATCCGGCGCTTGCCCCTTATAAAGCAGCCATCTTCCCGCTGTCGAAAAAACTATCGGAAGGCGCGCGTCGCATTTATGAAGACCTGTCGAAATATTTCATGGTGGATTATGACGAGTCCGGTTCGATCGGCAAACGCTACCGCCGTCAAGATGAAATCGGCACCCCGTTCTGTATCACGTATGACTTTGATTCTGAACAGGACGGCATGGTGACGGTGCGCGACCGCGACACGATGGAACAAGTGCGAATCCCGATTGCCGAGCTAAAACGCTTTTTGGAAGAAAAAATACAATTTTAATCACGTAAACGACCAGCGCTTTTTGGCATGCGCTGGTTTTTTTGTTTCAAGAGGGGAAAACTATAGGTAATAGAGAAAAAGGAGGTTTAGCTACATGTTGTCACTTATTATATCCATCGTGATTGCCGCCATTATCGGGGCTATTGGTGATGCGCTTGTAAAAGCGGATATGCCCGGTGGAATCATTGGATCAATGATTGTTGGTTTTGTCGGCAGCTGGATTGGACATTGGTTGTTCGGAACATGGGGGCCTGTCATTGGCGGTTTCGCCATTATTCCTGCCATCATCGGCGCGGCAATTTTTGTCTTTTTGCTTGGGCTGATTTTCAAAAGCATGCGGAAATGAACATTTTGTTTAGAAGTGGGAGTTTAAGGTAAGGATAAATGAAATGAAACGTAAAAAAAGCTCCTCTTGCTGAGAGGGGAGCTTTTTCGTGTTTTGCAAACCGTCTGCAAACGGACGAAGCGAGTGTGAACAAAAAGCTCTCGAAAATGTGCTTGTAGGTTTGGCCAAAAGTGCTATGTTATAATAAAACATAGAATATAAACAGGCATGAGTGTTGATCCGTTTGCGAGTCTGAAAAATTTATATCGTTTTGAACGCGTTCATGTATCGCTCGCCGCGTTCGCCCTCTGCTTCTTTCTTGGGTATGAACAGTTGATGACATTTTTCGATTGAACGAGCTATGTTTTTATTTATCTAATTTTAGTACGCTCGATTTGGTACATTAATAATGAGTAAACAAAAAAGGGGTTAGCAACATGGCGATTTTGAAAAATGACTGGGCTCCACTATTGGAAGAAGAATTTCATAAGCCATATTACATAAAACTTCGCGAATTTTTGAAAGAAGAATACCGTACACGGACGATTTATCCGGACATGTATGATATTTTTAACGCACTTCACTATACGCCATATGCGCAAGTGAAAGTCGTGCTTTTAGGACAAGACCCGTACCACGGGCCGGGGCAGGCGCACGGGCTGAGCTTTTCCGTCAAACCGGGAGTGCCGCTGCCGCCGTCGCTTGTCAATATTTTTAAAGAGCTTCACGACGATTTAGGATGTTACATTCCAGACAATGGATATTTGGTAAAATGGGCGAAGCAAGGAGTGTTGTTATTAAACACTGTGTTGACGGTACGCCGCGGGCAGGCCAATTCCCATAGAGGAAAAGGATGGGAGTTTTTCACCGACCGCGTCATTGAGCTCGTAAACGAAAAACAAGATCCGGTCGTCTTTCTTTTGTGGGGGCGGCATGCGCAGGCGAAAAAAGAGCTAATTACGAATCGGCATCACTACATTATCGAAGCGCCGCATCCAAGCCCGTTTTCGGCGGCGCGCGGCTTTTTTGGCCATCGCCCGTTTTCGCGCACGAACGCGTTTTTGCAGCAATGCGGGTACGAGCCGATCGACTGGCAGATTGAGAACATAGGAAACAAAGCTTAAGCGATATGAATTGGATGAGGAGTGAATACATTGACGATTTCGATTGCGGCGATTTTGGCAAAAATGGAGGAAGAGCTGCGAAGAGCAAGGGCGGCGGATAGCCCGCAGCGCGTGCGGGAACATGTCGCCGCCGTACGCGCTTTATGTGACTTGGTGTTGGAAGAAGAGGAAAAACGAGAAATGCCGTCGGTGTCTTTACCGGAAGCGGCGCCGCTTTTGCTTCGGCAAGGAAAAGGAGAGCGAATCGACATCGGCGACGGCGCAAACGGTCCGTCGCTGTTGGATTTCTAGGGAAATGTATTTACAGCAATGCTGAAAACCCTTCATGAGCAGAAGGGTTTTTCTTTGTTGTCGAAATACGTTATGATAAGGATGAACACTGTGCAGGAGAGGGCGGAGATGTCATGAAAACGTTTGTCTTTCTTGGAGCGCTGAACGCCTTTTTAGCCGTTGCGCTTGGGGCGTTTGGGGCGCATGGGTTAGAAGGAAAGATTCCAGAGCGTTATTTAGAAATATGGAAAACGGCGGTGCAGTACCAAATGTTTCATGCGCTTGGCCTGTTGGTCGTTGGGCTGCTGCTTGGCAAGTTTCCGCAAGCAGGCTTGATCAGCACGGCCGGCTGGATTATGTTTATCGGCATCGTCTTATTTTCCGGAAGCTTGTATGTGTTAAGCGTGACGCAAATCAAACCGCTTGGAGCGATCACCCCGTTTGGCGGCGTTGCCTTTTTAATCGCATGGGTGCTGATCGGTTATGCGGCAATGAAAATAGGTTGAAAGGAGCGTTTCCATGAAGCGCTCCTTATTTTTTGGAATATAAACGGTTCTTTGCGGATGGCAAATGGCCGAAAGTTTTTCCTGACGTTCGTTTACAGGGATATGCCAAAAACAAAGAGCAATCCGAAGACCCAGTGATGCCAGGCCGCCCATTTCATGCCGCTGATTTCGTCCATCCGTTCGGCTCCATGGCGGAAGCACCAGCGAAGCCGAATGGCTAGCGGCAGAGCGAGTGGGGAAGGCATAAAAAATAAGGTTGCCAAAGCAACCTTATTGTTTGCGGTTATCGCGGGGAATAGCTGCTCAATTGCGCCGTCGCTCCAGCAAATGGATATTCGTAGGCAATTTCCCCGTCAAACGTAATATAATCAAGGTAAATCATCGGCAATAAGTAGCGCATTTCCGTTTGTGGATCTCTCAAGATTAAATGGTCGCGTCCCGCCGCTTCGATGGTTCCGCGGAATATTTTTGCGTTCCACTCACGGTTGTTTTCAAACGTCATATATACGGTAACGAGTTTTCCTTTGTTGAGGCGCAAAATGTTTTCAATGTATGACTCTTCGATTGGCAGCATGCCAGGGATGGACGGCTGGCTTGCGGTTGTCGGTGTTTGGGCCGCGAAAGAAGGCGTTTGTAAGCCAAATGCAGAAGTTGGCGCCGTCATTGGCTGCTGCATCATCGTCATTGGCTGCTGGTAGTATGGATAAGCCATTGGATAGTAAGTTTGTGGGTACATATATCCATATGGATACCACTGATAAGGTTGATAAGATTGATACGGTTGTTGACGCTCATCTTCGAGCGGGTTAAACGCATTTTCATATGAATTATTGGACATAGGGTAACCTCCTCTATGAAAGTTTAATATACTCTTGGGCACTCACTCCGCGATGGTGCATAAAAACAATGCGACTTATAACGACCGACGTTCCATTGGTTAAACCACTGCGCTGGACATTCTCCCCCTGGTTTAAAAAACCAAAGCGCGTTTGTCGCAGGATGGTACCGCCAGCCGCGAATCACTTGACGGGCTAATTGAATGTCGATGCTTCTTGCTCTTTGGTAGAAATAGCCCTTTTGCACTGCTTCAAAACCGCCCGGGCTTTGAAACACCATTTGGCGGATGGTGCGTATCCCCCGAAAGTCAAGGCAATCGGCAATGCAACGGTTCACTCCAACGTTTCCTACCAATAACATGCCAAGTCTTCCTTCACCTTCTGCTTCTGCCCGCATCAGTCTTGCCAGCAATTTGACATCTTCATCTGTGCATGCCACAACAGCCATATTGTCACCCCATACGGTCTTTTTTCTCGACAATAATAGGCTATTGCGGAAGCGAGAAATGGTGACAAATTTATAAACGAATTTCTGATTTTATATTTATGGGGAAGAAAAACGGGATATGACAGAAAAACGGGGATTGTCCAAAAAAATCGGGGATGCTTAAAGAATGCATCCCCGTTGAGGTTACACATGTAAAAATAACGGCACTTTTTCTACTGTTAAACGGTTTCCAACAAAGAAAGATCCAAATTCTCCATAGCGGGCGCTCACTTCGTCAAACCGCATTTCATAAACGAGCTTTTTAAATTGCAATGCGTCATCGGAGAATAATGTAACGCCCCATTCAAAGTCATCCAAGCCGACGGAGCCGGTGATAATTTGCGTCACTTTGCCGGCGTATTTGCGGCCAGTCATGCCATGCGCGCGCATTAAATTGCGCCGTTCTTCCATTGAAAGCATATACCAGTTGTCATTGCCTTGCCGGCGCTTGTCCATCGGATAGAAGCAAATGTGTTTCGTTTTCGGCAAAATTGGGTAAAGACGGCGGCGCACTTCCGGAATTTGATAAGGGTCCTCATCGCCGGAGGCTAAGTAGTTGCTTAGCTCGACAACGGAAACGTAAGAATAGGCCGGTACTAAACATTCGGCCAGTTTTGTTTTGTTTAGCGCCGTTTCGATTTCGTTCAATTCTTCGATCGTCGGACGTAAAATCATAAACATAATATCTGCCTTTTGACCGACGATTGTATAAATAGCGTGGCTGCCTTCTTTTTTATCTTCTGTTTCTTGCCATTTTTCAACTAAAGATAAAAACTCACGAATCGCTGCTTCACGCTCATCGCTCGTTAACGTTTTCCACGCGCTCCAGTCGATCGAGCGGAAATCATGAAGGCAATACCAGCCATCGAGTGTTTGTGCCGCTTCGCTCATATCGTTCACTCCTTGTTTATTATGTAGTTTACAGTTTCACTATACCATAGTTTAGCCAAAAAACGCGCGAAAGTCGCATAGGAAGCGAAGTAAACAGAATTATTTTAATAGAACAACTATTTGTTGTAAGGGCTTAACTTCATTGCGTTTCTCCATAATAAGAGTATGCTAGTATATAGTGGATTTTATTAATTGAGGAGGATTCGTTCGTGAGCAATGATTTATTTGCCGCTTTAAAAGCGAAAATAGCAGGAAAACAGCGCAAAATTGTCTTTCCGGAAGGTCTTGATGAGCGCATTTTAACAGCGGTCAGCCGCCTGGTGCAAGAACAGCTCGTCGTGCCGATTGTCATCGGCAATAAAGAAGCGGTGAAACAAAAAGCAAATGAGCTTGGCTTGACGCTTGAAAATGTCGAAATTATCGACCCGCAGCAATACGAGAAAATGGACGAGCTTGTTGCCGCGTTTGTTGAGCGCCGCAAAGGAAAAGTGAGCGAAGAAGCGGCGCGGCAAATGCTTCTTGACGAAAATTATTTTGGCACAATGCTTGTTTACATGGATCAAGCGCATGGGCTTGTTAGCGGCGCTGCCCATTCGACTGCCGATACGGTCCGGCCGGCATTGCAAATCATTAAAACAAAACAAGGCGTCCGCAAAACGTCAGGCGTATTTATTATGGTGCGCGGTGAGGAAAAATACGTATTTGCCGATTGCGCAATCAACATTGCCCCGGACAGCCAAGATTTAGCGGAAATCGCCGTTGAGAGCGCCAATACGGCAAGAATGTTCGATATCGAACCGCGCGTAGCGATGCTAAGCTTTTCGACAAAAGGATCGGCGAAATCGCCGGAAACGGAAAAAGTCGTTGAAGCGGTGCGAATCGCGAAAGAAATGGCGCCGGATTTAGTGTTAGACGGCGAGTTTCAATTCGACGCCGCGTTCGTTCCATCTGTCGCGAAAAAGAAAGCACCGGATTCCGTCATTCAAGGCGATGCGAACGTATTTATCTTCCCAAGCTTAGAAGCGGGAAATATTGGCTATAAAATCGCTCAACGTCTCGGTAATTTTGAAGCGATCGGTCCGATTTTGCAAGGGCTGAATAAGCCGGTCAACGACCTATCGCGCGGCTGCAACGCCGAAGATGTGTACAAACTGACGCTCATTACCGCAGCGCAATCGCTGTAACGCGGAAAAAGGATGACAATGATGGTCATCCTTTTTTTATGATATAATTTTTTCAGATTACTTTGCTAAGGAGAAAAACGCAAATGGTCCATGAATTGTTGCAGCAGGCGAGATGGCGCATTATTGACCAATCGCATTTCGGCCCGATGTTTGACGCGAAACAATCGTTTGCCATCGATGATACGCTTTGCACATCGGTTGGAACGGGACAGTCTGATGCCGTCGTCCGCACATGGGTGCATTACAATACGGTCGTGTTAGGAATTCAAGATACAAAGCTTCCCTATTTGCAGGAAGCGGTGTCTTTTTTAGAAACAAACCAATACAAGGTGATTGTCCGCAATTCCGGGGGGCTTGCCGTCGTCCTTGATGAAGGGGTGCTCAATATATCGCTTATTTTCTCGGAAACGACGAAAGCGATTGATATTAATCAAGGATATGAAGCGATGTGGCAGCTCGTCAAAACGATGTTTTCATCTTACGGTAAAGCGATTGAAGCGCGGGAAATCGTTGGTTCCTATTGTCCGGGCAGTTATGATCTCAGCATTGACGGCAAAAAATTCGCTGGCATTTCGCAGCGGCGCGTGCGCGGCGGCGCAGCGGTGCAAATTTATTTATGTGTGAGCGGAAGCGGTTCGGCGCGCGCCGAGTTAATCCGCCGTTTTTATGAGCTCGGATTGCAAGGGGAAGCGACGAAGTTTTCCTATCCGGCCATTGTCCCAAGCACGATGGCGTCGCTTTCGGAATTGCTCGGGGACGAGCTGACAATCCCAGCGGTGATGCTTCTTTTATTGCGCACGCTCCAGTCGTTTGGCGGAAAGCTGTATTCCTCGACGCTGACGGGAGAAGAGCTGTCTTTATACGAACATTATTGGGAGCGCATCGTTAGCCGCAATGAAAAAGCGTTCGTCAAATGATAACGGCTGCCCTAGGAAAACAGGGCAGCCGTTATTACTCTGCAATTTTTTCCAAATTTCCGTTTTGGTCCATTCGAAATTTGAGCGCCTGCCGCTCCTCTTCTTCTTGCAAAACAAGCTTGCGAGCTCTATTAATAATTCTTACCAATGTTTCATAATCTTCTTGAATCGTGGAAGAGTTTTCTTCTAGTTTGGCAATTTTCTTTTCTAATTCTTTATTTTTCGCCCGCATTTCTTCATTTTCTTTGCGCAGACGTTCATTTTCTTTTGTGATCGCTTCGTGCTGGCGGTAAGTCGTTTTCAATGTTTGCAAAAAGGAAATCACTTGATCTAATGTAATCGATGCTGATTCACTAGCGGGAGATACAACCGCCGGCAATTGGGTGATTTCCCCGATTTCTGCTAGCGAAGGAACAGGAGGATTGTAAAGCAGTTTTTTCTTCCCGCCTTGCTGTTTGCCTAAAAGCCGCTGTCTTTCTTTGCGCTGCCGTTTGGCAAGCTGCAGTGCTTGTTCGTAACGGCGCCGGACGACCGCATTCCAGCGGAACCCGCAGGCCGCCGCTGTCCGGTTTAATTTATCGCCGACTTCTTCAAAGGCGTTTAGCTGTGTGCTTCCTTCTCGCACATGGCGCAACACCGTTTCCGCTAATAGCAAATCATCTTCTTCTGTCCATGCATCTTGTCGTTGCTTCATCGTTCTCAACTCCCCTTTTTTTCTTGTTTGCTAGTAGAAGCATGGACAAAAATAGTAAATCTTATACATTTTTTAGTTTCGGTGAATCAAAAATTGCAAGAATTGTGAACGAACCACATGCTAGGAGCATAATAGAGGAAGGAAATGGAAGGTAAGCCGGAAGCCAACAAACTTGCAATAGGCAAAAAGAAGCGTTAGAATACACGATAGTGTAAACAAACGCAAGCGAGCGCAGAGAAAGGGTGAGCCAGCATGGCAAATGAATTTCGCGTTTGTGATGATTGCAAAGCGCCAAATTTGAAAACGTTAATTCCGCGTTTAAAAAAGTTGGATCCCAACGCAACGATTAAAATCGGCTGCCAATCGTATTGCGGCCCGGGCCGCAAAAAAACGTTTGCCTTTGTCAATAACCGTCCGGTCGCGGCGCTGACAGAGGATGAGCTGATTGAGAAAATTGCCGAAAGATTAAAGAAGAGTTAAAAAATCGCCTTCCTTTTTGACGAGAAGGTGATTTTTTGTTTCTATTTTTAGGAAATAATGAGAGGTAAAGCCGGAAAAATCAAGTATTTCTTTATAAAAGAAAACGGCTTATAATAGATTCATGTTAGAAATGGAAGAGGGGATAACATGGCATATCCCGGCGGGCAGTTGAGTGAAGAAAAAGTATTTAAAGATCCAGTGCATCGGTACATACACGTTCGTGATAAAGTGATTTGGGATTTGATTGGAACGAAAGAATTTCAGCGTTTGCGCCGCATTAAACAACTCGGCACGACATATTTGACGTTTCACGGCGCCGAGCATAGCCGTTTTAACCATTCGCTTGGCGTCTACGAAATTATTCGCCGCATTATTGATGATGTGTTCGTCGGCCGCGAACATTGGGACCACAGCGAGCGGCTTCTTTGCCTATGTGCGGCGCTATTGCATGATTTAGGCCACGGGCCGTTCTCCCATTCCTTTGAAAAAGTGTTTCGGCTCGATCATGAAGATTTCACCCAGGCGATTATTTTAGGGGATACGGAAGTGAACGCCGTGCTCCGCCGCGTCAGCGACGATTTCCCGAAAAAAGTGGCGGAAGTAATTGCGAAAACGTATCCGAATAAGCTTGTTGTCAGTTTGATTTCCAGTCAAATCGACGCCGACCGGATGGATTATTTGCTAAGAGATGCGTATTATACCGGCGTCAGCTACGGCAATTTTGATATGGAACGGATTTTGCGCGTTATGCGTCCGCGTGAAGACCAAGTCGTTATTAAGCGCAGCGGCATGCACGCGGTCGAGGACTATATTATGAGCCGCTATCAAATGTATTGGCAAGTCTATTTCCATCCGGTCACGCGTAGCGCCGAGGTCATTTTAACGAAAATTTTACACCGGGCAAAAAGGCTGTATGAAGAAGGATATGAGTTTCAAACGAAGCCGATTCATTTTTATTCGTTTTTTACTGGGACGGTAGAATTGCAAGATTATTTGCAGCTTGATGAGGCGGTGATTTTGTTTTATTTTCAACAGTGGCAGCACGAACGCGATGCGATTTTAAGCGACCTATGCCGCCGTTTTGTCAACCGTCATTTATTCAAATATGTCGAATTTAATCCAACAAATGAACAGATGACAAAGCTGATCGAACTGACCGGCTTGTTTAAAAAAGCGGGCATTGATCCGGAATATTACTTAGTCGTCGATTCTTCGTCCGATTTGCCGTATGACTTTTACCGTCCCGGCGAGGAAGGAGAGCGGCTGCCGATTTATTTATTGATGCCGAACGGAGAGCTCCGCGAGCTGTCGCGGGAATCGGTGCTTGTCGATGCGATTTCCGGCAAGCGCAGAACCGACCATAAGTTATATTTTCCCGCTGATTTCATTTATGATTTTTCGACAAAGCGGACGACAAAGAAAAAAATTATTGAAATTTTAGAGGGTTAGGAGATGACGGGAAGTGTTCACAGAGCATGCGAAAGTGATGAAGGCGCTGGCGGCAGCGGGGGAAATCGTCGGTCGCAAAAAGCTGCAAAAAATGATTTACATCGCGAAAAAATTGCAGTTTCCGTTTTATGAGAAATTTGATTTTCATTTTTACGGACCGTATTCGGAAGAATTAACATGCCGCATTGAGGAGCTTTGTGATTTAGGGTTTTTGCACGAAGTAAAAGAGAAAAAAGGCGGTTATTTTCAATATCGCTACACGCTGACGGAAGCGGGTATGCAGTTTTTAAACCATTACGAGTTGGACATGCCTCATTTGCGTGAATGCATGCAAGAGATGAACGGGCAAAATTCGCGGTTTTTAGAGCTTGTATCGACGGTGCTCTACTTTGAACATTTACCGAAAGAAGAAGTGAAAGAAAAAGTATTTTTATTAAAAAGCAAGCAGCGCTATACGGAAGAAGAAGTGGAACAGGCGTATACCTATATTGAACAATTGCGTGCTAAAGTAAAAAACGAAGTCCACGCCTGAACGGGACTTCGTTTTTTCGTTGCGTTAATGAGGCAGAAAGGCAAGCTGATAGAAGAAGAGAACAGCAAAAATATATACGAGCGGATGCACCTCGCGCCATTTGCCTCGCGTGATTTTTAACAGAGGGTACGAAATAAACCCTAACGCGATTCCCGTGGCGATGCTTGAAGTCAGCGGCATGCTTAAAATGATGAGAAACGCCGGGAATGCTTCATCTAATTGATCCCACTGAATATGGGCGATGTTTCCCATCATTAAGCTTCCGACGATAATTAACGCCGGCGCGGTAATCGCTGAAATGCCGGATACGGCGCCAACAAGCGGCCCAAAAAAGGCGGATAAGGCAAATAAGAGGGCGACCGTCAGCGCTGTAATACCCGTACGCCCTCCGGCGGCAACGCCGGAAGAAGATTCGATATACGCCGATGTCGGGCTTGTGCCGAACATTGCGCCGATCGTCGTCGCAATCGAGTCGGAAAGCAGCGCCTCGCGAGCGCGCGGCATCGTTTTTCCTTTCATCAGTCCGGCTTGCTGGGCGACGCCAATCATCGTTCCCGTCGTGTCAAAAATCGTCACAAGCAAAAAGGAAAACACAACGGCGTACAATCCGTATTGAATGACATCGCCGATGGCGGTAAGGGGATTGGCGACAACAAGCCCTTCCGGAAGCGATGGCACGGAAACGAAGCCTTTGTCAAATTTCAATTGTCCGGTGAAATAAGCAATCACTCCGGTAATGACCATCCCGAAAAAGAGCGCGCCGTTGACGCCAAGCGACATAAGCACAAGCGTAACCGCTAAACCGACCAACGTCAAAATGACCGATGGCGAGTGCAAATTGCCTAACGCGACCAAGTTTTGTGGATGCGCTTGAATGATGCCAGTGAGGCGCATGCCGATAAAGGCGATAAACAAGCCGATTCCCGCGGTAATGCCATGTTTTAAGTTTTCTGGAATTGCTTCGATCAGTTTGCTGCGAAACGGCGTGAGCGACAAAATGACGAAAAGGATTCCGGCAACGAACACAGCCGAGAATGCTGTTTCATAGGAAATATTGCCATGCGATCCGACAACGGAGTAAGCAAAATACGCGTTTAACCCCATTCCCGGCGCAATCGCGATCGGATAGTTAGCAAATAGCGCCATCCATAGCGTTCCGATGACGGTGGCGATAATCGTAGCGGTGAAGACCTGAGAAAACGGAACGCCGGCATCCGATAATACAACAGGGTTCACGACGATGATATATACCATCGTTAAAAACGTCGTCAATCCGGCAATGATTTCTGTTTTTAAATTCGTGTTATGTTTCCTTAAATCAAACATCATTTACCTCCAAAAACGAACATTTTTAAATGCATATATAATAATATTCGTTTTTTAAAAAATCCGCAATAAAAAAGCAAGGAACAAATAAAAAGTTCCTTGCCTGCACGCTCATTATTCGTCGCTCAACCGTTTACCGCCGACAGCGTAATGATTTTTCGTCATTTCTTCAATGAAAACGACGATTTTGTCTTTCGAAGCGCCCGTTGTTTCGGCGACTGCTTCTGTCACTTTTTCGACAAGCGCCTTTTTCTGTTCTTCCGTGCGTCCTTCAAGCATTTTGATCGTTACGTAAGGCATCGGTGCTCCTCCTTTTTGTCATCTCTTGTCGTGTTGATTATATCGTCAACTACCCACCACTTAGAGCCTAGAGGCTTTTGAAGTGGGGGCTTGTAACTACCCAGAAGTGCAAGCGGTTCTTTTACGAACCTCCTTCCTTGACTTGGTGTTACTTTAGGCAGGTTGACAACTGCCCAGCGATCCAGGGCATGCCTGTACCGCTACTGGTTCGTTCCGATTCGTCTGTTGGCAGTACTCATTTTCCACACACAACAGACGGCGAAGATGACGCTCGATATTTTACGGTTGCAACGATTCTGCAACCAACCTCCTATATCGAGTAGTCGATGGAGTGCCTTATCCAACGGTTTTCTCCATAAGTTAATGATAGCATATTAGAAGAGAAAGGAGGAAGGCGCATTCCTCCCCCACTTACTCATTGGGCTCCGCCCTTCTCATTCGTTGAAGTGGGGGTCTCCTGCGCTAAAACGATGAAAAAAAGAACTTCAGTCCACTTTTTCCAGTAAATCATGTATACTAAAAATAAATGTAATGTGTGGAAAAAGGAGTTAAACAGAGTGGAACATTTATTGCCATACCCGTTAAGTGAAATTCCATATGTATTGCTGACGCTGGCGATCGCCTTTTCGGTACATGAATTCGCCCATGCTTACGTCGCTTATAAATTTGGCGATCCGACGGCCAAACATGAGGGCAGGCTGACGCTATCGCCGCTTGCCCATTTGGATCTGTTTGGTACGTTGCTCATTTTTCTTGCTGGTTTCGGCTGGGCAAAGCCTGTTCCGGTCAACCGCTTTCATTTTAAACATCCGCGTCTTGCCGGGATCCTTGTATCGATTGCCGGCCCGCTAAGCAATTTATTGCTTGCCGCGCTTGGGTTTCTTGTCTGGTATAGCATGATTCATTTCGGCGTCATGCGGGCGCTTCCCGATTGGTTTGCCGCGGGGTTTGACCTCTTTTTTCAAATTTTTATTGGTTTAAATGTTGTGTTGTTTATTTTTAACTTGCTTCCGTTTCCGCCCCTTGATGGGTATCGGATTATCGAAGATTTAGCCCCGCAAGGTGTTCGTGCGAAAATGACGCAATGGGAAAGCTATGGGATGCTTTTGTTTCTCATTTTAGTGCTGACCCCGCTTGACAGTTATACGATCGAGCCGATTTTTCAGGTGGCGATTCCATTTGTCCTTGAAAATTTGCAATCATTTTTTGCCGAATTGTTCATGTGACAGGAAGGAGGAGGTTTAATGGAAAAAAAGAAGAAAAACATCGGGTTTAATATTATTAAAGACGATCCGACCGACGGCCACCGCGGTTTTGGCGCCGGGGCGTTAAGTTTGGAGAACGTTTCCCCGGTGATTATTGATGTCGAAGCGGGTGAGGCGTTCGTCGACATGGGCGCGATGCATGCCCGCAGCGCGGTGGAGCGGGGCATTAAATTTTTGCCAAACCGTGATGAAGTACCGAATGGCAAGCCGTATTGGATCGTCTGGGTCACGATTGAACGGAGAGAAGACGGGCCGTATTATGCCGGTGTGACCGCCTGCGAAATGACGGTCGATAGGGAAACGCGCCGCGGCTACAAACTGCTGCCAGAGCATGTGAATCGTTTAGATAAATCGCTAAAACGGCACATTATCGTTGATCATATGGATGAGAAATCAAAACGGGTGCTTGCCGACTTTTTAAAACAACATGATATGGAGATGTGGAATCGTTCCAGCGACGAATTGAAAAAAGGGTTGGAAGGAGAAAAGTAAATCCTCTCTGTATCAAATAAGCTGGCCCCGGCACAAAAGAGAAAGCAACGCGATGAGACGGAAGGCTGTTTTTTTGCATGGGGATAGGCTGGCATTTTTCAGTAAATTCCATATATGTGACGGTTTTGTGAACGTATTATGACGGGTACTTGTAGTTTATAGGGAAAAAGGGTAAACTAAACCTACATGTATAACACAATAAAACTAGGACGAGAAAACCCCTCAAGCGTATCACGCTTGGGGGGTTTTCTTCTAAAACCAAGGGAACCATTTTTCGAACCAATGTTTCTTTTTCTCTTTTTTCTTTGCTTTCTTTTCAGGTAAATGATCTGTGCAGTATTCGTTCGGTTCGGTGCCGGTAATATAATAAGTAAGCCGCCTTACTGGACATGATTTTGTCGCAAGTTTGCCGTTATCTGGATCGACGTACACGCCGACGACGCCTTTTGTCGGCTTAAACTTTTTCTTTGGCTTTCCTTGCAAGCTTTTTTCCATGAAGCGAACCCAAATTTGTTTTGCATATTGTTTCTCCACCATTTTATCAATCGTTTCCCCGCGGTCGTAACCCGTCCATACTCCTGCTACTAATTGCGGCGCAAATCCGATCATCCAGCTATCCGTTTCGGTTGTTCCCGATTTGCCGGCATATGGACGTGTTATCTGTTTGCGAATCGATTGGCCGGTTACCGTCGTGTAATCATTTAATTTCGGGTCAAACATGCCCGTCATCAGCTGGGTCGTGACGTAAGCGGCGTCAGGATCAAGCACTTGTTTGCTTTCCGGTTTGTATTCGTAAATGATTTCTCCCTGCTGGTTGACGACTTTTTTGATAAAAACAGGCTCGACTTTTTTGCCGTTATTAGCAAAGGCGCTGTAGGCTTTGACCATATCGATCACTTTGACCGGCGAGGTGCCGAGCGCTAGCGACGGGACTGCCTTTAATTTGCTTGTAATCCCTAGCTTTTTTGCCGTTTCCACGAGCTTGTTTTCACCGATAAATAAATGGGTTTTAACGGCAAACACGTTATCCGATAAGGCGATTGCCTGCGCAAGTGTAATCGCGTCATTGGCATAGTAGTCATTATAGTTATGCGGGGTATAGGTCGCTTTGCCGTTATCAAACGTAAACGTCGTCAGTTCGCTGCGCATTTGCGTGGAAGGGGTGAAACCTTCGCGAATTGCGGCATAGTATAAAAACGGTTTAAAGGTGGATCCCGGCTGCCGCTGTGCCTGCACAGCGCGGTTAAACGGACTTTTTTCATAGTCCCTGCCGCCGACGAGCGCTTTTACTTCTCCCGTGCGCGGGTCCATCGCGACGAGTGCGGCTTGAATTTGGGAGTGCGGGTCAATGATCGCGTTTATTTCCTGTTCCGCGATTTTTTGCATGTGCGGATCGAGCGATGTATATACGCGCAGGCCGCCCAACTCGATTGTTCGTTCGTCAAGTCCTAATTGATTGCGCAGCACATGTTTAACAACGTCTTGAAAATAAGGGGCAATATTTTTTTGTTTCATTTCGTGATGATGTGTATAAACAAGCTTGTCTTGATACGCTTGCTCCGCTTCTTTTTTGTTGATGTATCCGGATTGTTCCATCGATAACAGCACCGTTTTTTGCCGCGCCTTGGCCCTCTTTTCGTTAATCAACGGAGAGTAGTAGTACGGACCTTTCGGGATGCCGGCTAACATCGCCGCTTCGCTTAGCGTAAGGTCTTTTGCATGTTTGCCGAAATAATAGCGGGCCGCTGCCTCGATCCCGTAAGCGCCGTGACCGTAGTAAATCGTGTTCAAATAACCTTCAAGAATTTGATTTTTGCTGTAATTTGCTTCAAGGCGGATCGTGTAAAGCGCCTCTTGTAATTTTCTTGTCCATGTCTTATCGTGAGTTAAAAATAAATTGCGCGCGTATTGCTGAGTGATCGTGCTCGCTCCTTGTACTTTCGCCATCGCTTTTATATCCGCGGCGACAGCGCCGATAATCCGTTTGATATCAAAGCCGTGATGTTCGTAAAACTTGCGGTCTTCTACAGCAATTGTCGCCTGTATGACATAAGGGGATATATCGTCAAGCTTGACCCAGTAGCGCTTTTGCCCGTTATCGCTTTCGCCGATTTTTGTGCCGTCATCTGCATAAAAAATCGTTGTTTGCGGCACCGCTAAAGGAGGAGCGCCTTTGATTTTTGCAAATAAGATGAAGCCGCCAAGCGTAACGGCCGATAAGATTGCTAGGATGAAACTAATAAAGGCGAACGCCCGAATATATTTCCACGTCCCGCGAAACCGGCTGCTTGGGATGATTTCCAACGTTCATCACCTCATAACTTCATAAACCATATTTGTATTAGTATGAAAAATTTTTTTCTATTTTAAACGTTTTTTCTATCAAGTACCTCTTGCATTTTTGCTAGATTGCTCTATACTTTTTCATGTTTAGTTTTTTTCCGCGAGGGAAAGATGAAAATAGCGTATACGAGAAGTGGAAACGAGCAGAGAAAGGATGTTACCGATGGAATTATGGTTTACCGAAAAACAGACAGAGCATTTTGGCATTACAGCGAGAATTAAACGTACTTTACATACAGAACAAACTCCATTCCAAAAGCTGGACATGGTCGAAACAGAACAGTTCGGCAACATGCTTATTTTAGATGGAATGGTGATGACAACGCAAAAAGACGAATTTGTCTACCATGAAATGGTCGCGCACGTTCCGCTGTTCACCCATCCAAATCCGGAAAATGTGCTTGTTGTCGGCGGAGGCGATGGCGGTGTCATCCGCGAAGTGCTGAAACATCCAAGCGTCAAAAAAGCGACGCTCGTAGAAATTGACGGCAAAGTTATTGAATGCTCGAAAAAATATTTGCCGGAGATCGCCGGAAAGCTTGACGATCCGCGCGTTGAAGTAAAAGTGGATGACGGTTTTATGCATATTGCAAAAAGCGAAAATGAATACGATGTCATTATGGTCGATTCGACAGAGCCGGTCGGTCCGGCAGTAAATTTATTTACGAAAGGATTTTACGCCGGCATCGCCAAAGCGTTGAAAGAAGACGGTATTTTTGTCGCTCAGACTGATAACCCTTGGTTTAAGGCGGATTTAATCCGCAACGTATACCGCGACGTGCGCGAAATTTTCCCGATTACGCGTTTATATACGGCAAACATCCCAACGTATCCAAGCGGGCTTTGGACGTTTACGATCGGTTCGAAAAAATACGATCCGCTTGAAGTAAGCGATGATCGCTTCCATGACATCGAGACGAAATATTACACGAAAGAGCTGCATAAAGCGTGCTTTGTGCTGCCGAAATTTGTTGCTGATTTATTGAAATGAGGGGGATGGCATCATGAGATTTGACGAGGCGTATTCGGGCAATGTGTTTATCGGAAGCCACCCGAATTTTGCGGAAAGCGAAGCGGTGATTTACGGGATGCCGATGGACTGGACGGTAAGCTATCGCCCTGGCTCCCGCTTCGGTCCGGCCCGCATCCGTGAAGTATCCATCGGTCTCGAGGAATATAGCCCATATTTAGACCGCGAACTTAGAGAAGTGAAATATTTTGACGCCGGCGATATTCCGCTTCCGTTTGGAAACGCGCAACGCAGCTTGGATATCATCGAAGACTTTGTCGATCAAATTTTAGCCGCAGATAAATTTCCGCTTGGCATCGGCGGTGAGCATCTCGTTTCCTGGCCGGTCATTAAAGCGGTATATAAAAAATATCCGGATTTAGCGGTTATCCATATGGACGCCCATACCGACTTGCGTGAACATTACGAGGGCGAGCCACTATCCCACGCGACGCCGATTCGCAAAGCAGCCGATTTAATCGGACCGACAAACGTCTTTTCGTTCGGCATTCGTTCCGGCATGAAAGAAGAATTCGAATGGGCGAAAGAAAACGGCATGTACATCGCGAAATTTGAAGTGCTCAATCCGCTTCGGGAAGTGCTGCCAAAGCTGGCTGGGCGTCCGGTGTACGTGACGATTGACATCGACGTTTTAGACCCTGCGCATGCCCCGGGTACGGGAACGGTCGACGCCGGCGGCATTACATCGAAAGAACTATTGGCGGCCATTCATGAAATCGCGAAATCGGATGTTCGCGTCGTTGGTGCCGATTTAGTGGAAGTAGCGCCGATTTATGACCATTCCGAACAAACGGCCAACACCGCAAGCAAACTCATTCGCGAAATGATTCTCGGCTGGGTGCCAAAACGCCGCTGATGGCAAATCCCGACTCCATTTCTACTGGGGTCGGGATTTTTTTAGGAATATAGACCTGTATGGAATAATATAGTGTAGTATCATTATCCTAGTTTTAGGGGGATTATAATGGGGATACGACTTATTAAAATTTCCGCCGTTTATTTTATGATTGGGGTATGTTTAGGACTTTACATGTCGATTTCCCACTCATTTACGTTGACCCCGGTTCACGTTCACATCAACTTGCTTGGCTGGACCGCGTTAACGCTAGCTGGAATTATTTATCATTTATTCCCGCAAGCAGCAGCAACAAAACTAGCAAAAACCCACTTTTGGCTTCATAATATCGGCTTGCCACTCATGATGATTGGTCTTATTTTTGTCGTTTATGGAAACAATGCATGGATCCCAGTTACTGCCCTTGGCGGAACACTTGTCGTCATCGCTGTCATCGTCTTTACGATCAATGTGTTGCAAAATGTAAAACAACCATAAATATGTTTCCTTAAAAGCGCCATCTTACTCAAGATGGTGCTTTTTCCTGTGAAATTCTGGCCGATTTGCGCCAAAAAGCTACGGAAAACGCGCTTAGAGGCAAATTTTCCTTGTAACGTATGCCAGCATACTTTCTTCTCCTCTTGAATCAAAGGAATTAATTCCTTTATACTTAATTAAGTTATTATTGTTTTTTAGCAAGGGCGTGTTCTCGATGGAGAAACAAAACGGAATCCCGATGCAGCTGAAACAAGTGACCGATATTCGTGACGGGCTGCACAAAGAAACGGTTGTGTTAGAAGCAAAAGGGCTTTACTACATAAAAGAAAATGCCATGTATTTGCAATTTGAGGAGCAGCACGAACTCGGCAACATTAAGACGATCGTCAAAATAACGAACGGGGAAGTGGTCGTCATTCGTTCCGGAGCGGTGCATATGCGCCATGCGTTCCGCGAAACGGAAGAAACGACCGGCCATTACCGCACTTCGTTCGGGCAATGGACGATGAAAACAAAAACCGATCATATCGAGTTTCATTATGATGACAGGCGGAAAAAAGGGCAGTTGTTTGTATCGTACCAGCTGCAGATGCAAAATGAAAAAATAGGCCGCCATGCGATGACGATTATGTTTAAGGGGGTATAGATAATGAACATTGTCGAACAAATGAAGGAACGGATCAAAGAAGAAATTAAGCGCGCCGTCATTAGCGCCGGACTTGCGAAAGAGGAAGAAATGCCGGATGTGATTTTAGAAGTGCCGAGAGAAAAAGCGCACGGCGACTATTCGACGAATATGGCAATGCAGCTGGCCCGCATTGCGAAAAAACCGCCGCGGGCGATCGCGGAAGAAATCGTGCAGCACTTCGACCGCACAAAAGCGTCCATCGCCAACATCGACATTGCCGGTCCAGGGTTTATTAACTTTTATATGGACAACCGTTATTTAACGGAACTGGTTCCAACAATCATTCAAGCAGGACAAGCTTATGGGGAAACGAACGTCGGAAACGGGCAAAAAGTGCAAGTCGAGTTTGTTTCCGCTAACCCAACCGGCGATTTGCATTTAGGCCATGCCCGCGGTGCTGCGGTCGGCGATTCGCTATGCAATATTTTAGCAAAAGCCGGATTTGATGTGACGCGTGAATATTATATTAACGATGCCGGCAATCAAATTTACAACCTAGCTAAATCGGTTGAAGCCCGTTACTTCCAGGCGCTCGGCATCGAGAAAGCCATGCCGGAAGACGGCTATTACGGCGAAGATATTGTCGAAATCGGCAAAAAGCTGGCCGAGGAGCATGGCGACAAATTTGTCCATATCGATGAACAAGAGCGGCTTGCCTTTTTCCGCGAGTACGGACTCAACTATGAATTAGAAAAGATTAAAAAAGATTTGGCCGATTTCCGCGTCTCGTTCGATGTTTGGTATTCGGAAACATCTTTATATACAAGCGGAAAAATTGATGAAGCGCTGGCGGCGCTGCGCGAACGCGGCCATATTTACGAAAAAGACGGGGCGACATGGTTCCGCTCCACGGCGTTTGGCGATGACAAAGACCGCGTGTTAATCAAAAAAGACGGCACGTATACGTATTTACTGCCGGACATTGCCTACCATCAAGATAAGCTGCGCCGCGGATTTGCGAAAATTATTAACATTTGGGGCGCCGACCATCACGGCTATATTCCGCGGATGAAAGCGGCGATTGCGGCGCTCGGCTATGACCCGGACGTGTTGGAAGTGGAAATTATTCAATTAGTCAACTTGTACCAAAATGGCGAACGGGTCAAAATGAGCAAGCGTACCGGCAAAGCGGTGACGATGCGCGAATTAATGGAAGAGGTTGGCTTGGATGCCGTTCGCTACTTCTTTGCGATGCGCTCGAGCGACACGCATTTGGATTTTGATATGGACCTTGCCGTTTCGCAGTCGAATGAAAATCCGGTCTACTATGTGCAATATGCGCATGCCCGCGTCTCGAGCATTCTCCGCCAGGGCGAGGAGCAAAACTTATCGTATGAAGGCGATTTGCAACTTGATTATATCGAAACGGAAAAAGAAATCGAGCTGTTGAAAAAGCTTGGCGAGTTCCCAAGTGCCGTGGCAGAAGCGGCTGTGAAGCGGATGCCGCACCGCGTGACCGGCTACGTGTTTGAGCTGGCGTCGGCACTGCATAGCTTTTACAATGCGGAAAAAGTATTAGATCCGGAAAACATTGAAAAAAGCCGGGCGCGTTTAGCGCTCATGAAAGCCGTGCAAATTACGCTGCAAAACGCGCTGGCGCTCATCGGCGTATCGGCGCCGGAAAAAATGTGACAAAATAGCAGCGTAGAGCGTTTTTGAGGTGGATTTGCCAGCCATTCTGTTTAGGAAATATTGCAAATCAATGCTCGAAAGAGGGGGAATACCCCCTCTTTCTTATGGACATCATGATGAAAAAAACACATGGAGGAAACGGAAATGAAAGAAGTGATTTTATCGCTGCTAACTGGGATGGTGGTCGGCTTTTTATTTACGCTGTTCCGTTTGCCGATTCCTGCTCCGCCGGCTTTAGCTGGTATTGCTGGGATTGTCGGGGTATACTTAGGGATGAAAATATTTGAATGGGTTAGCTATTTTTGGAAATAACGCCATGCTAAGGGGAGACCCCCGCGGCATGGCTGTTACAGCCAAGCAGAGAGAAGCGTCGCTATCGATTCTTTGCCGCGCTCCCATACCGTGCGTTTTTTCCAAAAATCAAGCGTCAGCGGTTCCGAGCGGGCTAAATCGTGTGTGATCGCTTTTTTTACTTTCTGAACAAAATCGCGGTCATATATATAACAATTGATCTCGCTATTAAAAAACAGGCTTCGTTTGTCAAAATTGGCGGTGCCGATGTCACAGCACTCCTCATCAACTACGATCGTTTTCGCATGATAAAACCCTTGATAAAAGCGATAAATACGCGCTCCGGCTTTTAACAGGCGGTAAAAATAAGGATAGGCAGCCTCTTTGACCAATAAGTGATCCGCCTTTAGCGGGACGAGAACCGTCACGTTGACGCCGCGTCGAAGTGCGTCTAACAGTGCATTCATCACCGGGCGGCTAGGAATGAAATAGGGGCTGCCGATGATAATTTCTTTTTTGGCACGGCCGATGACATCAATAAATTGCTGTTCGAGCCCATGACCGTTCACCGCGATCAGTTGATGGGTGATTGCGCCTGCTTGAAGAGGAGGAAAATATTCGTCTTTGGCAAAGGTAGTTTTCGTTGCCTCTTCCCAGTCGCGCAAAAACTGCGTTTGCAAATCATGAACCCCTTCGCCGGTAATTTTTAAATGGTAATCACGCCATTCCCCGAAATTTGGATCTTTTCCAACATATTCCCTGCCGATATTAAAGCCGCCGATATACCCGATTTTTCCGTCGATCACGGTAATTTTTCGATGGTTGCGCCGATTTAACCAGTAGAAGAAAAACGGAAAGCGCGGTTTATGTGTGTAGGCGAATTCGATGCCGCTCGCTTTTAATGAACGAATCAGTGCTTTTGGCAAGCCGAAGCTTCCGACCCAATCGACGAGAAGGCGGACGCGAACCCCTTCCTTTGCTTTTTGTTTTAGCAATTGAAAAAACGGTTCGCTCGTCTCATCATCTTTAATGATGTAAAACAAAATGTGAATATGGTGTTTCGCCTGGCGAATCTCCGCAAAATAATCGGAAAAAAGATGCGTTCCGTTGATAAAAAAAGAAATACCGCTATGGCGCCGCGGATAGACGATTTTTTTGTTTTTATGTTGGAAAATGAACGTTCCGAGCTTGTCATCAAGAAATATTAGCGCTAATATAATAACAATAACGAAAAATACAATCATTTCTTCCCCTCCTGATTACATCGCTAATTATTAATGTACCCAGCGCATGCAAAAAATACTAGGACAGTTTGTAAAAACATTGTTGACTGAATGCTCATTCATTATGTAAAATAGATGCAAGGTCATAATTCTGAAAATTTATTTTGTTGTCAATATTTTTTGATTGGCATCTTATCGATTTAAAGGGGGAAGGGGAGAGAGGCATGAATTCTCTATTAGTGATCAACTTTCTTGCGTTTTTGCTTGTAACCGCTTACGCTGTCTACTTGTTTGCCTACGTGGTGAAAACGCGGGCGATATATATTAAGCTCGGCAAAAAAGTCGAGTTTGATGAAAAAGTAAAAGAGCGTCTGCAAAAAATCTGGGTCAATGTTTTTGGCCAGAAAAAGCTGCTGAAAGACAAAAAAAGCGGTATCATTCACGTCATCTTTTTCTACGGCTTTATTCTTGTGCAATTTGGAGCGATTGACTTTATCATCAAAGGTCTCGTTCCTGGGGCACATCTGCCGCTAGGCCCGCTTTATCCAGGGTTCACATTTTTCCAGGAAATTGTAACCTTGCTTATTTTGATTGCCGTATTGGCTGCGTTTTACCGTCGTTATATTGAAAAGCTCGTTCGTTTAAAACGGGATTTTAAAGCTGGTTTAGTGCTCATCTTTATCGGCGGGTTAATGCTTTCCGTTTTGTTTGGCAACGGCATGGCCATGATTTGGCATGGGGAAGAAGCAATGTGGAGCGAACCAGTCGCGTCATTCATCGCCGGCGCGTTCGGCTGGGTTGGCGAAACCGGAGCTGCTGTCTTGTTCTTTATCGCTTGGTGGATTCATTTGTTGATTTTGCTTACTTTCTTAGTATACGTACCGCAGTCGAAGCACGCTCACTTGATTGCCGCGCCGATTAACGTGTTTTTCAGCCGTTTGTCGCGGCCGAAATTATCGAAAATCGACTTTGAAGATGAAACGCAGGAATCGTTTGGCGTCGGAAAAATTGAAGACTTTACACAAAAACAGCTTATCGATTTATATGCTTGTGTGGAGTGCGGACGATGCACGAGCATGTGTCCGGCTACTGGAACCGGGAAAATGCTGTCGCCAATGGATTTGATTTTAAAACTGCGCGACCACCTGACCGAGAAAGGGGCGGCTGTTACGTCCCGCGCTCCGTGGGTGCCGACGTTTGCCTTTAAAAACACGAGAGGCAACCAATTAGCGTTTGCTGCGCAAGGCGCACAAGAGCAAGCAGCAGCGCTGGAGATGCCAAGTTTGATCGGCGACGTCATTACCGAAGAGGAAATTTGGGCCTGTACGACATGCCGCAACTGTGAAGACCAATGTCCGGTCATGAACGAGCATGTCGATAAAATTATTGACTTGCGCCGCTATCTTGTGCTGACGGAAGGAAGAATGAACCCGGATGCGCAGCGGGCGATGACCAACATTGAACGCCAAGGAAACCCATGGGGACTCAACCGCAAAGAGAGAGAAAACTGGCGCGAGCTTCGCGATGATGTGCAAGTTCCGACCGTCAAAGAAATGAACAAAGCTGGTGAGGAGTTTGAATATTTATTCTGGGTTGGCTCAATGGGCTCGTTTGACAACCGCAGCCAAAAAATCGCCTTGGCATTTGCGAAATTGTTAAATGAAGCAGGAGTGAAGTTTGCGATTTTAGGAAATAAAGAGAAAAACTCGGGCGATACGCCGCGCCGCTTAGGAAACGAGTTTTTATTCCAGGAACTCGCGGCCAACAATATCGCGGAATTTGAAAAAGCGGGTGTGAAAAAGATTGTGACGATCGACCCGCACGCGTACAACACGTTTAAAAACGAATATCCGGATTTCGGCTTTGAAGCGGAAGTATACCATCATACCGAACTGCTCGCGAAGCTGATTGACGAAGGCCGATTGGTACCGAAATATGAAGTAAAAGAACGAGTGACGTTCCATGATTCCTGTTATTTAGGACGCTACAACGACGTGTATGACGCGCCGCGCAAAATTTTGCAGGCGATTCCGGGCGTCGAGGTCGTCGAAATGGAACGCAACCGCGAGCGCGGCATGTGTTGCGGCGCCGGCGGTGGCTTGATGTGGATGGAAGAAACGACAGGCAACCGCATCAACGTAGCCCGCACCGAACAGGCGCTTGCCGTCAACCCAACGGTCATCAGCGCTGGCTGTCCGTACTGCTTGACGATGCTCACGGACGGCACAAAAGCAAAAGAAGTCGAGGACAAAGTTTCGACTTACGATGTGGCAGAATTGCTGGCGAAATCGGTCTTTGGCGAAGAGAAAGAAGCTGTCTCTTAAAAATCTCTTAAAAAAATTGAATATATAATTCCTATTTTTTAAAATAATTAGTATAATAGATAGAGAGGGTGTGCGTTCGTGTACACCTTCTCTTTACCACCTTTATCGAGCGAGCGTTCAGTCTGTATTGTTGTAATCGCTTTCTTGTTAAGGTGGAAGATCACAGAGGGGGAGAGGTTTCATGGGAAAAACAGTGATTGTAAGCGGTGTACGGACACCGTTTGGCAAATTTGGCGGCGCCTTGCAGTCGCTTACGGCTGCCGAACTTGGCGGCATTGCAGTGAAAGAAGCGCTGGCGCGCGCCAACATTAGCGGAGAACAAGTCGATCAAGTCATTTTAGGGACCGTCCTGCAAGGCGGACAAGGGCAGCTGCCATCCCGCCAAGCGATGCGCCATGCCGGAATTCCGTGGGAAGTGCGCACGGAAACGATTAATAAAGTATGTGCTTCCGGCATGCGGGCGGTAACGCTTGGCGATCAAATCATCCGCCTCGGCGAAGCGGGAGTAGTTGTCGCCGGCGGTATGGAATCGATGAGCAACGCGCCTTATATATTGCCGAAAGCGCGCTGGGGCCTGCGGATGGGCGACGGCGCTGTCAAAGATTTAATGGTTTATGACGGATTAACATGTAGTTTCACCGGTGTGCACATGGGTATTTACGGCGGTGAAACGGCGAAAGAATTAGGCATTTCCCGCGAGGAACAAGACAAATGGGCGTACCGCAGCCATCAGCGAGCCATCGCTGCGATGGAAGCGGGATTATTAGCCGAAGAAATCGTACCGGTCGCAGTACCGCAGCGAAAAGGCGAACCAATACTTGTCGAGCACGATGAGTCGCCAAGAAAAGATACGTCGCTCGAAAAGCTGGCCAAACTTCCACCAGTTTTTGATCCGCAAGGAACGGTGACAGCCGGAAACGCACCAGGCGTCAATGATGGAGCCGCCGCGCTTGTCCTGATGAGCGAAGAGCGCGCTGCCCGCGAAGGAATTCAACCGCTTGCGACGATTTTGGCGCATACGGCGATTGCCGTAGAGGCAAAAGATTTTCCGAAAACGCCGGGGCTTGTCATTAACGAATTGCTGCGCAAAACCGGAAAAACAGTCCATGACATCGATTTATTTGAAATTAACGAAGCGTTTGCTGCTGTAGCGCTTGCGAGCATCCAAATCGCAGACATCGATCCGGAAAAAGTGAACGTCAACGGCGGCGCGGTCGCATTAGGCCATCCGATCGGCGCCAGCGGCGCGCGTATTATCATTACCCTGATCCACGAATTGAAACGCCGTGGCGGCGGCATCGGCATTGCCGCGATTTGCAGCGGCGGCGGCCAAGGCGACGCCATTATGGTACAAGTATAGAAAAGCGTAGGGCGCCGCCGGAGTTGGACAATCAAGAAAAGCCGAGGCGGCGCGCTATTTCCGTCAGATAAATCATTGTACTTGATTTTGAAACAACGAAAGACAGGGGATGTGGAAACTATGGATGTAAAAACGATTATGGTTATCGGTGCCGGGCAAATGGGCTCGGGTATTGCTCAAGTATGCGCGATGGCGGGATATGATGTTTTCCTGCATGACATCAGTCAGGCGCAAATCGATAAAGGGCTTACCAATATTGAAAAATTATTATCCCGTCAAGTAGAAAAAGGGAAAATGACGGAAGAGGAAAAAGCGGCGACATTGGAGCGCCTCACTCCTTCCACCGATTTACAAAACGCGGCGAAAGCTGATTTAGTCATTGAAGCGGTCGTCGAAAACATGGATGTGAAAACAAAATTGTTTGCCGAGCTCGATCAAATCGCTCCGCCGCATACGATTTTGGCAACAAACACGTCTTCGCTGCCAATTACGGAAATCGCGGCGGCGACAAAACGTCCAGAAAAAGTAATCGGCATGCACTTTATGAATCCGGTTCCGGTCATGAAGTTAGTCGAAATTATCCGCGGGCTGGCGACAGCGGATGAGGTGTATGAGACGATTGAAGCGATTACGCGCAAGCTCAATAAAGTTCCCGTTGAAGTCAACGACTTCCCAGGCTTTATCTCCAACCGTGTCTTGATGCCGATGATTAATGAAGCGATTTATGCGTTGTATGAAGGTGTTGCGACGAAAGAAGCGATTGATGAAGTAATGAAGCTTGGCATGAACCATCCGATGGGTCCATTAACATTAGCTGATTTTATCGGGCTAGACACGTGCTTGTACATTATGGAAACGCTTCATGAAGGGTTTGGCGATGATAAATACCGCCCATGCCCGTTATTGCGCAAATACGTGAAAGCCGGCTGGCTCGGCCGTAAGACAGGAAGAGGATTTTACACATACGAATAATCAGCAAAGAAGGTGGCATACATGAATTTACACTTTACTGAAGAGCAAGAAATGATGCGGAAAATGGTACAAGAATTCGCGCAAACGGAAATCGCGCCGTTTGTGGAACGCATGGAGCAAGGCGAGTTTCCGCGCCCGATTTTAAACAAAATGGCCGAGTTAGGGCTGATGGGCATTACCGTTCCGGAAGAGTACGGCGGCGCGGGTATGGACTTTGTTTCCTACATTATCGCCATCCATGAAATTTCCAAAGTCAGCGCCACAGTCGGCGTCATTTTATCGGTGCATACGTCAGTCGGCACCAATCCGATTTTATACTTCGGAACGGAGGAGCAAAAGAAAAAATATGTGCCGAAGCTGGCCAGCGGCGAGTACCTAGGGGCGTTTTGCCTCACCGAACCGAGCGCCGGCTCGGACGCGAAAAGTTTAAAAACGAAAGCGGTCCGCCAGGGCGACCATTACATTTTAAACGGTTCGAAAATTTTCATCACCAACGGCGGCGAGGCGGATACGTACATCGTCTTTGCCCGCACGGATCCAAATGAAAAAGGCAGCCGCGGCATTTCCGCCTTTATCGTCGAAAAAGATACGCCGGGATTTATCATCGGCAAAGACGAGAAAAAAATGGGGCTGCACGGTTCACGGACGGTACAAATTACTCTCGAAGACGCGAAAGTGCCGGCAGAAAACTTGCTTGGCGAAGAAGGGCAAGGCTTTAAAATCGCGATGGCGAACCTCGATGTCGGACGCATTGGCATCGCCGCGCAATCGCTTGGCATTGCCGAAGCGGCGCTAGAACATGCGACCGCTTATGCGAAAGAACGCATCCAGTTTGGCAAGCCGATCGCCGAACAGCAAGGCGTTGCTTTTAAGCTCGCTGATATGGCGACAGCGGTCGAAGCGGCAAAACTGCTTGTCTATCGCGCGGCATTTTTGCGGGCGCAAGGCTTGCCATGCGGAAAAGAGGCTTCGATGGCGAAATTGTTTGCCTCAAGAACGGCGATGGAAAACGCGATCGAAGCGGTGCAAATTTTCGGAGGCAACGGCTATACGAAAGATTATCCGGTTGAGCGGCTTTTCCGCGATGCGAAAATTTGCGAAATTTATGAAGGAACAAGCGAAATTCAACGTTTGGTCATTAGCAAATACTTGACGAAAGAGTAAGGAAAACAAGCGGTTCGAACCGCTTTGCCACCTGCACGGGTGATACACATGCCAAAAACGGAGAAAAATTGCGGGCAATCGATAGCCTCGGGCCGTTCTTGCCGCGCAGCGCGGCGGAACGCAGGCTAGCAGACAATTGCTAACCATCAGCATATACAAATGGGGGATCGGGATTATGAATTTTCAATTAAGCGAAGAACATGAAATGATACGAAAAATGGTACGCGAGTTTGCCGAAAACGAAGTGGCGCCGACAGCAGCGGAACGGGATGAAGAAGAACGGTTTGACCGAGAAATTTTTAATAAAATGGCGGAATTAGGCCTTACCGGAATTCCGTGGCCGGAAGAGTACGGCGGCATCGGCAGCGACTATTTAGCATATGTCATTGCGGTGGAAGAATTGTCAAAAGTATGCGCTTCTACTGGAGTTACGCTATCGGCACATATTTCCCTTGCGAGCTGGCCGATCTACAAATTCGGCACGGAAGAACAAAAGCAAAAATACTTGCGCGCCCTCGCGACAGGGGAAAAGCTTGGCGCGTACGGCCTTTCTGAGCCGGGCGCCGGGTCGGACGTCTCCTCGATGAAAACGAGAGCGGTGCGCGACGGCGATTACTATGTATTAAACGGTTCAAAAGTATGGATCACTAACGGCGGTGAAGCGGAAATTTACGTCGTCTTTGCCGTTACCGATCCGGAAAAACGCCATAAAGGCATCAGCGCGTTTATTGTTGAAAAAGGTACGCCGGGATTTTCGATCGGCAAAAAAGAGAAAAAGCTCGGCATTCGTTCCTCGCCGACAACCGAGCTTATTTTTGAAGACTGCCGCATTCCGAAAGAAAATCTTCTCGGACAAGAAGGGGAAGGCTTTAAAATCGCGATGATGACGCTTGACGGCGGCCGCAACGGCATTGCGGCGCAAGCGGTCGGCATCGCCCAAGGAGCGTTAGACGCAGCGGTTGAATACGCCAAACAACGGGTGCAATTCGGCAAGCCGATCGCCGAGCAACAAGGCGTGTCCTTTAAATTGGCCGACATGGCAACGGCGATTGAAGCGGCGCGCCTGCTGACGTATCAAGCGGCATGGCTCGAATCCAACGGCCTGCCGTACGGCAAAGCATCGGCGATGGCGAAACTGTTTGCCGGCGATACGGCGATGAAAGTAACGGTCGATGCTGTACAAATTTTCGGCGGCTACGGCTATACGAAAGACTATCCGGTTGAACGGTTTATGCGCGATGCGAAAATTACGCAAATTTACGAAGGGACGCAAGAAATCCAACGTCTTGTTATTTCGCGGATGCTTACAAAATAAGCATCCGCGTCATTACAGGTGGTCAAGATGAAAAAACGGGAAGTGATCGCATCCGTCAAAGATGAAAAACTTGTTAAAAAACGCCGCAACCAAATGATTAAAGGAGCGATTTCCCTGTTTAAACAAAAAGGATTTCACCAGACGACAACAAGGGAAATCGCCAAAGCGTCGGGATTTAGCATCGGCACGCTCTATGAATACATTCGTAAAAAAGAAGACATCCTCTATCTCGTTTGCGACCGCATTTATGATGAAGTGCGCGAACGGATGGAAAAAGATATCGGCACCCACCACGGCACGATCGAAAGCTTTAAGCTAGCGATCGCCCGCTATTTCAAAGTCATCGACGATTTGCAAGATGAAGTGCTCGTTATGTATCAGGAAGTGAAATCGCTCAGCAAAGAATCGTTGATATACGTGCTCAACAAGGAAATCCAAATGGTCGGCATGTTTGAAAACATTTTGCAGACATGCGTCGACAACGGTGTATTTCAGCTGACGGAGGAAGAAATCAAACTGTTCGCTCATGACATTTTCGTGCTGGGACAAATGTGGGCGTTTCGCCGCTGGGCGCTGAAAAAAATGTGTACGCTTGATGAATATATTGAATTGCAAACCGAGCTCTTATTAAGGGGAATTATGGAGAAACGGTCATCATGATTAGAGGGGGAGGAAAGGATGGCACATATTTATCGTCCGAAACATCACGTTCGCTTTGTGACGGCATCAAGCTTATTTGATGGCCACGACGCGTCGATTAACATCATGCGCCGCATTTTGCAGGCAAGCGGCGCGGAAGTCATTCATTTAGGGCACAACCGTTCCGTTGATGAAATTGTCAATGCCGCGATCCAGGAGGATGTGCAAGGAATTGCTGTCTCTTCTTATCAAGGCGGGCATATGGAATTTTTCAAATATATGTACGACCTGTTGCAAGAGCGCGGCGCTTCCCATATCCGCATTTACGGCGGCGGAGGTGGCGTCATTATTCCACGCGAAATCAAGGAACTGCATGAATACGGCATCGCCCGCATCTTTTCACCGGAAGACGGCCGCCGTTTCGGGCTGCAAGGCATGATTAACATTATGCTCGAAGAATGCGATTTTCCGACCGTTACCGAAATTACCGACGAATTAGAACGGCTGCCAAATGGAGATGTTCAAGCGGTTGCGCGGTTAATCACGTTATGCGAAAGCCGCGTCGATGCTTCGAGCGAAGCAGCGGCAGCAGCGGAGGCGGCGCTAGAAAAAGTGAAAGAGATGACCAAAGCGGTGCCGGTTCTCGGCATTACCGGCACGGGCGGAGCGGGGAAAAGCTCGCTGACCGATGAGTTAGTGCGCCGTTTCTTAAACGAAATTCCGGATATCAAAATCGCGATTTTATCGATTGATCCGACGAAACAAAAAACGGGTGGCGCCCTGCTTGGCGACCGTATCCGCATGAATGCGATTAACTCGCCGCGCGTCTATATGCGCAGCCTGGCGACGCGCAATTCCCGCTCGGAGCTATCGCTTGCGATTCGCGATGCCATTTCTGTCGTCAAAGCGGCGGGCTTTGATTTAATTATCGTCGAAACGAGCGGAATCGGCCAAGGCGATGCGGCGATTACGGAAGTATGCGATATCTCGATGTATGTGATGACGAGCGAGTTCGGCGCGCCGACGCAGCTCGAGAAAATCGATATGATTGACTACGCCGATTTAATCGTCATCAACAAATTTGAACGCGAAGGGTCGGAAGACGCGAAACGTCAAGTGCAAAAACAATATCAGCGCAGCCACCAGCTATTTGATAAAGACCTTTCGGAAATGCCGGTCTACGGCACGATCGCCAGCCAATTTAACGATCCGGGAACAAACACGCTGTTTGTCGCACTAGTTGACCTGATCAATCAAAAAGCGGGAACGAACTGGAAAACGGACTTGAAAACGGTAGCGAACGTCGAAAAGCATAACGTCATCATTCCAAGTGAGCGGCGCCATTACTTGCGGGAAATTACGGAAACGGTCCGCAACTATCATAAGCGCGTCGAACAACAGTCCGAAATCGCGCGCCGTCTTTTCCAAATTGAAGGGGCGATCGAAGCGGCAAAAGAACGCGGCGAAAGCGAAGAAGTGATCGCGGCGCTCGAGACGCTCAAGCAGCATTACGAAAACGAACTCACGCCGGAATCGAAACGAATCCTTGCCTCGTGGGAAGATTTGAAAGTGAAATATGCAGGGAAACAGTTTGTGATAAAAGTGCGCGATAAGGAAATTGTCACTGACTTAACGACAAAAAGCTTGTCTGGGCTTGATATTCCGAAAGTGGTGCTGCCGAAATTTAAAGATTACGGTGAAATTTTGCGTTGGGTGTACAAAGAAAACGTCCCAGGCTCGTTCCCATATACAGCCGGCGTCTTTCCGTTTAAGCGGCAAGGCGAAGATCCGAAACGGCAGTTTGCCGGTGAAGGCACACCAGAGCGGACGAATCGCCGCTTCCATTACCTCTGCAAAGAAGATAAAGCAAAGCGGTTAAGCACCGCGTTCGATTCCGTTACACTGTATGGCCAAGACCCGGACTACCGCCCAGACATTTTCGGCAAAGTTGGCGAAAGCGGAGTCAGCGTCTGTACGCTCGATGATATGAAAAAGCTGTATAAAGGCTTTGACTTGTGCGACCCGCTGACATCGGTATCGATGACGATCAACGGTCCGGCGCCGATTATTTTAGCGATGTTTATGAACACGGCGATCGACCAGCAAGTCGAAAAGCGGGAAAAAGAGCTGGGACGTCCGCTGACGAAAGAAGAATACGAAGAAGTAAAAGCATACACGCTGCAAACGGTGCGTGGCACGGTCCAGGCCGATATTTTAAAAGAAGACCAAGGGCAAAATACGTGTATTTTCTCGACCGATTTCGCTTTGAAAATGATGGGCGACATTCAAGAATATTTTATTAAACATAAAGTTCGCAACTATTATTCCGTATCGATCTCCGGCTATCATATCGCCGAAGCGGGCGCCAATCCGATTACCCAGCTCGCGTTTACGCTCGCCAACGGCTTTACGTACGTCGAATATTATTTAAGCCGCGGCATGAAAATCGATGATTTCGCGCCAAACCTTTCCTTCTTCTTCAGCAACGGTCTAGATCCGGAATATTCGGTGATCGGCCGTGTGGCGCGCCGCATTTGGGCGATCGTCATGCGCGAAAAATACGGAGCAAATGAACGAAGCCAAAAATTAAAATACCATATCCAAACATCCGGACGTTCGCTCCACGCGCAAGAAATCGATTTTAACGATATCCGCACGACGCTGCAGGCGTTAATAGCGATTTACGATAACTGTAACTCGCTCCATACAAACGCCTATGACGAAGCGATCACCACACCGACCGAGGAGTCGGTCCGTCGCGCGATGGCGATCCAGCTCATCATCACGAAAGAGTTTGGCTTGGCGAAAAACGAAAATCCGCTCCAAGGTTCATTCATTATCGAGGAGCTGACCGATTTAGTCGAAGAAGCAGTATTACGGGAATTTGAGCGTATCAACGACCGCGGCGGCGTGCTCGGCGCGATGGAAATGCAGTATCAGCGCGGAAAAATTCAAGAAGAATCGATGTATTACGAAATGAAAAAACATAGCGGCGAACTTCCGATCATCGGCGTCAATACGTTCCTCAATCCGAATCCGCCATCGGAAGAGGAGTTGAACAATATACAACTCGCGCGCGCAACATATGAAGAAAAAGAATTGCAAATTAAAAACTTGCGTGAATTCCAAGAGAGAAATAAAGATAAGGTAGAGGCGGCGCTAGAGCGCCTTAAACAGGTAGCGGTAAGCGGCGGCAATATTTTTGAAGAGTTAATGGAAACAGTAAAAGTTGCCAGCCTCGGACAAATTACGCGCGCCCTTTATGAAGTGGGCGGGCAATACCGCCGCAACATGTAATGCGAAAAAAGGAAATCGCTTGCCGATTTCCTTTTTTCGTGCCAGAAAACGAGAACCGGCCGCGGAAAATGTACGTGAGGGCAATGATCCGTAGCCCTATAAAACATCCAAGCCGAAAATGTGCATTTTTTTCTGCAAATATCTAGCATAAACAGCGAGAATTTGTTTATAATGAATGGTATGTATTCAACTCGCATTCATTCGTTAGTTTATTACATAGAAGGGGAGTGCTGAATTTGATTCTGCAGCAATACTCTCAAGAGGAATTGCAGGAAATGGCATTTGTGGAACTGGCTAGTCTCATTTTATTAGAAAAAAGGGAAGCGTTGTCGTTCCAACAGCTTGTAGACGAAGTTGCTGCGCTAGTTGGTTTATCGGAGCAGGAAGTGAAACAGCGGCTTGCTCAGTATTATACAGATTTAAATATTGACGGCCGTTTTATTTGTGTCGGGGAAAATCTCTGGGGGCTGCGTGCTTGGTATCCGTTTGATCAAACGGAAGACGAAACGGTCATGGTGTCGAAGCCGAAGAAGAAGAAAAAAGCGCTTGATGATGAGTATGATGATTACGATGATCTTCTTGATGAAGAAGATATCGATTACGATGATCTCGATGAATATGACGAGGACGATCTCGATTTGGATGAAGATGAGCTTCTTGAGGACGACGAATTCGATCTCGACGATGATGTTGCATTTGACGATGAGATTCTTGACAATGACGAGTTTGACTTAGAAGATGATGAGCTAGACGAAGAGCTCGAGATCGATGACCCTGAAGAAGAAGAATAATATTCTCTTGACTTTACCAATAGAACTAGATAGAATTTTATTTGGGCTCTTAAAAACAGGAAAAACTATACCGCTCCCTTACATACTTGTAAGCGGAGCGTTTTTTATTTGTGTCATTGGCACACACTGAAACTGTTACATGTAATTTGCTCAAGGGGGAAGACAAGATGACAAAATATATTTTTGTGACTGGCGGTGTCGTATCCTCGTTAGGAAAAGGGATTACCGCGGCATCGTTAGGCCGGTTGTTAAAAAACCGCGGATTAAATGTCACAATCCAGAAGTTTGACCCGTATATTAACGTCGACCCGGGAACGATGAGTCCGTATCAGCACGGTGAGGTGTTTGTGACGGACGACGGCGCGGAAACGGACCTAGATTTAGGGCACTACGAACGTTTTATCGATATTAATTTAAACAAATACAGCAATGTCACGACTGGAAAAATTTATTCTGCTGTGATCAGAAAAGAGCGCCGCGGCGACTACTTGGGCGGGACGGTGCAAGTCATTCCGCACATCACGAACGAAATTAAAGAACGGGTCTTCCGTGCCGGCCGCGAAACGAACGCTGATGTCGTCATTACGGAAATCGGCGGCACGGTCGGCGATATCGAGTCGTTGCCGTTTTTAGAAGCGATCCGCCAAATAAAAAGCGACATTGGTCGCGAAAACGTCATGTACATTCATTGCACGCTTGTTCCGTATATTAAAGCGGCTGGCGAAATGAAAACAAAACCGACGCAGCATAGTGTCAAAGAACTGCGCAGCCTCGGCATTCAGCCAAACGTCATCGTCGTCCGCACGGAAATGCCAATGCCGCAAGAAATGAAAGAGAAAATCGCGCTATTTTGCGATATTGATCCGAAAGCGGTCATTGAAGCGCGCGACGCCGATACCCTGTACGCGGTTCCATTGATGCTTCAGGAGCAAAAACTCGACCAAATCGTTTGCGAACATTTGAAGCTCGACTGCAAGGAAGCGGACATGACGGAATGGAAGGCGCTGGTGGAAAAAGTGCGCAATTTGTCGCGGACAACGAAAATTGCGCTGGTCGGAAAATATGTCGAATTGCAAGACGCATACATTTCCGTCGTCGAAGCGCTGCGCCATGCCGGCTATGTATTTGACACCGATATCGAGATTAAATGGATTAACTCTGAACATGTCAATCAGGAAAACGTCGCCGAATTGTTAGGCGATGCGGACGGCATTCTCGTGCCGGGCGGATTCGGCGACCGCGGCATTGAAGGAAAAATTGAAGCGATCCGCTACGCGCGCGAACAAAAAGTGCCGTTCCTTGGCATTTGCCTCGGCATGCAGCTTGCTTCGATCGAATTTGCCCGCAATGTCGTCGGGCTAAAAGAGGCGCATTCCGCGGAATTTGACCCGAATACGCCACATCCGATCATCGATTTGCTGCCAGAACAAAAGGATATCGAAGATTTAGGCGGTACGCTGCGTCTCGGTTTATATCCTTGCAAGCTTCAAGAAGGAACGCTTGCTTATGCAGCGTATCAAGATGAAGTGATTTACGAACGCCATCGTCACCGTTATGAGTTCAACAATCATTACCGGCAAATGATGGAACAGCACGGCTTTGTCTTTTCGGGTACAAGTCCGGACGGCCGACTTGTTGAAATCATTGAGCTAAAAGACCATCCATGGTTTGTCGCCGCCCAATTCCATCCGGAATTTACATCACGGCCGACAAGACCGCAGCCATTGTTCCGCGAATTCGTTAAAGCGTCACTAAAGCAATAACGGCGCAAAGCGAAACAGGACTATCTTGCATACGGCGAGATAGTCCTGTTTGTTTACTGTTCATATTCTTCTAAAATGTCGTCCATCGTAAGCAGCAGGCAATAGTAGGCAAACGAAGCGGCAATCACCGTCGGCATGCCGATGCGGCTGCCATCTTCCTTCGGCACGATCGGCTTCAGCAGTTTACTGTCGATATGGACATCGACAATGTCAACTAGTGACGGTTGCTCGTCTTTGACAACAGCGGAAATAGCGGCAATTTCAAGACCTTGTTCTTTTAAGCGTTCGGCAAGACTGATGGCGTCTTTATCATTAGAAAATCGCGCAATCAATAAAACGCGGTCCGTTTCATCAATGTCATCGCGCAAGCGGCCGTTTTCCATTAAGCGGGCTGCTTTTGGCAGCGGATCCGGTCCGTAAAGCGCCTCGATCACGACCGCCTCCATTTCTCCAACGCCGTGGAGCAAAATGCGCCCGTCGCCGATCACCGCCTGCGCGAGCAGACGCGCTCCGTCTTCGAGCGCCAGCTCTTCTTCCGCGGCAATCTTTTGCAAAAAGCCAATCATTTGTGTGGCGAAAATTTTCACTGTTTTTCCTCCCTTCGTTGCCTATTATATAAAAACATTAAACGGATGGGAATTTGGCGAAATCGCGAAAAAAGCGGAAGGAAAATAGTAGGGAAATGCGAAACTATTAACGTGGAAGAAAAAAACGATGAATTGAGGTGCATAATAGAATGAGTAACAAAATTTTAATTGTCGATGACCAATACGGAATCCGCATTTTATTAAACGAAGTGTTTCAGCGGGAAGGCTATACGACATACCAAGCGGCAAACGGGATGCAGGCGCTCGAAATTGTCCGCAAACACCGGCCTGATCTAGTGTTATTGGATATGAAAATACCTGGCATGGACGGCATTGAAATATTAAAGCGGTTAAAAGAAATTGATTCCGATATTAAAGTCATTATTATGACCGCTTACGGAGAGCTTGATATGATTCAGGAAACAAAGGAATTAGGAGCGATTATGCATTTTGCCAAACCGTTTGATATTGACGATTTGCGCGCGGCGGTCAAGAAACATTTAGTGTCATAAAAAGTACAGTTGTTTGTCTAAAGAGTGACAATGTTGCTGTTTTCTTTGTAAGTTGGTATGCTTATAACGTAGGACAATTTTACGCCTTTCGTACATATTCCCGTTAGAATGACGCATAGCTATGTTTGGGAAAGGCGATGACGTTAGAGCATAAGGAGGATTTTGCAATGCCTTTAGTATCAATGACAGAAATGCTGAACAAAGCGTTGCGCGAAAAGTACGCTGTCGGCCAATTTAACATTAACAACTTGGAGTGGACACAGGCGATTTTAGCGGCGGCGGAAGAAGAAAAATCGCCGGTCATCCTTGGCGTGTCTGAAGGTGCGGCACGTTACATGAGCGGTTTTAAAACGGTCGTCAATATGGTTAAAGGTTTGATGGAAGACATGAATATTACTGTTCCGGTGGCGATCCACCTCGATCATGGCTCCAGCTTTGAAAAATGTAAGGAAGCTATTGACGCCGGTTTTACTTCCGTTATGATTGACGCTTCCCATCATCCGTTTGAAGAAAATGTCAAAATCACTTCGCAAGTCGTCGAATACGCACATGCGCGCGGCGTATCGGTAGAAGCGGAGCTAGGAACAGTCGGCGGACAGGAAGACGATGTCATTGGTGAGAGCATTATTTATGCGGATCCGAAAGAATGTGAAGAATTAGTCAAACGGACAGGCATTGACTGTTTAGCCCCTGCTTTAGGTTCGGTGCACGGTCCATACAAAGGAGAGCCAAAGCTGGGATTCGCCGAAATGGAGCAAATTCGCGATTTAACCGGCATTCCGCTCGTGCTGCATGGCGGTACAGGCATCCCGACCGAACAAATTCAACGCGCCATTTCCCTTGGCACATCAAAAATTAACGTCAATACGGAAAACCAAATCGCGTTTACAAAAGTCGTCCGCGAACTGTTGGCGAAAGACGAAAAAGTATATGATCCGCGCAAAATTATCGGTCCAGGCCGCGACGCGATTAAAGCGACGGTCATTGGGAAAATTCGCGAATTTGGTTCTTCTGGAAAAGCAGTACAATAAACGGCAAAAAAGAAAAACCGCTTGACGGGTGACGTCACTGCGGTTTCTCTTTCTTGCTCCATCAAGGATAAGGGAGGATATCGCCATGAAATTTTTTATCGATACAGCCAATTTAGAAGAAATTAAAAAGGCGAATGAGCTTGGCATTTTAGCCGGAGTGACGACCAACCCGAGCCTTGTTGCCAAAGAAAACGTTTCGTTTCATGACCGCCTTCGCGAAATTACGTCCATTGTATCGGGATCGGTAAGCGCGGAAGTCATTTCCACCGATGCGGAAGGAATGATTGAAGAAGGCGAAGAATTGGCGAAAATTGCGCCAAACATTACGATTAAAGTGCCGATGACGCCAGAAGGGCTAAAAGCGGTAAAAGTGTTTAGCGAAAAAGGCATTAAGACGAACGTGACACTAGTGTTCACCGCCAACCAAGCGCTGCTGGCAGCACGTGCTGGAGCAACATACGTATCCCCGTTTCTCGGCCGTTTAGACGATATCGGTCATAACGGTTTCGAGCTGATTTCCACGATCGCCGACATTTTCAATATCCACGGAATTGACACAGAAATTATCGCAGCATCGATTCGCCATCCGCTTCATGTGACAGAAGCAGCGTTAAGAGGGGCACATATCGCGACGGTTCCGTACAAGGTATTGATGCAATTGTTTAACCATCCGTTGACAGATCAAGGGATTGAAAAATTTTTGGCTGACTGGAACCGGCAAAAACAGCAGTGAACAGATAGCGATAACTGTAACTTGATGTTTCGTCTGCCTTGTATCCAAAGAATTTTCGGCTGTCGGCAACCGAACAGCAGCCCGCCTTGCCGACAATTTGTCTGCAAGCCACTAGTGACGCATAACGTGATGGAGGCAAGTCGCTGACTTGCCTTCAGCAAAAAATGATATGAAAAATCCATCAGAAGTCCAGTCTTCAAGTGAAACCTACTATATTTATTTTATCGCCGTTTTTGGATAGCGAACGGCAATCAGCATAAATAGCAGTCAACTTCTCATCAAAGAAGGGAGACTATAATGGAAAAAATCAAAATTATTGGCGGGGATCCGCTGCAAGGAACCATTAAGGTAAGCGGCGCGAAAAACAGCGCCGTCGCTTTGATTCCCGCGACGATTCTCGCTGATTCACCGGTTACGATCGAAGGACTGCCGGACATTTCTGATGTGCGCATTTTAGGAAGCTTAATTGAAGAAATTGGCGGATCGTTTCATTTTGACGGCAAAGAGGCGGTCATCGATCCGACAAATATGGTGTCGATGCCGCTGCCAAATGGAAAAGTAAAAAAATTACGCGCCTCGTATTATTTAATGGGAGCGATGCTCGGCCGCTTCAAAAAAGCGGTTGTCGGCTTGCCGGGCGGCTGCCATTTAGGTCCGCGCCCGATTGACCAGCATATTAAAGGCTTTGAGGCGTTAGGGGCGAAAGTAACGAACGAGCAAGGCGCAATCTATTTGCGTGCCGAAGAATTGCGCGGCGCCCGTATTTTTTTGGATGTTGTCAGCGTTGGTGCGACGATCAACATCATGTTGGCGGCAGTGCTCGCCAAAGGTCGGACGATTATTGAAAACGCTGCAAAAGAGCCGGAAATTATTGATGTGGCGACATTGCTTTCCAATATGGGCGCCAAAATTAAAGGCGCCGGAACGGACGTCATTCGCATCGATGGCGTCGAAAAATTATCGGGCTGCCGCCATTCCATTATTCCTGACCGCATTGAAGCCGGCACGTATATGATTGCCGCTGCGGCAATGGGAAAAGAAGTAATCGTCGATAACGTCATTCCGCAGCACGTCGAATCGTTGACCGCGAAATTGCGCGAAATGGGTGTTCGTGTAGAAACAAGCGATGATCAAATTCTCATCGCAGGTATGCCGGAATTAAAAGCCGTCGATGTGAAAACGCTTGTATATCCAGGTTTTCCAACTGATTTACAGCAGCCGCTTACCGCACTTTTATGCAAAGCGCATGGCACAAGCGTTGTTACGGATACGATTTATAGCGCCCGCTTTAAACATGTTGATGAGCTTCGTCGCATGAATGCCAACATCAAGGTCGAAGGCCGTTCGGCGATCATCACCGGTCCTGTTCAACTGCAAGGGGCAAAAGTAAAAGCGAGCGATTTGCGCGCAGGCGCAGCGCTGGTCATTGCCGGCTTGATGGCAGAAGGGCTTACAGAAATTACCGGAGTCGAGCATATTGACCGCGGTTACAGCAATCTTGTCGAAAAGTTGACTAATATTGGGGCGACAATTTGGCGGGAAAAAATGACGGACGAAGAAATCGAACAGATCAAAAACGCATAAATCCAGGCAACAAAGGGAAGGGGAGAAGTTTTCATGGAAAGAAGTTTATCGATGGAGCTTGTTCGTGTCACCGAAGCAGCTGCCCTCGCTTCCGCTAGATGGATGGGGCGGGGCAAAAAGAACGAAGCGGATGATGCCGCCACATCGGCGATGCGCGATGTGTTTGATACGATTCCGATGAAAGGAACCGTAGTGATCGGAGAAGGAGAAATGGACGAAGCGCCGATGCTGTATATTGGTGAAAAACTTGGCAACGGTTACGGTCCGCGCGTCGATGTCGCTGTTGATCCGCTCGAAGGCACGAATATCGTTGCATCCGGCGGATGGAACGCCTTGGCCGTCGTCGCTGTCGCGGATCACGGCAATTTGCTGCATGCTCCTGACATGTACATGAATAAAATTGCCGTCGGTCCGGAAGCAGTAGGGATGATTGATATTGAAGCTCCGGTCATCGACAATTTAAAAGCGGTGGCGAAAGCGAAAAATAAAGACATTGAAGATGTTGTCGCCATCGTATTAAATCGTCCGCGCCACGAGCGGCTCATCGCTGAGCTACGCGAAGCAGGGGCACGCATCAAGCTGATTAATGACGGCGATGTTGCCGCTGCCATTAACACGGCATTCGACCATACCGGTGTCGATATTTTATTCGGTTCTGGCGGGGCACCGGAAGGGGTATTGGCGGCGGTCGCCTTGAAATGCCTCGGTGGCGAAATTCAAGGCAAGCTATTGCCACAAAATGACGCAGAAGTGGAACGATGCAAAAAAATGGGCATTGACGTCAACAAAGTGCTCCGTATGGAAGACTTAGTTAAAGGGGACGATGCGATTTTTGCCGCCACTGGTGTAACCGACGGAGAGCTGTTGCGCGGTGTGCAATTTAAAGGAGCATACGGCCTCACCCATTCCGTTGTCATGCGGGCTAAATCGGGAACGGTTCGCTTTATTGAAGGCCGGCACAGCTTAAAGAAAAAGCCGAACTTAGTCATTAAGTAAACGCACTGTCAGCGGGGGAGAAAGGACGATCTATCGCCCCTCCCCCGTTTGTCTTTATTGCGTAATAAAAAAACTATTGATTAAAAAACGGCAAAAAGGGTAAAATAGTCATGCTGCATGTGCATAAAAATAAGCTCTGCCATTCTACTTCCTTAATTTTTTAGCCTTCATCATCTTCCTTTTATCCCATCCGTTTGAATTTCGTAAAATGAAGAAACGTTCGGTGTGAAATATGGGAGAAAACGAAAAATTGCAAAAGTGTGGTGTCGAAATGGAGTTAACGCTTGCTACATTAGAAAACATGAAATTGAAAGAGCTTTATGAGCTCGCTCGTCAATATAAAATTTCGTATTACAGTAAACTGACAAAAAAAGAGCTTATTTTTGCTATTTTGAAAGCGCGTGCGGAACAAGACGGATTATTTTTTATGGAAGGCGTACTGGAAATCATTCCATCAGAAGGATTTGGCTTTTTGCGTCCTATCAACTATTCCCCAAGTTCGGAAGACATTTATATTTCCGCGTCACAAATCCGCCGTTTTGACTTGCGCAATGGGGATAAAGTATCGGGAAAAGTGCGCCCGCCAAAAGAAAATGAGCGTTATTTCGGATTGCTTCATGTCGAGGCAGTCAACGGCGAAGATCCGGAAGTCGCAAAAGAACGCGTCCACTTTCCGGCGCTGACGCCGCTATATCCAAACCGGCAAATGAAGTTGGAAACGACTCCGGACAAGCTTTCCACGAGAATCATCGATTTAATTGCCCCGGTCGGATTCGGACAGCGCGGGCTCATTGTCGCTCCGCCAAAAGCAGGGAAAACGATGCTGTTAAAAGAAATCGCCAACAGCATTACCACGAATCATCCAGAAGTAGAGCTGATCGTCCTCCTCATTGACGAACGGCCAGAAGAAGTAACCGATATTGAACGGTCCGTGCAAGGCGATGTCGTCAGTTCGACATTTGATGAAGTGCCGGAAAACCATATTAAAGTGGCTGAATTAGTGCTAGAACGCGCGATGCGCCTTGTCGAGCATAAGCGCGATGTCGTCATTCTTATGGACAGCATCACGCGGCTGGCGCGCGCCTATAACTTAGTCATCCCGCCGAGCGGCCGCACGCTGTCAGGAGGAATTGACCCGGCAGCGTTCCATCGCCCGAAGCGGTTTTTCGGGGCAGCCCGCAATATCGAAGAGGGCGGCAGCCTGACGATTTTAGCGACCGCGCTCATTGATACGGGGTCACGCATGGACGACGTCATTTACGAAGAATTTAAAGGCACAGGAAATATGGAGCTGCATCTCGATCGCTCGCTGGCAGAGCGCCGCATTTTCCCAGCCATCGATATCCGTCGTTCGGGCACGCGCAAAGAAGAGCTGCTCATTCCGAAAGAACATTTGGAAAAACTATGGGCGATTCGCAAAACGATGTCCGATTCCCCTGATTTCATCGAGCGGTTTTTAAATAAACTCCGCCGCACCCAATCCAACGAAGAGTTTTTTGCCATGTTGGATGAAGAATGGAAAAATGGAGGAATCACCCGTATATAAATAAAAGTGCTGGATTTTCCTTTCTGCTCTTATGAGGAAGGAAGAAGCTGGAGTAAATCACTAGTTGCAAAGAAACAGGAAAGTTGTTATAATGTTAGCATGTGTGTTTTGATAAACGCCAATTCATTTAATTGATATATCAACTCTGTTTCGAAATGATACAGGGCGGAAGGAGATGAAAAGAATGAAACCAGGAATTCATCCAGAGTACAAAAAAGTTATCGTACGCTGCGCGTGCGGAAACGAATTCGAAAGCGGTTCTGTAAAAGATGAAGTGCGTGTAGAAATCTGCTCAGAATGCCATCCATTCTATACAGGACGTCAAAAATTTGTTTCTGCAGCAGGACGTGTTGATAAATTCAACAAAAAATACGGCTTGAAATAAGAAAGAAAAGCGGAGGGCGCCTGCCCATCGGCAGAAGCCATCACGTCCTAGCGCAATAAAATAAAAAAACAGGCAAGCGACTTGCTACTTGCCTGTTTTTTTATGTGAAAACAAGGTACAATAAAACATACATACGCCGGCAGACGAGAACGAAGGGAGAGGCATTTTTCATGTATATTATGAAACAGTCCGGCTGGTTGGAAGTCATTTGCGGAAGCATGTTTTCCGGAAAATCGGAAGAATTAATCCGCCGCGTGCGCCGCGCCCAGTTTGCTAAGCAGGAAGTGAAAGTGTTCAAGCCGACGATCGACAACCGTTACAGCGAAGAAGCGGTCGTATCGCATAACGGCAATTCGGTCATCGCTATTCCTGTTTCCTCACCAAAGGAAATATTTTCTCATATTTCCGAAAAAACCGATGTCATTGCCATCGATGAAGTGCAGTTTTTTTCCGCCGACATTGTCGATGTCGTGCAAACGTTGGCGGACCGCGGCTATCGCGTCATTGTCGCGGGGTTGGACCAAGATTTCCGCGGCGAGCCGTTTGGGCCGGTGCCAACATTAATGGCGGTTGCTGAATCGGTCACGAAACTGCAAGCCGTCTGCACTGTATGCGGCTCTCCGGCAAGCCGGACGCAGCGGCTCATTAACGGCGTTCCCGCCTCTTATGATGATCCGGTGATTTTAGTAGGCGCCAGCGAGTCATATGAACCGCGCTGCCGCCATCACCATGAAGTTCCTGGCAAACCGGTGAAAATGGATAAAACAAACCATCATTTCGCGCGATAAAACGGTGAATCCTACCATCTATATTTTGAAGCGTACGGGAAAACCTAACAGCAGGGAGGCGAAAAAAATGAGAAGCACACTGCTGTTAGGTTTTGTTCTTTTGCTCTCCGCTTGCTCATTAAATCCGGATCATCCTTCATACCATCAGCAAAGCGAAGATCGCAACGGGACAAGGCTGATTACGGATGATAAAGCGCAAAGCGATTATGACCGCTATTTATATAATAACTTTGACGATCCGGAAAAAACGCGGCAAAATCCGAATTTCATTAGCATCACAGAAGGCAGCGAAAATAATCGCGCGGATGTCCGTAAAGCTGCCCAAGTCATTGAGACATATACCGATTACGAACCAGGATCCATCTGGATGAACGGAAACGATATGTATGTGACCGTCCACGTTCCTTCCACGATGCCAGAGGAAAAACGGCAAAAAGAGCAAAGACGGATTCATAAACTGCTTACAAAAGCCATTCCGACTTACGATATTCATGTACGCTTAGATTAAAGATTCATCTTCTGAGAAGAAGGTGAATCTTTTTTATCAGTAAAAAAGTGATAACTTTGGAAGAAAAGGGAATCTCAATTCACGATATGTTAAGAACACACCTAAATTTATACCGAATGCAAAAGGAATGTACATAATGGTGTCGAATAAAATGTCCTTTAGAATGACTTTGACAATTTTTTGGTTAGGTGGATAATATGAATATTCATAAATTTGTGATGCCAGAGGTCATTTTTGGAAATGGTGCTATTGAGCATGTAGGGGAAAGCTGTTTGCGACTTGGAGCAACTAACGTTTTAATTGTCAGCGACCCAGGAGTGATCGAAGCCGGATGGTTAGATGTTGTCGTAAAAAGTTGCAAACAGGCCAATTTAAAATACACGATATTTAGCGATGTAACAATTAATCCAAAAGATATCGAAGTGGAAAAAGGAAGCAAAGTTTACGTAGAAAATGAATGTGATGCGATCATTGGAATTGGGGGAGGAAGTCCTTTAGATGTGGCGAAGGCCATTGCCATTTTGGTCACAAATGGAGGAAAGATTCACGATTATGAAGGGATAGACAAAATCAGAAACCCATTGCCTCCGCAAGTCATGATTCCTACAACGGCTGGATCAGGCTCTGAAGTGTCACAATTTTCAGTAATCGTAGATACATTGGGACAAAAAAAGATGACGATTATTTCAAAATCCCTTATTCCAGATATTGCAATTATCGATCCAGAAACATTATCGACAAAAAGCGCCCGATTAACTGCTTCAACCGGCTTAGATGTTTTAACACATGGTATTGAATCATACGTAAGTTTGGCCGCAACCCCATTAACTGATGTTCAGGCAAAAAACGCTATTTCTTTAGTATCCAAATATTTGCGCCCATCTGTCGCTTCAAAAATAAACAAAGAAGCGAAGACACATATGGCAATGGCTAGTTTACAGGCTGGTCTTGCATTTTCTAACGCCATTTTAGGTGCGGTACATGCGATGTCGCATGCGGTGGGAGGAAAGTATCCCGTTCTCCATGGTGATATCAATTCTATTTTACTTCCATATGTCATGGAATATAATCTATTGGCCAATCCGAAAAAATTTGCTGATATTGCGACGTTTCTTGGTATTGATATTCGAGGGTTGTCGTACATGGAAGCGGGAAAAAAAGCCATTGAGTATGTAAAACAATTATCAATGGAGATTGACGCTCCGCAACGATTATCTGATATAGGGTTAGAAAAAGACGAAATATCGCATATGAGTTTAACCGCCCTCCATGATGCTTGTATGATCACCAATCCCCGCGATGTCACAGTAGAGGATATTGAAGAAATATTTAGAAGGGCATGGTAGAGATGAAAGTAGAAGATCGACAACAAATGATTAACTTATTAACGGGTGTCCAGTCTTCGAAAAAAAGTTACTATAACGAATTAAAGAAAACGGTGATTGAGCTCAAAAAGAAAAATATGCAGCTCGAAATTATTAATGATGTAACAAAAAGTTTTAATATTGATATGTCTATCGATGAAATGTTGAAAAACGTTCTTGATAAGCTGCAAACGATTTTTCCAATCGAAAGAATCAGTTTATCTATGTACGAAAACGAAAAATTGATTTTAACCAATGTTTATCCTCCCCACTCATTGTATTTTCCGATTGGATTTGACTTGTCAAAAGAACATTCCCTTTATTGGAAAGTAGTTGAATCGCTTGAAAAAATCTTTTATCAAGTAGATTCCAATAAAGAAGACTATATAGAAAATAAGATATATGAATCTTTAGGAATTCGCAGTGTATTGTTAGTCCCGCTTATTCACAAAGGGAAAGTAATCGGTGTGCTCTGCATAGGAAGCAAAGAAATCATAGAATATGACGAAGATGATCTGACCTTCTTTCAACAGTTTTGTGACCAGTTAGCCGTGTGCATCGAAAACGCTCGTCTTTATAACGAGGTTTTCACTAGTAAAAAGGAGTGGGAGGAGACGTTTCGTTCGGTTTCAGAGATGATTTTAATCGTTGATTTAGAAGGAAATATTTTGAAATATAATGACGCGGCAGAAGATTTTTTCCAGCTGCATTTATATAAAAGTGAGAAACGAAACTTTCATCAACTTTTGTCGATAGATGTCCATAATAGTCCCGTGCTGGAAATTGTTCAAACCAAAAAGCCTGTGTATCAAGAGATTCATTTTCAAAAGCGAATATGCGAATTGCGTGCTTATCCAGTATCAAATGAAAGTCAACACATCTATGCCATTATTATTTATATTAATGACATTACGGAAAAACGCCGGATTGAAGCGCAATTAGTTCAATCAGGAAAGTTAGCTGCGATCGGAGAGATGGCAGCGGGAATCGCCCATGAATTAAATAATCCATTAACGGCTATTTTAGGCAATGCCCAATTGTTGTTAAGAACGGCATCAAAAGATGATAGCTCCTACAAATTGCTTTCCGATATTTATTCGTGTGGAAAGAGATGCAAAACGATCATCCAAAATTTATTGACTTTCTCAAGGCAAGATGAATATCTGTTTGAAGATTGCTCTGTCAATGAAGCGGTGGAACAAGTGCTAGGGTTGATAGGCGACCAAATTAAGAAACAAAATATCATCATTCAGAAAAAATTAGATCGTTCACTGGAATTGGTTGAAGGAAATATTCAGCAAATCGGACAAATTGTTTTAAATCTCTTAATTAATGCAAAAGATGCATTGGAAGAGATGGATGTTCCAAAAAAAGTAATTTCTATTGAAACAAAATCGATGACGGAAGACGAAAAGAAGTGGGTTCTTTTATCGGTTCAAGATAACGGCAAAGGAATTGAAGAACAATACTTGCAAGAGATTTTCAACCCTTTCTTTACGACGAAAAGACCCGGAAAAGGAACGGGACTTGGATTATCCGTCAGCTTAGGAATCGCGCAAGCTCACGGAGGGACTATCGAGGTCGTAAGCGATCCTGGAAAAGGAAGTACATTTACATTAAAGCTGCCGGCAAAGTAATAAACGTGGGAGTGAATAATCAATGACCAATGTGTTAATTATTGACGATGAACGAGAAGTAGGCACCTTTTTTCTTCATTTGTTAGAAGGAAAAGGATATCGTGTCAAGTTAGGATGGAACGGAAAAGACTTTTTAACATTAATTCAGCAATATTCATTTGACCTTGCCTTAATTGATGTTAAGTTGCCGGACACAAATGGTTTGGAGCTATTAAAACAGTTAAAAGCCGTCCAACCATCATGTAAGGCGATTATTATGACAGGATATAGCACCGTGAAGACCGCGGTAGAAGCAATTAAGTATGGTGCAAGTGATTATATTGAGAAGCCATTCGATGATATTGATGAGCTAGAAAAAACGATTGAAGAATTGCTCGATAGTGAAATCCATTCGTCACAACATGATATGTATAAATTAGCGGAAGCGCTCGGTTTTATTATCGGAACGAATAAAGAAATGAACGATTTGCTCAAGCTGGCTTATAAAATCGCGAAAAAAAACGTCAACGTGTTAATTGAAGGAGAGACCGGAACGGGCAAAGAAGTGCTCGCCCATTTTATTCATCAAGCAAGCATGCGCTATGATCAGCCTTTTATTGGAATTAACTGCGGAGCGCTGTCGGAAACACTGCTTGAAAGTGAATTGTTTGGCCATGAAAAAGGGGCGTTTACTGGAGCGTTGAAAGAAAAGAAAGGAATTTTTGAGATAGCGAACAGAGGAACATTATTTTTGGACGAAATAGGGGAAGCATCCTTAGCTACACAAGTAAAATTATTGCGTGTGTTGGAAACAGGAGAGTATATTCGTGTGGGCGGTGAAACAGTCCGCAAAACAAATACTAGAATTATCGCTGCTTCTCATGTCAATCTCAGCCAAGCGGTAAAAGAGAAAACTTTTCGTGAAGACTTATTATATCGGTTAGATGTAGTAAAATTAACGCTCCCTCCTTTAAGAGAACGAATAGAGGATTTACCTGTTTTGATAGAACATTTTTTGAAAAAGCTAAATTCTACTCTTACTTTTTCCGATGATGCCATTTTGCTAATGAAACAATATCAATGGCCGGGAAACGTAAGAGAGCTTTTTAACGTAGTAAAAAGAGCGGTGACGTTGGCTGAAGGCGAAACGACGGTAATCACTCCTCATTATCTTCCAGAAAAAATAAAAACGAAAACGAATATGCTTTCTATTCCATTGAATGAAACGAAAAACAACAAAGAGATGGATTTAGAATCTTACTTACAAAACTGGACCGGCTATATTTTATCATTATGGAAAGAAGGCAATCAGCGGCTCGATCTTAAACATGTTTTAGATGCCGTTAAAGATTTAGAAATGCAGATCGGACGATTTTTCGTCAGGAAAACGTTAAAGGAAACATTAGGAGATAAAAAAGAAGCGGCAGAACGATTAAACATTACGGTGCGCCAGCTTCGCTATTTATTGAAAGAAAAAGGGACTGCTTCGAAGGAATAAAAGCAGTCCCTTTTTAATGAACTATTTTTAGAAAAATCCTTGGGCTTTTGGGCTGTAACTTACCAATAAGTTCTTTGTTTGTTGATAATGAGATAGCATCATTTTATGTGTTTCCCGCCCAAATCCAGATAGTTTATAACCGCCAAACGCAGCATGGGCTGGATACGAGTGATAACAATTCGTCCAAACCCGACCGGCTTGAATGCCTCTGCCAAAACGATAGGCAAGATGAATATTTCGTGTCCAAACTCCTGCGCCCAGGCCATATAATGTATCATTGGCAATTTCTAATGCTTCCTTTTCATCTTTAAATGTAGTAACAGATACAACCGGTCCAAAAATTTCTTCTTGAAAGATTCTCATTTTATTATGGCCTTTAAATACAGTCGGCTTAATATAATATCCATTTTCGAACCCTTCAATAATGTTTCTTTCTCCACCGATGAGGCATTCTGCTCCTTCTTGTTTACCAATTTCAATGTAAGAAAGGATTTTTTCCATTTGTTCGGATGAAGCTTGTGCACCCATCATTGTTTCCGTGTCTAATGGGTTTCCCGTTTTAATATTTTTTACTCTCTCTAACGCCCGTTCCATAAAATCATCATAAATGGATTCATGAATGAGCGCTCGAGATGGACATGTACATACTTCTCCTTGATTGAGAGCAAACATCGCAAATCCTTCAATAGCTTTGTCTAAAAATTCGTCTTCTTGATCCATTACGTCAGGGAAAAATATGTTTGGAGATTTGCCGCCTAGCTCAAGAGTAACAGGGATGATGTTTTGGGAAGCATATTGCATAATAAGGCGACCTGTTGTCGTTTCTCCAGTAAAGGCAATTTTGGCGATACGTGAATTCGAAGCTAGAGGTTTTCCAGCTTCAAGACCAAATCCATTAACGACATTTAGTACCCCTGGCGGCAATAGATCACCGATAAGTTCCATTAGCACCATAATGGAAGCAGGCGTTTGCTCTGCTGGTTTTAACACAATACAATTGCCGGCTGCCAGTGCGGGAGCGATTTTCCATGCGGCCATTAATAACGGAAAGTTCCAAGGAATAATTTGTCCAACAACGCCTAACGGTTCATGGAAATGATAAGCTACTGTATCATCATCAATTTGGCTGATCGTGCCTTCCTGGGCGCGGATAGCTCCGGCAAAGTAACGAAAATGATCAATACATAAAGGTAAGTCAGCATTCAACGTTTCTCGAATAGGTTTACCATTGTCCCACGTTTCAGCTACCGCCAACATTTCTAGATTAGCCTCAATGCGATCGGCAATTTTATTTAAAATTAACGCTCTTTCCGCTGGAGACGTTTTTCCCCATGATTCTTTTGCAGCATGGGCAGCGTCTAACGCTAACTCAATATCTTCTGCTTGAGAGCGGGCGACTTCACAAAACACTTCGCCAGTTACAGGGGTGACATTTTCGAAATATTGTCCTCCAATAGGCGGAACCCATTCACCATTAATATAATTATCATATCTTGTTTTAAATTGTACTTTTGCGTCTTTTTCTCCTGGACGGCTATAAATCATACTTTTTCCCTCCTATAATGTCATTTTGAATAGGGAGCGGTCAAAAAGACCGTCTCCCGTGTGGATCATATGTTTCATTAACGGTTTACACCGATTGTTAAAACGACCCGGCCGTTAATTTTTCCTTTTTCCATTCTCTCAAATACTTCATTGATTTTTTCTAATGGAGCGGTTTCTACAATAGGGCGTACTTTTCCTCTCGCAGCGAAATCCAACGCTTCTTGCATATCTTTTCTCGTACCGACGATGGATCCTTTCACCGTAATCCCATTTAATACCGTATCGAAAATAGGAATCGGCAGTTCATCATGAGGCAATCCAACAACAACAAGGCATCCGCCGCGTCTTACGGATTTATAGGCTTGTTCGAACGCTTTTTTCGTTACGGCAACACTAATGGCAGCATGCACTCCGCCTACTTTTTGCTGAATAGCTTCGACTGGATCCTCTTTTAGTCCATTAATGGCAATATCAGCTCCTAATTGTTTGGCAAGATCGATTTTTTCGTCACTAATATCGACCGCGACAACGTTGAATCCCATTGCTTTTGCGTATTGAAGGGCAATATGCCCTAATCCTCCGATTCCGTAAATGGCTACCCATTCTCCTGGTTTGGCGTTAGACACCTTTAGCGCTTTGTATGTCGTTACTCCTGCACAGAGAATCGGCGCGACTTCTACTGGATCTAAATTTTCTGGGATTTTTGCGACATAATCGGCAGGTGCTTTGCAGTATTCCGCATATCCCCCATCGACGGAATATCCACCGTTTAATTGATGTGGGCAAAGTGTTTCTTGTCCGCTCAAGCAATATTCACATTCTCCGCAAGCGGAGTATAGCCATGGAACACCGACACGGTCACCTACTTTAACGGATTTTACTCCTTCTGCTACTTCGACAACAATCCCTACCCCTTCGTGTCCAGGAATTAAAGGCAATTTTGGCTTGACTGGCCAGTCTCCGTGCGCCGCATGCAAATCGGTGTGGCAAACCCCGCAAGCTTCAATTTTGATAAGTACTTCTCCGTAGTTTAGCTTCGGTTTTTCCACCTCTTTAATTTCTAATTTTTGCTTAAATTCATTGACGACTGCTGCTTTCATTCTCCCTACCCCTTTCCAAATTTCAAAAAAGTTTCACTAGTTTATCCTGCAAAAACTGTGCCAATAGAAAAAATGAATTTTCTGTGACAAATCCACATGGTTTTGCCGAATTTTTGTTAAAATTGAACAAAATCTCGGTAATTTTTTTCTAATTTTCGTAATATTCGTTTTGTTTTGTTTGTTCCACTCTCGTATATATACACTTTTCTGTTCCATATATTTGGGATATAATAATAAATTAGACTGTGCAAGGAAAACAGAGGTGAAAAACGTGTTTGATCGTCTTGAAGCGGTAGAAGAACGTTATGAAAAATTAAATCAACTCCTGATGGATCCGGAAGTCATCAATGATCCGAAAAAACTCCGCGACTATTCGAAAGAGCAGGCGGATTTACAAGAAACGGTGCAGACGTACCGCGAATACAAATCGGTTCGTAAACAGCTGGCGGATGCAAAAGCGATGCTGGAGGAAAAACTCGATCCAGAGCTGCGCGAAATGGTGAAGGAAGAAATTGATGAACTGGAGCAGCGCGAAGAAGAGCTGGTCAATAAGTTAAAAGTGCTTCTGTTGCCGAAAGATCCGAACGATGAGAAAAACGTCATTATGGAAATTCGCGCGGCGGCGGGCGGCGAAGAGGCAGCGCTGTTCGCCGGCGATTTATACCGGATGTATACGCGCTACGCGGAATCGCAAGGCTGGAAGACGGAAGTCATTGAAGCGAGTTCGACCGGGCTTGGCGGATATAAAGAAATTATTTTTACCATTATCGGAAAAGGAGCCTATTCAAAGCTGAAATATGAAAACGGCGCGCACCGCGTACAGCGCGTCCCGGAAACCGAATCGGGCGGACGTATTCACACCTCCACGGCTACGGTCGCTTGCTTGCCGGAAATGGAAGAAATCGAAGTGGAAATCAACGAAAAAGATATTCGCGTCGATACGTTCGCCTCAAGCGGGCCGGGCGGACAAAGCGTCAACACGACGATGTCGGCCGTCCGCCTGACCCATATTCCAACGGGCATTGTTGTCACCTGCCAGGATGAAAAATCGCAAATTAAAAACAAAGAAAAAGCGATGAAAGTATTGCGCGCCCGCATTTATGACAAATATCAGCAGGAAGCGCGCGCCGAATATGATCAGACGCGCAAACAGGCGGTCGGAACAGGAGATCGTTCCGAGCGAATCCGTACGTATAACTTTCCGCAAAACCGCGTCACCGACCATCGCATCGGGCTGACGATTCAAAAGCTTGACCAAGTGCTCGATGGGAACCTTGATGAAATCATTGAAGCGCTGATCTTAGATGATCAAGCGAAAAAATTGGAGCAGGCTAATCATGCATCGTAACATTTACGAAGTCCTCACATGGGCTTCGTCTTTTTTAAAGCAGCACGGAAAAGAGGAACGGGTGGCGGAACTGCTGCTTTGCCATCATTTGCGGCTGACAAGAGCCCAGCTGTTGGCGCGGCTGCGCGATCCGATCGAGGAAAGTGTGCGTCAATCGTTTGCGGCGGATGTTCATAAGCATGTATACGAACATGTTCCAGTTCAGCACTTAATCGGTTACGAACATTTTTATGGCCGTCCGTTTCTTGTCAATCGCCACGTGCTCATTCCACGGCCGGAAACGGAAGAATTGGTGCAAGGCGTATTAATAAGAATTTCACGTTTATTTCCAAGAAATCAGCGATTGGACGTCGTCGACGTCGGCACGGGAAGCGGGGCAATTGCGGTGACACTTGCCTTAGAAAATCCGGCGCTGCGCGTGACGGCCATCGACATTTCTTCGGAAGCCCTGCAAATGGCAGCGCAAAATGCGGAACGTCTTGGCGCCAAGGTCGCTTTTTTACGCGGAGACTTGTTGCAGCCGCTTATCGAAGCGAACCGCAAAGTCGATGTTGTTGTGTCCAATCCACCTTATATTCCAGAAGGCGACATCGCTTCGCTTTCTCCGATTGTAAAGAATCATGAACCTTTTGCGGCGCTTGCCGGTGGTGAGGACGGTCTTGCGTTTTACCGCCGCTTTGCCCGCGACTTGCCTCTTGTGCTAAAAGAACGGGCGCTTGTGGCGTTTGAAGTGGGAGCTGGGCAAGGGGAGGCGGTCGCCGCGTTGCTGAAAGGGGCATTTCCGCTGGCGGACGTCGAAGTAGCTTTCGACATCAATGGAAAAGACCGCATGGTATATGCGACGTTACAATAGGCAAGTCATCGACTTGCCTTCTTGTTTGAGTGCGATCAATTTGTTTTTGTAATGCTAGAACTTGGATGCCGATTGACGAAAAGTAATTTTTTTAGATTGATAGAGTTTAAAATTGGCTCACACTGTCCACAATGAAGAGTGAAAGGACGGTGTCAACCAATGAGCCAAAATAAGCTTGCCATTGTTTTATATATACTACTATTAATGATTGGTGTACTTGTTAATATATACGGCCAGCAAACAAAGGCGGGGGCAAACGCCATGGTGGCGATCCCGGATGAAGCTATCCGCCTGCGCATTTTAGCTAACAGCGACTCCGCCGAAGACCAAGAGCTGAAACATAAAGTCCGTGATGCAGTCAACGCCAAAATTACGAAATGGGTTGGCGATTTGACGTCTTTCGCAGAGGCAAAGCAAGTCATTCAATCCCATCTTCCTGAGATTGAACAAACGGTTGCGGACGTACTGCGGAAAGAACATAGCGATCAGTCGTATCGAGTCGAGTTTGGCCGAGTCGATTTCCCGACGAAAATTTACGGCAATTTTGTATATCCAGCTGGAAAATATGATGCCATTTTGATTACACTCGGCAAAGGAAAAGGAGCCAACTGGTGGTGCGTGTTATTCCCGCCGCTTTGTTTCCTCGATTTTTCCAATAGCGATGCGGTGCAAATGAGCGAGGCGCCATCCGCTAAGAAAGTGAAAAAGAATTCGGAAGGCGGACAAAGCCGGGCAGCTGTTTCTGTAACAGACGAAGCGGACAAGAAAACGAAGGAAACAAATGAACAACAAGATGCCAGCAGTGAAGCAGTCCACAAGGAAGTCAAACAAGCAGGTGTTGCACCAACGGCTTCCCCATTTGTCGCGGAACAGGAACAGCCGGTGAAAGTAAAGTTTTTCTTCAAAGAACTTATCGATTATCTCTTTTCGTAACGAATTGTGAATAAGTGGGGAAAAATAATATATATATCCACAAAGTTGTCCACAAAAATAACATAGTTATTCACATATTGTTGATAAATTTAATGAAATCTTTTCTTTTTTCTTTGTAAGATTAGAATGTTTTAAGAAATTTGCTAGAAAGCAAGGACATGGTAGAGGTGAACAAAGTGAAAACAAATGTTTGGGTTGTGGATAATGTTGTTGATAAACAACATATTTATCCACAAATAAAAGAGGCTGCTCGTCTGCTGCAATGTGGAGAAGTTGTCGCCTTTCCGACGGAAACCGTCTATGGACTAGGAGCGGATGCCACCAATACTGCAGCAGTGGAGAAAATTTTTGCGGCTAAAGGCCGTCCAAGCGACAATCCGTTGATTGTCCATATCGCCCGTCGCGAACAGTTAGAGTCCGTCGTTTCTTACGTTCCCGACATCGCTGCTGTGCTGATCGAACGATTTTGGCCGGGACCGCTGACGCTTATTTTGCCGAAAAAAGAAGGGGCTCTTTCCGATCGAGTCACCGCTGGCTTATCAACCGTAGCCGTGCGCATGCCGGCACACCCAGTGGCGCTCGCGCTCATCGAGGAAAGCGGCCTGCCGCTGGCAGCCCCAAGCGCCAATCGATCCGGCCGTCCGAGCCCGACAACAGCAGCGCATGTACTCGCCGATTTAGACGGACGCATCGCCGGTGTGGTTGATGGAGGGGAAACAGGGATCGGCGTGGAATCGACGGTGCTTGACTGTACGACGGAAGTGCCGGTGATTTTGCGTCCGGGCGGCATTACAAAAGAAGCGCTCGCCGAAGCGATCGGCGCGGTCGCCGATGGCAGCACCGTTACGGATGAACAGGAGGCGCCGAAATCGCCGGGAATGAAATATACACATTACGCGCCAAAAGCGCCAATGATGATTGTGTATGGTTCCCCTTCTTTTTTACAGACGCTTGTCGACAAACAGCGGGCGCTCGGCAAAAAAGTCGGTGTACTTACCACGGAAGAAAACGTTGCATTTTACCGCGCCGATGCCGTATTGGCGTGCGGGTCGCGGCGCGATTTACATACGGTTGCCGGCCATTTATATGACACGCTGCGCAAATTTGATGAAACGGATGTCGACATTATTTACAGCGAATCATTTCCGGCAGAAGGAATCGGGGCAGCGATTATGAACCGGTTGCAAAAAGCGGCCGGCCATCAAGTGGTCGTGGAGAAGGAAACCCAATTCTAAATATTCCCGGATGTGCATATGTTAGCAATAAGGCCAGTCCGGGGAGGGAAATCAAATGAGCATGTTCATCGGCGAAATTGTAGCGCTATCGATGATGGCGTTTGCGTTGGGAATGGACGCATTCTCCGTCGCCTTAGGAATGGGTTTGCTTCGTCTGCGCTTAAAACAAATTTTTTATATAGGTGTTATGATCGGTCTTTTTCACATTCTCATGCCGCTTTTCGGCATGGTCGTCGGCCGTTTTTTATCCCGCCAATTTGGCAGCATCGCCTCGTATATCGGTGGGGCGTTACTATTAATATTAGGAATTCAAATGATTGTGGCGTCTTTTAAAAAGGAAAGCGATGCGTTGATTTCACCAAGAGGGATGGGACTTATTTTTTTTGCGTTCAGCGTGAGTTTAGACAGCTTTTCCGTCGGGCTTAGCCTCGGCATTTTCGGAGCAAGAACGATGCTGACGATCTTATTGTTCGGCTTTTTTAGCATGATGCTGACATGGGGTGGACTGATGATGGGCCGCCATTTTCAGCAATGGCTTGGCGCTTACAGCGAGGCGCTTGGCGGCAGCATTTTGCTCGCGTTCGGTTTAAAGCTGTTGCTTTCCTTTTGATAAGCGGAAAAACAAAAAAGCTTTCCCAAAAAGATGGAGTTCGACTTTTTGGGAAAGCTTTTTTGATGCTATGCTATATTATATAATTATCTTATCATCTTATCGCGGATGGAAGTGATAAACAAAATAAGAGGTGTTGCTATGTCATACCGCATTTTATTTGTCTGCACAGGAAACACATGCCGAAGCCCGATGGCGGCCGCGCTTTTGGCGCATAAGCGGCTGCCGGATGTAGAGGTAAAATCAGCAGGAGTATTTGCCGCAGAAGGGAGCGATGCCTCGCCCTACGCGAAAGCGGTGTTGAAAGAAAAAGGGATTGACGCCAATCACCGTTCTTCACTATTAAAGAAAGAAGACATCGAGTGGGCGACACATATTTTGGCGATGACCGCGGGGCATAAGCAGCTCATTATTAAACAGTTTCCCGAAGCAAAAGCAAAAACGTTTACGCTGAAAGAATTTGTTTCCGGGAAGCAGGGCGATGTATCCGACCCGTTTGGTGGATCGGTAGAAATATACCGCCAGACGAGAGACGAGCTCGCCGCCTTGATTGACGGCCTTATCAAGAAATTAGGGGGAAATTCATAGGGGGAAGGGATATGGAAAAGAGAAAAAAGCGATATCGTTTTAGTTTGCGCCTCAAGCTCGTTGTATTTACTACCGCATTGGCACTGATCACCTACTCGACCAGCGCGTTTTTTCTTTATGTTTTGTATGATGTCTTTTTCTCCTCGATTGCCAAAAACGTGTTCACCATTTTGATCCTGATGCTCGGGATTTTTTGGTCCGGCGTGCTCGCCTACATGGCATCCGGATTTATTACGAAGCCGCTGCAGCGTCTAGAACAGGCAGCGATGAAAGCGGCAAGCGGACAAATTAACGAAGACGTTCCACTGTCCAAATCAGACGATGAAATTCGTTCGTTAGGGCTCGCTTTCAATGAAATGTTGCGAAGTTTGCGAACAATCGTGCAGAACATTGATGATAATTTCTCCCGTACGAATGAGAAAGTCGTCGAAATTACGAATGCTTCCCTTGTGGCGGCAGAACGTTCGAAAGATATTGCTTACACGATTGAAGAAATTTCTAAAGGTGCGAATGACGCTGCTGTATCGATGCAAACAGCCGCGGAGTCGGTGGAAGATGTGTTGCACATTGCGAATCAAGTACAGCAAAAGGCGAACCAGTCCGAACAATTAGCGAAAGAAATGGTGACAGCATTGCATAAAAGCCGTGAAGTCATTGGTTCGCTTGTCAGCGGCATCGAACAATTGGCGCGTAATCATCAAACGTCTTTAAGTGCAGTCCAACGACTAGAACAGCATGCAAAAGAAGTGGAAAACATTATCTCGCTTGTCGGTGATATTGCCGGGCAAACGAATTTGCTTGCTTTAAACGCCTCGATTGAAGCGGCGCGTGCCGGGGAGCATGGAAAAGGGTTTGCCGTTGTCGCAGAAGAAGTTCGCAAACTTGCGGATGCAAGCGCGAAAGCGGTTCAAGGAATTTCCGAACTGATTCAAAACATTCAAAAAGAAGTCGCACATGTGGTAGCACAAATTCATGAGCAAGTAAAATCAGCGAATGAAGAAGCCGCAAAAGGTGCCAATACGAACGACGCGATTGCGGAAATGACGAAATCGATTCACGAAGTTGTCCGCGCCGTCCATGAAATTGCCGATTTAGTCAAAGACCAGATGACCTATATCGAAAAAGCGGCGGCTCAATCGCAAGAAGTCGCGGCGATTGCCGAACAAACATCGGCTGGAGCGATGGAAGTAACAGCGGCAACGCAGGAGCAAACTTCCGCCATTGATCATGTCAATGAACTCGCCCGTGAACTGGCGGAACAAGCGGAAAAATTAAAAGCAACAATTGCCCAATTTAGCACAAAATAAACGAAGAAAGGTCGCCTTCTTTAGTGGAAAGAGGTAAAATGAATAAAAAAGGCGGCCTTTTTGCATGATGACGAAACAAAGGAGGAAGCAAAACATGAAAGTAGCGATTGCCTCAGACCATGGCGGAATTCACATTCGTGAAGAAATTAAAAAATTAATGGATGAAATGGGAATTGAATACATCGATCTCGGTTGTAACTGCGAAACGTCGGTCGACTATCCGGATTATGCGATTCCGGTTGCGGAAAAAGTCGCAAACGGGGAAGTGGACCGCGGCATTTTAATTTGTGGTACCGGAATTGGCATGACGATTGCCGCCAACAAAGTGAAAGGAATTCGCTGTGCGCTTTGCCACGATGTATACAGCGCCAAACTTACGCGCCAGCATAATGACAGCAATATTTTAGCGATGGGCGAGCGCGTCATTGGACCGGGGTTGGCGCGCGAAATCGCCAAAGCATGGCTGACGACGGAGTTTGAAGGCGGTCGCCACGCGCGGCGGATCGAGAAAATTAGCGAATACGAAAACAAGCATTTGTAAAATGGAGGAATCTCATCCATGTCTACCCTACTAACCGAATGGCAGCAACAATGGCAGACGATTTTGCGCGAATTTCGCCAAAACGTTGCGCTGACATCCGAGCACATCCTTGTCATCGGATGTAGCACGAGCGAAGTGATTGGCGAAAAAATCGGTACGGCTGGCTCGACGGAAGTCGCGGCAATGCTGTTTGCTGAACTAAAAAAATGGCATGACGAAACCGGTGTCCAGCTTGCGTTTCAATGCTGCGAACATTTAAACCGTGCCCTCGTTGTCGAAAGAAAAACCGCTTTATCTCGCCAGCTCGACATCGTCTCGGTCATCCCTGTTCCGTCGGCAGGCGGGGCGATGGCCGCCTATGCGTACCGCCATCTGGTCGATCCGGTTGTCGTCGAATTTATTCAAGCCGACGCTGGAATCGATATCGGCGATACGCTGATCGGCATGCATTTAAAACATGTCGCCGTTCCGGTGCGCGTTTCGCTGAAACGAATTGGACACGCCCATGTAACATTGGCGAAAACGCGACCAAAGCTGATCGGCGGCGCCCGCGCCGTCTATTCTTTAGAAAATCCGAATGCTTCCTGCACTTTCTAATGATTTTGTTCATTTTTTCTTTGAATCAACCCGCAAAAAGCTGGTAAAATAGAAAGGAATATTCTTATATTTCGAATAAGGGGGAGCTAGTGATGAACTACTTGCCACAACAAGATCCGCAAGTATTTGCTGCGATTGAAAACGAACGGAAACGGCAGCATTCAAAAATTGAATTGATCGCATCGGAAAACTTTGTCAGCCGTGCGGTCATGGAAGCGCAAGGATCGGTATTGACGAATAAATATGCAGAAGGCTATCCGGGACGCCGCTACTACGGTGGCTGCGAATACGTTGACGTCGTTGAGGATTTGGCGCGCGAGCGGGCGAAAAAATTGTTTGGCGCCGAACATGCCAACGTGCAGCCGCATTCCGGTGCGCAGGCAAACATGGCGGTATATTTCACCGTGTTAGAGCATGGGGATACGGTGCTCGGCATGAACTTGTCGCACGGGGGGCATTTAACGCACGGCAGCCCGGTCAACTTCAGCGGCATTCAATACAATTTTGTGGAGTATGGCGTCGATCCAGAAACCCATGTCATTGATTATGACGATGTGCTCGAAAAGGCGCGCGTACATAAGCCAAAATTAATTGTCGCTGGGGCGAGCGCCTATCCGCGCATCATCGATTTTAAACGGTTCCGGGAGATCGCCGATGAAGTAGGAGCGTACTTGATGGTAGACATGGCGCATATTGCAGGTCTTGTTGCGGCAGGTCTTCATCCGAACCCGGTGCCATATGCGCATTTTGTGACGACCACGACGCACAAAACGCTCCGAGGTCCTCGCGGCGGGATGATTCTTTGCAAAGAAGAATTTGCTAAACAAATCGATAAAGCGATCTTCCCAGGCATTCAAGGCGGGCCGCTCATGCACGTCATCGCCGCTAAAGCGGTCGCACTCGGCGAAGCGTTGCAAGACGACTTCAAAACGTATGCGCAAAATATCATCAACAATGCGAACCGCCTCGCCCAAGCATTGAAAAACGAAGGCTTTACCCTCGTTTCCGGCGGCACGGACAACCACCTGTTGCTCGTTGACTTGCGCCCGCAAGGATTAACCGGAAAAGTGGCGGAAAAAGTGCTCGATGAAGTCGGCATTACCGTGAACAAAAACACCATTCCATATGATCCGGAAAGCCCGTTTGTGACAAGCGGCATCCGCATCGGCACCGCCGCGGTGACGACGCGCGGATTTGGGTTGGAAGAAATGGATGAAATCGCAAGCATCATCAGCCTTGTCTTAAAACATCATGAAGATGAAGCAAAGCTGGAAGAAGCGCGGCAACGCGTAGCAGCCTTAACAGAAAAATTCCCGTTATACCAAGAATAAACGGACGCGCACCTCAAAGGAACGTCTTTTGGGGTGCGCTTTTTGGTTCATGGTTGAATATGCTTTCGTTTTTCGGTAGAATGTATGGAAGTGTAAACTGTATACAAAGAGGAGAGTGCAAAATGGGAAAAGTATATGTATTCGATCATCCGCTCATCCAGCATAAACTCACCTACATACGCGACAAAAACACCGGCACGAAAGAGTTCCGTGAACTAGTAGAAGAAGTGGCCACGCTGATGGCGTTTGAAATTACGCGCGACCTCCCTCTTGAAGAAGTCGAAATCGAAACTCCAGTCAGCAAAGCGAAAGCGAAAGTGATCGCTGGGAAAAAGCTCGGCGTCATCCCGATTTTGCGCGCCGGCATGGGCATGGTGGACGGCATTTTAAAATTAATTCCGGCTGCGAAAGTCGGCCATATCGGCTTGTACCGCGATCCGGAAACGTTAAAGCCGGTTGAATATTATGTCAAGCTCCCGACCGATGTCGAAGAACGCGATTTTATTATCGTTGACCCGATGCTCGCCACCGGCGGATCGGCGGTAGAAGCGATCAACGCTTTGAAAAAACGCGGCGCGAAAAGCATTAAATTTATGTGTTTAATCGCTGCTCCAGAAGGGGTGGAGGCAGTGAAAAATGCACACCCGGACGTCGATATTTACATCGCGGCGCTCGACGAAAAACTAAACGACCACGGCTACATCGTCCCGGGGCTTGGAGACGCTGGCGACCGCCTGTTCGGCACAAAATAAAACGACATGAAAAACGGTATCATTTCCGAGAAGTGATACCGTCTTTTTTTAAAAAAATTGTGTCTAAAAAAGTAAATATATCATTATACACTATTGGAGTGAAAAGAAAATTAATAAATGTCACAAAATCTTAAAATTTTGTTTGTTATAATACAGTTTTCCTCATGAAACACATTGACATTGACCATGCGGTATTGTATGCTTTACAGGGGATATATGATAAGGTTTTCATATTGTTAAAATAAAAAAATTTAGAAAAAATAAGGATGTATGCGTATGCGTCCGAAACAACGCCACCCGTTTCAAGCGATGGCACTCATGTCCGCCATCGTATCCCAGCTGGTTGGTTCGATTTTAGTAGGGGTATTTGGCGGAAAATGGATTGATGAGAAATTTCATACAGAGCCGATTTTTCTCATTGTCGGTCTATTGATCGGGTTAGCAGCAGGAGTGTATGCAATGCTTCGTTCAATCCGCCAATATTTCTCAGAGGAGTAGCAGCATGGAGAAATTCCAGCAAATGTTTTTGCGGCAGCTTAAATACATATTGTATTTGCTTTCGCTTTATACATTAGGGTGGGGGTTTACGGCGTATAAAACCTTTTTTTTAAGCTTAATTCTTGGCACTGTGATCAGCATCTTGATGCTATGGAGTTTAACGCGGAAAATCGATAAATTAGGACAAGCCGTGTTGGAACGCAAAAAAGTGCGCACGATCGGGACGCTTTCCCGCTTGGCTTTAGCGGCGCTGGCGGCGGCGATCGCCCTCGAATATCCGCAATATTTTTCCATTGTGCCTGTAGTGCTGGGATTAATGACATCCTATATTGTCATTATAATAGATTTTCTTTTGCGAAAATGGAAAAATAATGGGCAACATGTATGAAAGAGAGGTGAGGAACGATTGCAACACGGGGCACCGATTTATGAGTTTTTAGGACTTACTTTTAACTTATCTAACGTTTTAATGATTACGGTCACCAGTTTGATCGTATTTATCATTGCGATCGCGGCGACGCGTTCTTTGCAGTTGCGTCCGACCGGGATGCAAAATTTCATTGAATGGGTGTTTGATTTCGTTAAAGGAATCATCAATAGCACCATGGATTGGCAAACGGGCGGCCGTTTTTTGACGCTGGGTGTTACGCTTATCATGTACATCTTCGTTGCTAATATGCTCGGCTTGCCGTTTTCCGTACGCGTAGGCGATGAACTTTGGTGGAAGTCGCCGACGGCGGATGCCACGATTACGCTCACGCTTGCCGTCATGATTGTGGGGCTCACCCATTACTACGGCGTGAAAATGAAGGGCGTATCCGAATATATGCGCGATTATACGCGGCCTATGACTTTCTTATTCCCATTGAAAATCATTGAAGAATTTGCCAATACCTTAACATTAGGTCTCCGTCTTTACGGAAACATTTTTGCTGGCGAAATTTTGCTAGGATTGCTAGCAGGGCTTGGAACAAACCATGGGGTGCTTGGCGCTATTGGCGGCGCGATTCCGATGATGGCGTGGCAAGCATTCAGTATTTTCGTCGGCTGTATCCAAGCATTCATTTTCACGATGTTAACAATGGTTTATATGGCCCATAAAGTTAGCCAAGACCATTAATTATAAATTTTAAAATAATAAATAAACGAAAGCAGAAGGAGGATATTTAACTATGAATTTAATTGCAGCTGCGATTGCAGTAGGTTTAGCAGCACTTGGTGCTGGTATCGGTAACGGTTTAATCGTAGGTCGTACAGTAGAAGGGATTGCACGTCAGCCAGAATTGCGCCCTGTTTTGCAAACGACGATGTTTATCGGGGTTGCGTTAGTTGAGGCGCTGCCGATCATTGGTGTCGTTATTTCCTTCATCGTCATGAACAGATAACGAAATACTTTTTTGATGATGGCGAAGTTCGTGTCGACGATCACCTTCGCCATTCCTTTATGTACGTATTTTCAAAATTACAAAAGTATATAGCCACGAAAGCCTGTGGCTCCAGTCACTGGGATGAAGCGGGAAACGGTTTTGAACCGGGCCGACAGGTAAACACCAGTGGGGTGTTTGCCCAAGATACTTGACGGAACAAGAGCGAGTGCCTCGATGAAGGTGTAGGAAAAAGTCTTTAATACGTCAGAACCCGCCGGTTTTCGTCGTGCGGAGGTTCAGGGTAGTTGCGCATAGCTATCGAAAGGAGTGAAACGCGGTGTTATTCAATGCAAAACTATTGGCGCTGGGCGAAGCCGCACATCATACAGGCATCAACAGCGGCGACATTATTTATCAGTTGTTAATGTTTATTATTTTATTAGCCTTGTTGCGCAAATTCGCTTGGCAGCCGTTAATGAATATCATGAAACAGCGTGAAGAGCACATTGCCAATGAAATCGCTCAAGCGGAAAAGCATCGCCAAGAAGCGGAAAAACTGCTTCAGGAGCAGCGCGAATTAATGAAACAGTCGCGCCAGGAAGCGCAAGAGCTGATCGAAAATGCGCGCAAGCTGGCGGAAGAGCAAAAAGAACAAATTATTGCTTCTGCCCGTACGGAAGCAGAGCGATTAAAAGAAGCGGCGAAAAAAGAAATCGAACGCGAAAAAGAGCAAGCGATGGCCGCGTTGCGTGAGCAAGTCGCTTCACTATCTGTATTAATTGCTTCCAAAGTAATTGAAAAAGAGTTAACCGAACAAGATCAAGCGAAGCTGATTAACGAGTACATTCAAGAGGTAGGAGAAGGTCGATGAACAAAGAAATTATAGCAAAGCGGTATGCGTTAGCTCTTTTTCAAATTGCGCTCGAAAAGCAGCTTCTAGACCAGTTAGAAGAGGAAATTCGCGTCGTGCGCCAAGCGTTGGCGGAAAACGAGCAATTTTTATCGTTATTGACGTATCCGAAGCTATCTTTAGAAAAGAAAAAGGCGCTTCTTCAAGAAACGTTTGCGGCGGTTTCAACCCCGCTAAAAAATACATTGTTGCTGCTTTTGGAACGCCACCGTATCGACCTCGTTCCAGAGCTGGCGGAGCAGTTTATTGAGCTGGTGAATGAAGCCCGCGGCGTTGCTGAGGCAACTGCGTATTCGGCGCGCCCGCTAACGGAAGAGGAAAAACGTGCGCTTTCCGAAGTGTTTGCGAAAAAAATCGGCAAAACGACGCTTCATATTGAAAATATTGTCGATCCAAGCTTAATTGGCGGCGTGAAGCTGCGCATCGGCAACCGCATTTACGATGGCAGCATCAGCGGAAAATTAGAACGGATTCAACGACAGCTTATTGGCTAAAGATTTGAAGATAGGGGTGAAAGGCATGAGCATCAGAGCGGAAGAAATCAGCGCGCTCATTAAGCAGCAAATTGAAAACTACCAGTCTGAAATTCAAGTAAGCGATGTCGGCACCGTTATTCAAATTGGTGACGGAATTGCGCGCGCCCATGGACTGGACAATGTCATGGCCGGGGAGCTTGTTGAGTTTTCCAACGGCGTGATGGGAATGGCGTTAAACTTGGAAGAAAATAACGTCGGTATCGTTATTTTAGGTCCATATACAGGAATTAAAGAAGGCGATGAAGTGCGCCGTACAGGCCGGATTATGGAAGTGCCTGTCGGGGAAGCGTTAATCGGCCGTGTTGTCAACCCTCTAGGACAACCAGTTGACGGTTTAGGCCCAATCGAAACGACAGAAACTCGTCCAATTGAAAGCCCAGCGCCAGGGGTTATGGACCGGAGATCGGTTCATGAACCGCTACAAACAGGGATTAAAGCGATTGACGCATTGGTGCCAATCGGCCGCGGTCAGCGCGAGCTTATCATCGGGGACCGTCAAACAGGGAAAACATCGGTTGCCATTGATACGATCCTCAACCAAAAAGATCAAAATATGATTTGTATTTATGTCGCTATCGGGCAAAAGGAATCAACGGTCCGCACGGTTGTCGAAACGTTGCGGAAACACGGTGCGCTCGATTATACGATCGTTGTAACGGCATCTGCATCACAACCAGCGCCATTGTTATTCCTTGCGCCATATGCGGGTGTAGCGATGGGCGAATATTTCATGTATAAAGGTCAGCACGTGCTTGTTGTTTACGACGACTTATCGAAACAAGCGGCAGCTTACCGCGAATTGTCGCTCTTGCTTCGCCGTCCGCCAGGCCGTGAAGCATATCCAGGTGACGTATTCTACTTACACTCTCGCCTTTTAGAACGCGCGGCAAAACTAAGCGATGCCAAAGGCGGAGGTTCGTTAACAGCGCTTCCGTTTGTCGAAACGCAAGCGGGTGACATTTCTGCTTACATTCCGACGAACGTTATCTCCATTACAGACGGACAAATTTTCTTGCAATCAGACTTGTTCTTCTCCGGCGTTCGCCCGGCGATTAACGCTGGTCTTTCCGTATCCCGCGTCGGTGGTGCGGCACAAATTAAAGCGATGAAAAAAGTATCGGGTACGCTTCGTTTGGACTTAGCGGCGTATCGCGAACTTGAAGCGTTCGCACAGTTCGGATCAGACCTTGATAAAGCGACGCAAGCGAAGCTCGCGCGCGGTGCCCGCACAGTAGAAGTGTTAAAACAAGACTTGCATGCACCGATTCCAGTAGAAAAACAAGTGGCGATCATTTACGCGCTTACTCGCGGTTTCTTAGACGACATTCCTGTTGAAGATATTCGCCGCTTTGAAAAAGAATTCTTCTTATGGCTCGACCAAAACGGCCAGCACTTGCTTGAACATATTCGTACAACAAAAGATCTTCCAAACGAAGAAGATTTCAACAAAGCGATCGAAGCGTTCAAGAAAACATTTGTTGTTTCCCAATAAAGAAGGGCGGAACAGAAGGAATGACGGCTTCTGTTCCCCTCTATTCTTAGATTTCGTGCAGAAAAAAGGTGGTGAAACCTTTGGCATCCTTACGCGACATTAAGAAGCGCATCAACGCGACAAAGAAAACGAGCCAAATTACAAAGGCGATGGAGATGGTTTCCGCTTCGAAGCTAAACCGTGCGGAAATGAACGCGAAATCGTTTGTTCCATATATGGAAAAAATGCAAGAAGTCGTGGCGAACGTCGCGCTCGGTGCCGGCAATGCGACCCATCCAATGTTGGTTTCGCGCCCGGTGAAAAAGACGGGATATTTGGTGATCACATCGGATCGCGGCTTGGCAGGAGCGTATAACAGCAACGTTCTTCGCACCGTGTACCAAACGATTCAACAGCGCCATCAATCGCCGGATGAATATGCAATTATTGTCATTGGCCGTGTCGGTTTAAGCTTTTTCAAAAAGAGAAATTTACCGGTCGTTTTAAATATTGCTGGGTTGCCGGACCAACCTTCTTTTGCGGATATTCAAGCAATTGCGAATAAGACGGTCGGCTTGTTTACAGATGGTACGTTTGATGAGTTGTATATGTACTACAACCATTACGTCAGTGCGATCCAACAAGAAGTAACGGAAAGAAAGCTGCTGCCGTTAACGGATATAGTCGATAACAAACAACGGACAACGTACGAATTTGAACCTTCTCAAGAAGAAATTTTAGATGTGCTGTTGCCGCAATATGCCGAAAGCCTTATTTATGGTGCGCTGTTAGATGCGAAAGCAAGCGAGCATGCAGCAAGGATGACAGCGATGAAAAATGCGACGGACAACGCGCACGAGCTTATTCGTACGCTTACCCTTTCCTACAACCGTGCTCGTCAAGCAGCGATTACCCAAGAGATCACGGAAATCGTGGCGGGAGCAAACGCGTTGCAATAACAGTAAGCCGAAAGCGGCAATTATATAAACGCAACTTGATATTTCATCTTTTTCACTTTTTATCGAAAGATTTTTCGACTGTCGGAGGCAAGTCGATGACTTGCCTTCGTCACGCATAAGCGTGACAGATGACCGAACAACACCGTAGCGGACAATGACATTGTCCGCATAACGGGTTGTTGTTCGGTCACCGACAGTCGAAAAAATGGATCACAAAAGTAGAATTTTCGAATTTAACTTATATAGGTACTGCTGTCCAACTAGCAAGTTAGGAGGGAAAACGATGACAAAAGGACGCGTTATTCAAGTTATGGGTCCGGTTGTAGACGTAAAGTTCGAAAACGGGCATCTTCCTGCGATCTACAACGCTCTGAAAATCCAACATAAAGCGCGCAATGAAAATGAAGTCGACATCGACTTGACATTGGAAGTAGCACTTCACCTTGGTGACGATACGGTCCGTACGATTGCGATGGCATCGACAGACGGATTGATTCGTGGAATGGAAGTCATTGACACAGGTGCGCCAATTTCCGTTCCAGTTGGAGAAGTCACCCTTGGCCGTGTATTCAACGTATTAGGGGAACCGATCGACTTAGAAGGGGAAATTCCGGCTGATGCGCGTCGTGACCCAATCCATCGCCCAGCGCCAAAGTTTGAAGAACTTGCAACAGAAGTAGAAATTTTGGAAACAGGTATTAAAGTCGTTGATCTGCTTGCTCCATACATTAAAGGTGGAAAAATCGGTCTATTCGGCGGTGCTGGTGTAGGAAAAACGGTTTTAATCCAAGAGCTTATTCATAACGTTGCGCAAGAGCACGGTGGTATTTCCGTATTCGCTGGCGTAGGGGAACGCACTCGTGAAGGAAACGACCTTTACCATGAAATGAAAGATTCTGGCGTTATCAGCAAAACTGCGATGGTGTTCGGACAAATGAACGAGCCGCCTGGTGCACGGATGCGCGTTGCGTTGACCGGATTAACGATGGCGGAATATTTCCGTGATGAGCAAGGACAAGACGTGTTGCTCTTTATCGACAACATTTTCCGTTTCACGCAGGCCGGTTCCGAGGTTTCGGCGCTATTAGGCCGCATGCCTTCTGCCGTAGGTTATCAACCGACACTTGCGACAGAAATGGGTCAATTGCAAGAACGTATCACTTCAACAGCGGTTGGTTCTATCACATCGATTCAAGCGATTTACGTCCCAGCGGACGACTATACCGACCCAGCTCCAGCAACAACGTTCGCTCACTTGGACGCAACGACGAACCTGGAGCGAAAACTTGCGGAAATGGGTATTTATCCGGCCGTGGATCCGCTTGCGTCCACATCGCGCGCGCTTGCGCCTGAAATCGTCGGCGAAGAACATTACCAAGTAGCGCGCAAAGTGCAACAAACGTTGCAACGCTATAGAGAATTGCAAGATATTATCGCGATTCTCGGTATGGATGAGCTATCCGATGAAGATAAATTGGTCGTTGCTCGCGCTCGCCGCATTCAATTCTTCTTATCGCAAAACTTCCACGTCGCGGAGCAGTTTACCGGCCAGCCAGGTTCCTATGTGCCTGTTAAAGAAACGGTACGCGGCTTTAAAGAAATTTTGGAAGGAAAATACGACCATATTCCAGAAGATGCTTTCCGCTTAGTAGGGCGCATTGAAGAAGTCGTTGAAAGAGCGAAGCAAATGGGCGTAGAAGTTTAATTGAGGGGCATAGGAGGATTTCATGATGAAAACGATCAAAGTCAGTGTCGTTACTCCTGATGGCCCGGTATATGAAGCGGACGTAGAGATGGTTAGCACGAAAGCAAAAAGCGGAGAGCTTGGAATTTTGCCAGGGCATATTCCGCTTGTCGCACCGCTGGAGATCAGTGCCGTTCGCCTGAAAAAAGAGGGGAAAACAGAATATATCGCGGTTAGCGGCGGATTTTTGGAAGTCCGCCCTGACAAAGTAACGATTTTGGCACAAGCGGCGGAAAGAGCGGAAGATATTGATGTGGCCCGCGCGAAAGCGGCAAAAGAACGCGCAGAACGCCGTCTGCAAAGCAAACAGGATGATATTGACTTTAAACGGGCAGAACTGGCGCTCAAACGCGCTATCAACCGTTTAAACGTAGCGCAAATGAAATAAAGACGGAGGAAATATATTTCCTTCGTCTTTTTTTATTGTTACGATGCTGATGAGTTAAATTCCAGGTTTTGTCGACACTGCTGGATATGAATGTTATAATGGTGATGAAAATAATTGTAATAATGAAATATTTTTAAAAAATAAAACATCTACATACGAAGGGAGCGTATCGCAGTTGGGGAACGTATACGCCAATAGCTACTTGATTGTGTTTGTGTTTTTATGTATCGGCGTTTTGCTTCCTGTCGGGGCATTGACGCTCGGAAAGTTATTGCGTCCACACGTTCCGAGCGAAGCAAAGCAAACCACTTATGAAAGCGGTAACAATCCGTTCCATGATTCGCGCGTTCAGTTTCAAGTCCGCTACTACATGTTCGCTCTATTGTTTGTCATTTTTGATGTGGAGACCGTGTTTTTATATCCATGGGCTGTCGCCTATAACAAATTGGGATTATTTGCTCTCATTGAAATGTTTATTTTCGTGCTCATGCTTGTTTTAGGGCTCATCTATGCTTGGAAAAAGAAGGTGTTACAATGGATGTAAAATGGCTTGACGTCCCTGAAGGGGAGATGGAAGAGATAAAGCGCAATGTGTTTTTGACGACGTTTGATCAGTTAAAGGCATGGGCCCGCAGCAATTCCCTCTGGCCGCTAACGTTCGGTCTTGCCTGTTGTGCGATTGAAATGATGGCGGTCGGCGGCTCCCACTACGATTTAGACCGGTTTGGCTCGTTTTTCCGCGCCTCGCCGCGGCAGTCCGACGTCATGATCGTCTCGGGAACGGTGACGAAAAAGATGGCGCCGATTCTGCGCCGCTTATATGACCAAATGCCGGAGCCAAAATGGGTGATCGCCATGGGATCATGCGCGACGGCGGGCGGACCGTATGTGAAATCCTACAGCGTCGTCAAAGGAGTAGATCAAATCGTGCCGGTCGACGTCTATATTCCTGGCTGTCCGCCAAATCCCGCCGCGTTGATTTACGGGATTAATAAATTAAAAGAAAAGATTCGTTATGAAGCGAAGACAGGGAAGAAGGTGCTGTAATCGATGAGCGAGGAAAAAGATTTACAGCAGCTGAAAAAAGAGGCGGCCGAGCGCGCAAAACAGCTGGCAAGGGAACGGCTAGCAGCGAAGCGGGCCGCCGAGCAGGCGGAACAGCCGTCTGACGATGCGAAAAAAGATGTAACGGAAGAAAAAACGGAGCCGTCAGCGGACGACATCGCCTTAGCGAAGAAAAAAGCGGCGGAAGCGGCACGAGCGAAAGCAGCAGAGTTGCGGAAACAAAAAGAAGCAGCTGGTAACCAAACCGCGGAGTCGGAAGACGACATCGCCTTAGCGAAGAAGAAGGCAGCAGAAGCAGCGCGGGCAAAAGCAGCGGAGTTGCGGAAACAGAAAGCAGCAGCAGCTGGTAACCAAACCGCGGAGTCGGAAGACGACATCGCCTTAGCGAAGAAAAAAGCGGCAGAAGCAGCGCGGGCGAAAGCGGCTGAGTTGCGGAAACAGAAAGCAGCAGCAGGCAATCAAGCTGCGGAGTCGGAAGATGCCATCGCCTTAGCGAAGAAGAAGGCAGCAGAAGCAGCGCGAGCGAAAGCAGCGGAGTTGCGGAAACAGAAAGCAGCAGCAGCAGGCAATCAAGCCGTGGAGTCGGAAGACGACATCGCCTTAGCGAAGAAGAAGGCAGCGGAAGCAGCGCGGGCGAAAGCGGCGGAGTTGCGGAAACAGAAAGAAGCATCAGGTAACCAAGCCGCGGAGGGGGAAGACGACATCGCGCTTGCCAAGAAAAAGGCCGCGGCCGCAGCGAAAGCGAAAGCGGCAGCGCTCGCCAAACAAAAAGCGAAGGAAGCAGCGGGCGGCGAAACGAATGATGAGCTGGCGAAACAAAAAGCGATCGCTGCGGCAAAAGCAAAAGCCGCAGCCGCAGCAAAGGCGAGGGCGGCAGCGCTCGCCAAGCAGCAGGCAGGCGAGGAGGGATCCGCTGACAGCGACGACGAGCTCGCCAAGGCAAAAGCAAAGGCGGTTGCCGCGGCAAAAGCGAAAGCGGCGGCGGCAGCGAAGGCGAAGGCGGCTGGGGCGGAAACAACGGCACAAAAGGAAGAAGCCCCATCGCCAAATCAGCCGTTGCTTGATAAATATGTGAAGGTGATCCGCGAACATCTTGGCGAGGATGTTCTAGAGGATGCGTACATCAACCGCCTTGCCAAAGACGTTCCGACGTTGGTCGCCAAAAAAGAAACTTACTACAAAATCGCTGAGTTCCTTAAATATAATGAACAGCTTGGCTTTGACTACTTATCCGAACTGCACGGAACCGATTTTCAGACGCATATGGAAGTATATGTGCACTTATATTCTTATAAAAACCAGCAAGCGGTTGCCTTGAAAGTAAAAATCGACCGGGACCAGCCGGAAATTGATTCGCTCGTTCCGCTTTGGCAAGGGGCCAACTGGCCGGAATGCGAGGCGTACGACCTGCTTGGCATCCGCTTTAAAGGGCATCCGAACTTAATCCGCATCTTTTTAGGGGAAAACTGGGTCGGATATCCGCTTCGCAAAGATTATGAACCATACGACGTGGAGGTATAGCGTATGCTTCGGACGGAAGAAATGATTTTAAACGTAGGACCGCAGCACCCAAGCACACACGGGGTTTTCCGCCTCATCTTAAAAGTGGATGGCGAGATCATTCAAGAAGCGACACCGGTCATCGGCTACCTCCACCGCGGAACGGAAAAGCTGGCAGAGAGTCTGCAATATACGCAAATCATCCCGTACACGGACCGGATGGACTATTTGTCGGCAATGACGAACAACTATGTCATTTGCCATGCCGTCGAAACGATGATGGGCATTGAAGTTCCGGAAAGGGCAGAATATTTACGCGTTTTGGCAATGGAGCTTGGGAGAATCGCCAGCCATCTTGTCTGGTGGGGGACGTATTTGCTCGATATTGGCGCCATCAGCCCATTTCTATATGCGTTCCGCGAGCGGGAAATGATTATTAATCTATTAAACGAGCTATCGGGAGCACGCCTGACTTTCAACTATATGCGCGTCGGCGGTGTGAAATGGGATGCGCCGGATGGTTGGATCGAAAAAGTGAAGCAGTTTGTCCCGTATATGCGCGAACAACTTGCCGGCTATCACGATCTGGTGACGGGGAATGAAATTTTCCGCCATCGTGTCATCGGCATCGGCAAATATACGAAAGAGGACGCGCTCAACTATTCATTAAGCGGTGTGAACTTGCGCTGCACCGGCGTGAAATGGGACTTGCGGAAAAACGAGCCGTACTCCATTTATGACCGCTTCGATTTCGACATCCCCGTCGCGGAGGAAGGAGACTGTTTTGCCCGCTATCAGTGCCGTTTGGCAGAAATCGAACAATCGTTAAACATCATTGAACAAGCGTGTGAGCAATTTCCAGAAAGCGGGGAAATTATGGGGAAAGTGCCGCGGATCATTAAAGCGCCGCCGGGAGAAACGTTCGTCCGCATCGAATCGCCGCGTGGCGAAATCGGCTGCTATATCGCCAGCGACGGCAAAAAAGAGCCGTACCGCCTCAAATTCCGTCGGCCGTCGTTTTACAATTTGCAAATACTTCCGAAGCTGCTGAAAGGTGAAAATATCGCGAACGTCATTGCCATTCTTGGCTCCATCGATATTGTGCTCGGGGAGGTCGACGGATAATGGAACAATTGCTGAATTCCGTCCCAAGCTGGACGAATGTGGCCATTTTTTTCGGGCTGGGTGCCGCGTTGCTATTGGTGGTGCTTGGCTTTGTCACGTACGGCATTTTGGCGGAACGGAAAGTGATGGGCTTTATGCAAGGCCGCTACGGCCCAAACCATGTCGGCGGCCGCTGGGGGCTTTTGCAAACGGTGGCCGATGTGTTGAAGCTGCTGCTGAAAGAAGACACGATTCCGAAAGCGGCGGACCGGCCGTTGTTCATTTTGGCGCCAATCCTTGCCTTTGCGCCGGCGTTTATGGTATTGGCGGTGCTGCCGTTTACCGATGCGTTTCAGTTTGCCGATATCGGCGTCGGCCTCCTTTATTACATTGCCGTTTCGGGACTGACGACGATCGGCGTCGTTACCGGCGGATGGGCATCGAACAATAAATACGCGCTCATCGGCGGCATGCGCGCAGCAGCGCAAATGATCTCCTATGAAATTCCGCTCGTGATGTCCGTGCTTGGCATCGTGCTGCTGACAGGAAGTTTAAACTTAAACGATATTGTTGCAGCGCAGAAAGACGTATGGTACATTTTTACGCAGCCAGTCGCGTTTATCGTGTTTCTCGTCGCGGCCGTCTCCGAGTTAAACCGCACGCCGTTCGACTTGCCGGAAGCGGAATCTGAGCTGGTCGCCGGATTTCATGTCGAATATTCCGGTTTCCGTTGGGCGTTCTTTATGCTTGCTGAGTATGTGTACTTTTTTGCGATGGCCGCCCTGACAACGATATTATTTTTAGGCGGCTGGCATCCGGTCATGTTTTTAGGCTTTATTCCAGGGCCGGTTTGGTTTGCGCTCAAATTCAGCGTCGTCGTGTTCGTTCTCATTTGGTTCCGCGCGACCTTCCCGCGCCTGCGGGCCGATCAGCTTATGGAATTAGGCTGGAAAGTATTGTTTCCTGTTGCGCTTGCCAATATCTTTGTGACGGCGCTGGTGAAAGAACTATTTTTCTAATCGAAATGGGGTGACAGGCATGATCGGGTTGGCTAAAGGATTGGCGTATACGTTAAAAAATTTGACGCGCGAGAAAGTGACGTACGACTATCCGAACGAACCGCTTCCGCTTCCGGACCGGTTCCGCGGCATTCAAAAGTTTTATCCGGAAAAATGTATTGTTTGCAACCAATGTGCCAATATTTGTCCGACGGACTGTATTCAGCTAACGGGGAAAAAGCACCCGGATCCGACGAAAAAAGGGAAAATCATCGATACGTACAACATTAACTTTGAAATCTGTATTTTATGCGACCTTTGCACCGAGGTATGTCCGACGGAAGCGATTGTCATGACCAACAATTTCGAACTGGCCGAATACAGCCGCGATGCCCTTTATAAAGATTTGGCATGGCTCGATGAGAACGATACAAACATTCGAAAGGAGAATAAGCCGTGAGCGGAGAATATCTCGCCTTTTTAGCACTCGCCCTTGTTGCCATTACCGGCGGGGTGTTGATGCTCAACTTAACGAAAGTCGTTCACATGGTCATCGCGCTCGTGTTCACCTTCATCAGCATCGCGGGGCTGTATGTGCTGTTATCGGCGGAGTTTGTCGCTGTCGTGCAAGTGTTGATCTACTCGGGTGCCATCACCATTATGATGCTGTTTGGCATCATGCTGACGCGCCACCAGGAAGAAGAGGGAGAAAAAACGACAACGGGCGGATTTTGGCGCAAAGCGCTCACCGCCATTGCCGTCTTCGCCTTTGGCATCGCCGTTTATCTCGGCGTTTACCAGCTTGATTTTGGCGAGGAAGGCGCCCACCTCCATGAAAACAATACAGAGCAGATCGGCATAGCGCTATATTCCCATTATACAATCCCGTTTGAAATTGCGTCCGTCATTTTGCTTGTCGCGCTCGTCGGGGCGATTATACTGGCGAAAAAAGATGATGAGGGGGCATCGAAATGAGCTCCGTTCCTTTATCCGTGTATCTCGCGTTAGCGCTCATTTTGTTTTGCATCGGTCTGTACGGCGCGCTGACGAAGCGAAATACCGTCATTGTCCTTATTTGCATTGAATTAATGCTAAATGCGGTCAATATTAACTTAGTGGCGTTTGCCAAATACGGGGCCCATCCCGGCATTACCGGACAGATTTTTGCGCTGTTTACGATCGCGGTAGCGGCGGCCGAAGCGGCCGTGGGCCTGGCGGTGTTAATGGCGCTTTACCGCAACCGCAAAACAGTGAATATCGATGAGATCGATTCGCTAAAGGATTAAAAATAGGGTGGAAAATGAAAAGAGCTTTTGCTGAAAAAAGCTCTTCATAAAAGGGGACTGTGATACCATGATGGAAATAGCCTGGATCGTACCGCTTTTTCCGTTGTTTTCCTTTTTCTTCTTGTTAGCATTAGGGAAAAAAATGAAAGAAATGAGTGCACATGTCGGCATCCTTATGACGCTTTTTTCCTTCCTCGTCTCGCTCGCCGTGCTGTTGGACCGGCTCGGCGGTTCGACATACAAAGCGGAACATGTATGGCTGACCGTCGGCAGCGCGAAATTAACCGCCGGATTTGCGGTGACGGCACTAAACGCATGGATGCTCGTCATTGTTTCTCTCGTTAGCTTTCTCGTACATATCTATTCGAAAGGATACATGCATGGGGATGAGCGCTTCTCCGTTTTCTATGCGTATTTAGGGCTGTTCACCTTTGCGATGCTTGGCCTTGTGCTTTCACCGAATTTGCTGCAGACATACGTGTTTTGGGAACTCGTCGGTCTCGGCTCGTTTCTATTAATCGGATTTTACTTCTATAAAGAGGAAGCAAAGGCAGCTGCCAAAAAAGCGTTTATTATGACACGCATTGGCGATGTCGGCTTTTTCATCGGCATGATTCTATTATTCTGGCAAGTTGGCAGTTTCGCATACGATGATATTTTCCAAGCAGCAGAAAACGGCACGTTGTCGCCGACGATGGTGACCTTAACGGCGATTTTGATTTTCATCGGCGCCGTCGGGAAATCAGGCCAGTTCCCGCTCCATACATGGCTTCCGGACGCGATGGAAGGCCCGACGCCGGTTTCGGCATTAATCCACGCGGCCACGATGGTTGCCGCCGGGGTTTACTTAATCGCTGCCTTGTTCCCGCTATATGAAGCGAGCGAAACGGCAATGATGACGGTGGCAGTGGTCGGGGGATTTACGGCGCTCTTTGCCGCTACGATTGGTTTGGTGCAAACCGACATTAAACGGGTGCTCGCGTATTCGACGGTAAGCCAGCTCGGCTACATGATGCTGGCGCTCGGTTCGGGAAGTTATGTGGCAGGCATCTTCCATTTAACGACCCATGCGTTTTTCAAAGCGCTCTTGTTTTTAGCGGCGGGAAGCGTCATTCATGCCGTCCATACGCAAGACATTGAAAAAATGGGCGGGCTTTGGCGGAAAATGCCGCTTACTGCACCGCTGTTTCTCATCGGCACGTTAGCGATTAGCGGCGTCCCGCTTTTCTCCGGATTTTTCAGCAAGGATGAAATTTTGGTGGCCGCCTGGACGCACGGGCATATCGTCTTGTTCTGGATCGCGGTAGCAGCCGCCTTTTTCACCGCGTTTTACATGTTCCGCCTCTTTTTCCTCGTCTTTGGCGGGGAAAAGCGTCATGATGCAAAAGACGTTCATGAAGCGCCAGCAGTGATGACGCTGCCGATGATCGTGCTCGCCGTGCTCGCTGTTGCCGCCGGGTACGTTCATACCCCTTGGTTCGGCACTTTTCTTGGCGATTGGCTGACAGACGGCGCCTATGCGCATGAAACAGCGCCGGGCTGGATTATGGTGGTGGCGACGGCCGTTTCCTTGCTTGGCATTTTCCTGGCGTGGCTTATGTACGGAAAACGATCGCTTGCGCGGGATTGGCTCAGCTCGCGCGTTCCGCATACGTACAGCTTGCTGCGGAATAAGTATTACATCGATGAATTGTATATGCACACCGTTGGCTATGCGGCGACGGCAATCAGTCTATTACTCTCGTATATCGACCGCTTTCTTGTCGAAGGGGTTGCCCGCTTGATCACCGCAACCGTCCATACGGTCGCATTGCTCGGGTCGCGCATGCAAAACGGGCAAGTGCAAACGTACGGCGCTGTCACGTTCGTCGGCCTTGCGCTTCTCGTCGTCATTCTCGCGTTCACAGGGGGGTACTTATAATGAATGGAACGTACTTTCTGTCACTCTTAATCTTCTCCCCGCTGCTTGGCATGATTTTGCTTGCGTTTGTGCCAAAAACGCAAGAACGGACGGTCAAACTGCTCGGCTTTTTATCGACGCTGCCGCCGCTTCTTTTATCGCTTTTTGCCTTTTCGCAATATTTGCGAGGCTATCGCCTTGAGCATTTGGCGGAAAAGCATGACTGGGTTCGCTTTGCTGATTTTCCGTTTCTTACGGAGTCGACCTACTTGATTCGCTATGAGCTGAATATCGATGGCTTTTCGCTCGTGATGATCGTATTGACATCGCTATTGGCGACGCTTGCCGCCGCCGCTTCCATTCACATTAAAAAGGAATGGAAAGGTTATTTTCAGCTCTTTCTTTTGCTAGAGATCGGCATGCTTGGCGTATTTGCGGCAGGAAATATGATTTTGTTCTTTATCTTTTTGGAAATGACGCTCGTTCCGATGTTCTTTTTAGTCGGCAAGTGGGGAGGGTTTGACCGGGAGCGTGCCGCCTACAGCTACTTGCTGTACAATGGGCTTGGTTCAGCGATTTTGCTCATCGTCATCCTCGTTTTATTCGCCCGTGCCGGAACGTCGAATCTCGTGTTGTTAAAAGAAATGCTGCACAATCCGGTGGCACAGGTGCAGCTGATTGCGCCGCTTTCTAAGGAACTTCGGTTATGGCTGTTTGTCGCTTTGTTTATCGCCTTTGGCATTAAACTGCCGATCGTGCCGTTCCACCGCTGGATGCTGCGCGTCCATGTCGAAGCGCCGCCATCGATCGTCATGCTGCACGCCGGCGTGCTCTTGAAAATAGGGGCGTACGGTCTCATTCGCTTCGGCATCGGGCTGTTTCCTGATCAGTTTCGCCATTTTGCCTTTTGGATTGCCGTGCTAGGGATCGTCAACCTATTGTATGGAGCATTTTTAGCGTTCGTGCAAGAGGAATTCAAAATGGTGCTCGCCTATTCGAGCGTTTCGCATATGGGGATTATATTGATCGGATTAGGTGCGCTCAATGAAGCGGGTATTCAAGGCGCCATCTTCCAGGCGGTTTCCCACGGGTTGATTGCCGCGTTCCTGTTCCTGCTCGTCAGCATTTTATACGAACGGACGAATACGACGGCGATCGACCGTTTAGGCGGACTCGCAAAAGCGATGCCGCTGACAGCAGGGTGTTTGCTTGCCGGTGCGATGGCATCGCTCGGCCTGCCGGGAATGTCGGGATTTATCAGCGAATTTACTGCCTTTTTAGGGCTGTTCCAAGTGAGGCCGGTTGTCGCTGCGATTGGCACGCTTGGCATCATTATGACCGCCGTTTACATGCTGCGCGCCGTATTGAATATGACGTTTGGCCCGTCTAGGCGCGATGGCGTACAAGCGCTGGATATGAGCGCGGGCGAAGCGGTTCCGGCGTTCATTTTGCTCGCGCTCATTGTCGCCGTCGGCGTTTATCCGTACATGTTAGCGAAGCCGTTGCAGGCGGCGATTGAAATGATGATGAACGGGTTAGGAGGGTGAGAGAGATGAGCATGCATACATTATTGCAATACAAATGGGGCATGATGACACCGGAGTTTATCGTTTTGATCACGGCGCTCATTCTCTCGCTGGCCGATTTATTGATGCCAAATGATAAAAACCGGCGCCCGCTTGCATGGATCGCGGTGGTCGGCGTCGCCCTTGCGCTTATCGCGACCGCAGGGCTCATTCCGGCAAAACCAGTGTCGATTTTGTACGATACGTTCCGCCTTGATGCCTTCAGCAAGGCGTTTAAGCTGCTGATACTGGCTGGAGGGGCGCTTTGCCTCCTGCTTGCGCTCGATTACCGTCCAAAAGAAGGGCTCTCACACCGCGGCGAATTTTACTATTTGCTCCTTTGCGCGCTGCTCGGCGCGATGATCATGGCTTCAAGCGGCGATTTGATTACGTTGTTTGTCGGACTGGAGCTGTTATCCGTTTCTTCGTATATTTTGGCGGGAATCCGCAAAACATCGGCGCAATCCAACGAATCAGCGCTAAAATACGTCATTAACGGCGGTATTGCGACAGCGATCACGCTGTTTGGCATGAGCTATATTTTCGGTTTAACCGGCACGACGAATTTGAAAGAGATTGCGCTCGAAGTGCAAAAGCTGGCAGACAGCAACTACCAATACCTGCTGGCCCTTGCTTTTCTCCTGCTGCTCGTCGGATTGTCGTTTAAAATTTCGTCCGTCCCGTTCCATATGTGGACGCCGGACGTCTATCAAGGGGCGCCAACGCCGGTGACCGCATTTTTAAGCGTTGTCTCGAAAACAGCCGGTTTTGTCATCCTGCTGCGGTTGATGATCACGATTTTTGCCGCCGCGCCTTCGCACGGAAAAGATTCGTCTTCGCTTTTGTTGTCGATGCAAGATTATATCGCCGTGTTAGCCGGCCTTACGATGATCATCGGCAATACGGTCGCATTAAGACAGCGGAGCATGAAGCGTCTGTTCGCGTATTCGAGCATCGCCCACGCCGGCTATCTCCTTGTCGGGTTTGCCGCGATGTCATGGGTGATGATCGACTCGATCTGGTTTTATTTGCTCGCCTATGTACTGATGAATGTTGGCGCGTTTGCTGTCATTCAGCGCCTGTCGGATGAAGCGGACTCCGACGATATGAGCCATTTTGCCGGCCTGTATCGACGCAATCCGCTGCTCGCGGTAGCGATGGGGATTTTTCTGCTGTCGCTGGCCGGCATTCCGGGTACGGCCGGTTTCATCGGCAAGCTGAACATTTTCCTCGGCGCATTGATGACCGAACCCGGCCATTACGTGCTCGCTGCGGTGATGATCGCGACCACGGTCGTATCCTACGTCTACTACTTCGGCGTGTTTGTGCAAATTTTCTTCCGTCCCGCCGACGAAGCAGCATCGGTCAAACTGCCAGTCGGGCTGACAGTCACCGTTGTGCTTTGCGCGCTTGGCACCCTGCTGCTTGGCATTTTCCCGAGCTTGGCGTACCAGGTTCTCGCCCAGTTCCAGCATTTTGGCGATTTCCTGCAATAACGTTACAATAGAAGGGGAAACTTCCCCTTCTTTTTTTATCGACGACTAGGCCGCTAATTTGGCGGTAGAAAGAGGTGAAAAGCGATGATGCCAATACTAGGCCAGCAAGCGCTAGTGAGCATTATTGTCCATCTTGCTTTTATCGCCATTACATGGTGGACGCTGCAAGGGGTGCGGCTCGAGGCGATAATCAAGCCAAACCGCGTCTTTCAAGGACGTCTGCTTTACATTTTATTGACGATTGCGATCGGTTCGACAGTCGCCAACTTTTTTCTCGACTATTTATCATGGTCGACACAACTTCCGTTTCTCTTTCGAGGCGAGTAAAATTACTCGCCTTTTTTTACCTTTTGATAACGCTTACAATTTTGATTTTGTCGATTTTTTTTATGTATGTTCACTTCCGATCTGGCAACAATAACAGGTAAGGAGAGGAAGTGAAACGGATATGAAAAAAGGACAAGCCTACGCCTTCGCTTTTTTATTGGCGTTGTTCGTCATCGTCGGCATGTGCCAATACAAATCGGGAGAAGCAATGGGGAACGGGCCGCTTCATCCGTTAGAAACGATCGCACGCGTCCTCAAGAATAATGATGTTACTATTCAACAATGGACCGTTTACACAAGAGAGTATGCCCACGATATTAAAAATGATGCAGCATTTTTCAAAAAGCTAGCGGAATTGAAGAAAGAAAACCGCGCTTTTCACTGGTCTTTCGACACCAACCACCATCTGAAAAAAGCGATTGGCACACACCAACACCCCTTCTTTCAAGAAAAAATTCAGCTCATCATGACGGTCATAAACAACAAGCCGCAAACGTATATCCTCTATGAAGTCAAAGGGCTAAATTGGAACGACAAAGTAGAGAAAGAAGTGGTCAAAAAAATAGAGAAAAAGTCGAAACAACTATTTGTGAAACGACCTACATTTTTCACTTGTATTGAAGGAGATTTCAGTGATAATATGAAAGGTGGTTTGTTCGATTACGCATTACATTTATTACATGAGTTTCAAGCAAGACCAGTCGAGTCTTTGCAGGAAGAGTCACTTGTTTCGCTATCTGCATATACTGGGCAGTGGGAGAATGTTCTTCCAACCAGTAACCATCCGATGAATCTGCAGCTTGCCTTAAGAGAAAGATTGGGCGGAAAGACGACTGTCGTTATTGGAACCCCAATCATTACCGTTGAATATTAATATAGAGAAATTGGACGCGGAGGGGAATACCTTGGAAAAGATAATCGTCCGTGGCGGAAACCGGTTGAGCGGCACCGTGAAAGTAGAAGGAGCGAAAAATGCCGTTTTGCCTGTTATCGCTGCAACATTGTTAGCGACAAATGGAAAAAGTGCTATTCATGATGTGCCTGCTCTTTCCGATGTATATACAATTAGTGAAGTGCTCCGCTATTTAGGCGCAGAAGTAGACATAAACATAGCGAGAAATATGATCGCTGTTGATGCCACCGGCCCGTTAAAGATGGAAGCGCCGTTTGAATACGTGCGGAAAATGCGGGCATCAGTGCTCGTCATGGGTCCGCTCTTGGCGCGAAATGGTCGAGCCCGCGTCGCACTACCAGGAGGATGCGCCATCGGTTCGCGCCCGATTGACCAGCATTTAAAAGGATTTGAAGCAATGGGAGCGACCGTGAAAGTGGGCAACGGATTTATCGATGCCGAAGTACAAGGAAGATTGCGCGGGGCAAAAATTTATTTGGATTTTCCAAGCGTTGGAGCAACGGAAAATATTATGATGGCGGCCGTGTTGGCTGAGGGCACCACCATCATTGAAAACTGCGCGAAAGAGCCGGAAATTGTCGATTTAGCTAACTTTTTAAACGCAATGGGCGCCAAAGTGCGCGGTGCCGGCACTGGTACGATTCGCATCGAAGGTGTAGACGAATTAACCGGCACGACACATACCGTGATCCCAGACCGCATTGAAGCAGGTACATTTATGGTTGCAGCGGCCATTACTGGCGGCAATGTTCTTGTGCAAGGTGCCGTTCCAGAACATTTAAGCTCACTGATAGCCAAAATGGAAGAAATGGGTGTCACCATTATCGAAGAAAAAAACGGATTACGAGTCATCGGACCGGAAACATTAAAAGCGGTCGACATTAAAACGATGCCGTATCCAGGTTTTCCAACCGACATGCAATCGCAAATGATGGCATTGCTTTTGAAAGCGGAAGGTACGAGCATGGTGACGGAGACGGTATTTGAAAACCGTTTCATGCATGTCGAAGAATTCCGCCGCATGAACGCTGACATTAAAATTGAAGGACGTTCCGTCATTATTAATGGCCCTTGTAATTTGCAAGGTGCAGAGGTGGCGGCGACCGATTTGCGCGCCGCAGCAGCGTTGATTTTAGCCGGTTTGGCGGCGGAAGGCTATACGCGCGTGACGGAACTAAGACATCTTGACCGCGGCTATGTCCGCTTCCATGAAAAACTGGCCGCGCTTGGTGCTGATATCGAGCGCGTCAATGAAAAAACGGAAGCAGCGTTCGACGAAGCAAAAGTAAACGATTTGAACGTATAAGCCGAAAAAACGACCGTCAGCTACATATGTAGTGAATGGTCGTTTTTATTTTGGACGCGGCAGCTGCCGCTGTTTTTCCCTCGTACATACAACGATGAGAAGACATGTCGGGCAAAAGGAGAAGAAGGGCGGAACAGCTAGCTAAACAAGCCCCTCTAAAAAGAAGTTGTCATATATACTTGTCCGAGCCCATAACTATATAACGAACAGAAGCAAACGCAGGCACTCCCAGGGTGAACATCGATGCGACTGCGCCTGATGGGAGCGATGTCCGCTTGTGCTGGAAAAATGAATATTGGAGGCTCGGCTATATGAAACGGATAAAACCAATTATGGCACTCCTTGCATGTTTATTTGTCGTCGTACTGATCGTTCCAACGATATTAGTCATTCCATTCCACGACGGGAAAGTAGAAAAATTGGCGGAAGAACTGCGTCAGCAAGAAACGAAGCAACAAGTTAAAGCAGCCGAAAGCGGGCCGACCGTCGAAGTTGCGGTATACCGCAGCAAACAAAAGCGCATTGAACATATTCCGCTCGAGCAATATGTCATCGGTGTCGTCGCAGCGGAAATGCCGGCCGAATTCGAGATGGAAGCATTAAAGGCACAAGCGCTGACGGCGAGAACGTACATTGTCAAACAGTTATTAAACGACCAGCCGATCAGCTTGCCAAAGGGAGCGAATGTGACCGATACGGTGATGCACCAAGTCTACTACAGCGATGACGAGCTGAAACGTTTATGGGGTAGCGACTACGATTGGAAAATCGAAAAGATTACGAAAGCGGTGCTAGAAACGCGCGGGCAAATTTTAACGTACAACAACCAGCCGATCGAAGCGTCGTTTTTTTCGACAAGCAACGGCTATACGGAAAACTCGGAAGCATATTGGCAAAATGAATTTCCGTACTTAAAAAGCGTAGCCAGCCCGTGGGATAAAAAGTCGCCCAAATTCTATCACCAAAAAGTAATTTCGGTGGCGGAATTTGAACGAAAACTAGGAGTGAAACTGCCGGAAAACGGCTCGGTTGGCGTTATTTTATCGCGCACGCCTGGGAAACGTGTCGATGTCGTCGAAATCAACGGCAAAAAATTGAAAGGAAGAGAAGTGCGCGAAAAGCTCGATTTAACCTCGACGGATTTTACATGGATGCGCAAAGGCAATGAAATTATTATAACAACGAAAGGATACGGCCATGGCGTCGGCATGAGCCAATACGGAGCCAATTTTATGGCGCAGGAAGGAAAGACGTACGACCAAATCGTCAAATATTATTACCGCGGGGTGAACATTTCTTCGGCGACCGCGTTTTTAAATAAGCTGACGGCAAAAAAATAGGGGCAAAAACGCCTCTATTTTTTTGCATAAAATGACACATTTTTTAAAAAAATAAATGAAAAAGTTGTTTTTGCGTGTATATATTTTCCTCTTTCTGTTCAAAATGGTTGCTGAGGTGATGAACATGAGAGAGGAAGAAAAGAAACAATTACAGAAACCAAGTTTACAACGGTTGTTCAGAAAGCGTTGGGTATTTCCAGCCATCTATTTGACATGTGCTGCCCTTATTGTGGCAGGAGCGCTCTGGTTCCAGAACAAACATGACGGAAAAACAGGAAAAGACGAATACGAATACAGCCAATCAGGCACATCGCAGCATAACGAGCCGGCCGTTCCTGTCAACGAAGCAGTAGAAAAATTCACGATGCCGGTCCTTGATGCAAATTCTGTAGAAATTAAAACACCGTTCTACGATGACAAAGCGTCAAAAGAAGAACAGGAAGCAGCTCTCGTCTTTTATGATAATACGTATCATCCAAACCACGGCATCGATATCGTCCGCAAAGACGGCAAAACGTTTGATGTCACTGCTTCGTTAAGCGGTACCGTCACTAAAGCGGAAAAAGACCCGATCTTAGGCTATGTCGTAGAAATCGACCATGAAAACGGCGTCACTACCGTTTACCAATCGCTTGCTGACGTGAAGGTAGAAGCGGGCGATACGGTAAAACAAGGGGAAATCATCGGCAAGGCAGGCCAAAGCCAATTTAACCAAGAGGCTGGCATCCACGCCCACTTTGAAATCCGCAAAGACGGCAAGCCGGTCAATCCGATCGACTACATCGACAAACCGCTTACGGCATTAACGGAACAAAAAGCTGGAAATGACAACGCAACCGAACAAAACAACACAACGTCAACAGAGGAACAAACGCAATCGAATGAACAACCATCTTCTGATGAGCAAACGCAATCGAACGAACAACCATCTTCTGATCAGCAAATGCAATCCGATGAAGAGGCACCAGCAACGGACAAGAGCACAACGACACCAAGCGAGGAAGAGCAAGATGACACTTCTTCCTCCAAAACGCCAGATGCCTCGATCGGAATGGCAAGAGCGTAACAGGAGATCGCCTGTTTCCTTCCCACTGCGTGGAGGGAGACAGGCGATTTTTTTTGAAAGCAGGAAAGGAAAACCATTTCGAAAAGCGAATAGTTAGCAACAGGGCTTACGATTAGGGGGGAGTCGAATGGACTATTTATATTATCCACATCCGTCGCAGCGGATGACGACGTTTGCAGCCAACGGCATGGTGGCAACCTCACAGCCGCTGGCGGCACAGGCCGGATTGGAGATACTAAAAAAAGGCGGAAATGCGATCGATGCCGCGATTGCGACCGCCGCCTGCTTGACGGTCGTCGAGCCGACCTCCAACGGCATCGGCAGCGACGCGTTTGCCATTGTGTGGACAAATGGCAAGCTGTATGGATTAAATGCCAGCGGTTATTCGCCAAAATCGATTTCGATCGCGGCAGTAAAAGAACGGGGATATGAAGAAATTCCGAAACACGGCTGGATTCCGGTCACCGTCCCGGGTGCGCCGGCGGCGTGGGCGGCGCTGTCCAAGCGGTTTGGCAGGCTGCCGCTTACGGAAGTGCTAAAGCCGGCGATCGAGTACGCGGAAAACGGCTATCCGGTGTCTCCAACGTTAGGGAAGTACTGGCAGGCCGCGTTTCAAACGTATCAAAAAACGTTAAAAGGTCCGGAGTTTGCCAGCTGGTTTACGACTTTTGCGCCGAACGGGCGCGCGCCGAAAATCGGAGAAATATGGGCGTCCAAAGACCATGCCAATACGCTTCGCCTCATTGCCGAAACGAACGCGGAAAGCTTTTACCGCGGCGAGTTGGCGGAAAAAATCGCCGCCTATTCCAAACAATACAATGGCTTTCTGGATCTTGATGATTTAGCCGAGTATGAGCCGGAATGGGTCGAGCCGATTTCCGTTCACTACCGCGGCTATGACGTGTGGGAAATCCCGCCGAACGGACAAGGCCTTGTCGCCTTAATGGCGCTGAATATCATGAAAGGATTCGCCGTTTTAGAAACGCCAACGGTCGCGACATACCACCAGCAAATCGAGGCGATGAAACTGGCATTTGCCGACGGGCAGGCGTATATCGCAGACCGCAGGCATATGGAGCATCGTGTCGAAGAGTTGCTGTCTGATTCGTTTGCCGGCGCGAGACGGGCGCTTATTGGCGAAGAAGCGCTGCTTCCGGCGCCGGGAACGCCGCCAAAAGGCGGAACCGTATATTTAGCAACGGCGGACGGGGAAGGCAATATGGTCTCGTTTATTCAAAGCAACTACATGGGCTTTGGCTCCGGTTTGGTCGTTCCAGGCACCGGCATCGCCCTGCAAAACCGCGGCCATAATTTTTCCTTCGATGAAACCCATGTGAACCGATTGGCACCGCGGAAAAAACCGTACCATACGATTATTCCGGGATTTTTGACCAAAGGCGGCGAACCAGTCGGGCCGTTCGGCGTCATGGGCGGATTTATGCAGCCGCAAGGACATTTGCAAGTGATCATGAACACGATCGATTTCCATCTCAATCCGCAAGCCGCGCTCGATGCGCCAAGATGGCAATGGATCGAAGGAAAAAAAGTGCTCGTCGAGCCGCATTTTCCGCGCCATATCGCTGAAGCGCTCACACGAAAGGGGCATGACATCTATGTTTCCCTTGATTCCGGGACATTCGGGCGCGGACAGATTATTTGGCGCGATCCGCGCTCGGGTGTGCTCGCGGGCGGGACGGAGCCGCGCACCGACGGCGCTGTCGCCGCGTGGTAACTAGGGCGTGATGACAGCATAGGAACCAAGCGCACTTATTCCTCGCATTTTCCGTGTCGGCATGCTTGGGTACGGCTTGTGTCCATAAAGAAGCCATTGAAAGTATACGACGCGATATTTTTGAGAAGCCCCCACTTCAACTAGAGGGAAGTGGAGGAGGGACTAGCATAAAAAACCTGCCTTTCTCGCCAAAGGCAGGTTTTTCAAATGTTATTCTACTGTAAACGTAATCGTCGCTTTCGCATTCGGCCAGTTTTTATCGGCCAGCCACCATTCAAGCGTGTAATTTCCCGGCGGCAAATCGGTAAACGTTTCTTGGAATACAAGCTCTTCTCCTTGCTTTAGCTGGCGCTCTTCGTAAATTTGCGTAAAAAATTTTCCCTCGCTGAACTGCTTTACCTTCTTTCCATTGCGGTACAAAATGTAATCATACTTTTTCCCGCTCGTAAACGTCACTGTCTGTACGCGCTCGGTTTGATTTTTTACCGTAAACGTCACGACGTAGTTTCCGTCTTTTTTCTCATACGTTAATGACGGTTTGAGCGCCCCGGCGATCATCCCTCGCTCTACTTGCGATTTTGCTCGCGAAGCCTCATCTTTTGCCTTTGGCCGTTCTCCTTCATTGTAGGAAAAAAGCATGCTGATTGCCGTCACCCCCACAGCGATGCCCACTAGCCCGATCATCTGTCCTTTTCTCATCAGGCCTCACTCCTTTCTATTATAGTCGTTCCCATTTTTCATCTTGTTACAATTAACAAAAAAATTATGAAAAAATCCTTGTCCTTCTTGATATTTCTGGTATATATGCACGATTTGTCTAATAAAATGTTACAAATTGAACAACAACGAGAGTGTTTGAGGTGGGGATCGTTCATAACAGCACGAGTACCTGCTCGAGATGTTTCCAAAATGCACAAGTAGAAGTGGTTTTCATCATCCACGAGGCGAGTCTCATTTCACACTCCTCACATCCAACTTAGGGAGGGCGAGTGGTGTGCACGATTACATCAAAGAGCGTACGATCAAGATTGGAAAGTACATCGTGGAGACGAGGAAAACCGTTCGCGTCATCGCGAAAGAGTTCGGTGTTTCCAAAAGCACGGTTCACAAAGATTTAACCGAGCGGCTGCCGGAAATTAATCCGGAGCTGGCCCAGGAAGTCAAACAAATTCTCGATTATCATAAATCCATTCGTCATTTACGCGGGGGAGAAGCGACAAAGAAAAAGTACAAAAAACAAGCGATTAAAAACAATTAACTTTTTTCCTTGCGCCCTGCTTTCGTCACAAAAATAGTATCATTATCCTAGTCGAATATGGTAAAATAATCTATTAGGAGTGACTTGAGGGCAGAGGCAAGGAGGATTCATATGTTTTCAAGAGACATTGGCATTGATCTTGGCACGGCGAACGTACTCATTTTTGTCAAAGGAAAAGGAATTGTGCTCAATGAGCCGTCCGTCGTCGCGATCGATAAAAACACGAACAAGGTGCTCGCTGTCGGCGAAGAAGCAAGGCGAATGGTAGGACGTACTCCTGGGAATATCGTTGCCATTCGGCCGCTCAAAGACGGAGTAATCGCTGATTTCGACATTACGGAAGCGATGTTGAAACACTTTTTAAGCAAGCTCGATGTGAAAGGCTTTTTCGCCAAACCGCGCATTTTAATTTGTTGCCCGACGAACACGACATCGGTAGAGCGGAAAGCAATCAAAGAGGCAGCGGAAAAAAGCGGCGGCAAAAAAGTGTATTTGGAGGAAGAGCCAAAAGTAGCGGCCATTGGCGCAGGAATGGATATTTTCCAGCCGTGCGGAAACATGGTGGTTGATATCGGCGGTGGCACGACCGATGTGGCGGTTCTCTCCATGGGAGACATTGTCACCGCCTCTTCCATTAAAATGGCTGGGGACAAGTTCGATCTGGAAATTTTGCATTATATCAAACGGGAATATAAGCTGCTCATCGGCGAACGAACTGCGGAAGAAATCAAAATCAAAGTCGCAACTGTATTCCCAGGCGCACGTGACGAGGAAATTGACGTTCGCGGCCGCGACCTTGTCACAGGGTTGCCGCGCACGATTACGATCCGCTCCGCGGAAATCGAAAAGGCGCTGCGCGAGCCAGTATCGATGATTGTACAAGCCGCCAAGAGCGTATTGGAACGCACGCCGCCGGAACTATCGGCCGACATTATTGACCGCGGCGTCATTTTGACGGGCGGCGGCGCGCTGTTGCACGGCATCGATCAACTGCTTGCCGAGCAGCTGAAAGTGCCGGTGTTTATTGCGGAAAACCCGATGGATTGCGTCGCAATCGGAACAGGGATCATGCTCGAAAACATCGATCGCGCCCCAAGGCAGCAACTCATTTGATAAGCTCAAGAAACAAGACGAATAGCTACCGCTAGGAAATGGTATCTATTCGTTTTTTTCCATGAGTGTCTTATAATGATAGTAAACCTAGCCTAAGCGAGGTGACCTCCCTTGTTGCGGGGATTATATACAGCGGCAAGCGGCATGCTGACGCAGCAGCGCCGCGTCGAAATGCTAACGAACAACATCGCCAATGCCAATACGCCGGGATACAAGTCGGACCAAGCGGCATTGCGCGCGTTTCCGGAACTGCTTCTTTCCCGTTTAGATAAGGTGAACGTGCCGGCCAAAACACCGCGTTCGCTTCCATGGCAGCCGACGGTCGGACCGCTCAACACGGGTGTGTATATGCAGGAGCTGATTCCAAACTTCCGCCAAGGAGATATGAAAGAAACGGGGCAGCGAACCGATATCGCCTTAGTCAACGGAACGCTTCCAGTCGATGCCACGACGGGGCAACAAGGCGCGCTCTTTTTTGTCGTGCAAAATGAAAACGGCGACATCCGCTACACAAGAAACGGCAATTTTACCGTCAATCCGCAAGGGTTTTTAACAACGAACGATGGCTGGTACGTATTAGATGAAAACGGCCGGCGCATCCAGCTGCCAAGCGCGGATTTCACCGTCAGCCCAGACGGTACGATCACAGCGGGGAATAACCGCATCGCCAGAATCAATATCGCATTTGCGGCCAACCCAAATACGCTCGTGAAAGAAGGAAACGGCCTCTTCCGCAGCGACAACGGAGCGCTGCCGAGCGCGCTTGGCAATCCGAATGTGACTTATACGCTTAAACAAGGTTTTATTGAACGGTCCAATGTCGACCTTGACCGCACGATGACAGAGCTTATGTCCGCGTACCGCGCCTTTGAAGCAAACCAAAAAATTGTACAAGCCTATGACCGCAGCATGGATAAAGCCGTCAACGAAATCGGCCGCTTGAGATGATGATGAGGGGGACATGCACGTGTTACGTTCGATGCTTACCGCCGCCAATACGATGAATCAGCTGCAGAAGCAGCTCGACGTCATAAGCAACAACATCGCCAACAGCGACACAACCGGATTTAAACGGCGCGACACGAATTTCGCCGAACTGCTCGCCCAGCAGTTTACGAATTTGCCCAACGACAGCGGCAACCGCCTGACGCCAAACGGCGTGCGCTATGGCGTCGGCGCACGCCTTGCCGAGACGAATGTCGTGCTCGCGCCAGGGGCGCTGATGCAAACGGGCCGCTCCTTGGACATGGCGCTGACAAAAGAAAATCAATTTTTCCGCGTGCTCATCCAAAGAGGAAACGGCGAACAGGAAATCGGCTATACAAGAGCGGGGGCGTTTTATTTAACACCATCTGGCGAAAATGGGTGGATGCTCGTCACCAGCGACGGCAACCCGGTGCTTGACGAAAACAACGAACCGATTGTGCTTCCGGACGGATTCAAAGATATCACGATTTCCAACAACGGCACGCTTACCGCCATCGCTCCCGACGGCCGTGCCATGACAAGCGCCAATCTTGGCATTACGACGATCTTGCGCCCGCAGCTGCTGCAGTCGGCCGGGGACAACATATTTACCATGCCAAACCTTAACGCATTGAACGTCAACGAAGCCGATGTGGCGGTTAATATGACCGGCAATTTGCGCGCGCAAATCGCCGTGACGCAGGGCGCGCTCGAGCGGTCGAACGTCGACCTTGGCACCGAACTGACCGAGATGATGGTTACCGAGCGCGCATATCAATTGAACGCCCGCGCCATTTCTCTTTCTGAACAAATGCTCGGCCTCATTAACGGAATCCGTTCCACCTAAGGAGAAATTCGTATGAAAGAACAACAGCTCGAGGAAAATCAAACACAAACAGAAGAAGTAAGCACAGAAGAAGTAAGCAAGGAAGAAACGCGGGCGGAGCGGAGGCGCCGCTTTCAGCGCACCCGCCTCATCCCGATTTGGCTGCGCCTGATCATTGTCGCCGTACTGATGGCCATCAGCCTTGCCGCTGGCGCCATGATCGGCTACGGCGTCATCGGCGACGGCAAGCCGTTCGATGTATTCCAGCCCTCTACCTGGCAGCACATCATCGACATCGTAGAAAAAGGTACGAAAAGCAAATAATCGTTCGGAGGCAGCTGCCCTCCTTTTTCTGCATCATCATAATAGAAAGGTGGCATATAAATGCTTGACATTCAACAAATTCAAGCGATCATCCCGCACCGCTATCCGTTTTTGCTCGTGGACCGCATTCTTGAAATCGAAGAAGGAAAACGCGCTGTCGGCATCAAAAACGTCAGCGCCAACGAAGCGTTTTTCGCCGGCCACTTTCCTGAATATCCGGTCATGCCTGGCGTCTTAATCGTCGAGGCGCTCGCCCAAGTCGGCGCCGTGGCGATGCTGAAAAAAGAAGAAAACCGCGGCCGTCTCGCCTTTTTCACCGGCATCGACAACTGCCGCTTTAAAAAGCAAGTCAAACCAGGAGACCAGCTCCGCCTTGAAGTCGAAATCATCCGCGCCCGCGGCGCAATCGGCAAAGGCAAAGGTATCGCAACGGTGGACGGCGAACTCGTCTGCGAAACAGAAATCATGTTTGCCCTTGGCGATAAGCAAGGCGAGTGAAACGAAGCTCTCCTTTCCCCGATGAAAGGAGAGCCTGTTTGTTTTGTTTATGGTAAAATAAACGTCAAGAAGGAGGGGAGACGATGGAACGGCTAGTGGAACAAATTCTTTTCGAGTTGAAAGAAATGCGGGTGGACCTGAACGAAGTGAAACAAAGCCAAAAGCAGCTGGAATCGGATGTACGCGAGCTTCGTGCAGGTCAAAAGCAGCTGGAATCGGACGTACGCGAACTGCGCGCCGGTCAAAAACAATTGGAATCAGATATTCGCGAATTGCGCGCCGGTCAACAACAGCTGGAATCCGACGTTCGCGAATTGCGGGAAGAACAAAAGCAGTTGCGCCATGATGTGCAGCGGCTGCAAGCAGAAGCGGCCGAGCTAAAAGCAGGCCAAAAGCAGTTAGAATCCGTTGCTCAGGAGCTTCGTGCAGGTCAAAAACAGCTGGAGTCGGATGTACGCGAGCTTCGTGCAGGTCAAAAACAGCTGGAGTCCGATGTCCGCACGCTACAGGAGGCGGTTGCCGAACTGCAGGAGGGACAAGCGCGGGTTGAACAAACGATCGGCAAGCTTTCGCAAAGCATCATTGACAGCTTAGCTCCTTATTTTGACCAAATTACCCAGCATATCGATGAACGATATGAAGAGATCCATGACAAATTACACCAACACGAGCGGATGATCGAAACCCTCTCCTATCGTTCCCTCGCCCAAGAAACCGAACTCAAAGACCTCAAACGAATGATGCAACATTCCTCAGCAAATGCATGAAATTCTCCTTTCTGGGAAACATAAGCAAGGGACCGGTTTTACATAAAGGTCACGAATATTTCACAGAAAGGAGAAGAAACGATGAAGAAAAAATGGCTTTTATTAAGGCTGTTTTGCGCGTTCGTCGCCATGATGATCGCGGCAGGCTGCAACTTGAACAATGACAATGACAGACAAAGTCCGCCAGCGCCAAACAACAATGTCGATCGAAATAACAACGTCGATCAAAATAACAAAAATAACATCAACGATAAGGATATGAACCCGGCGGACGACATTAATCAAAACGATGACGCCAACAACAACAATATGAACAACGGCGATTTCAACGACAATAAAAACGATCGCCTGATGCCGGGCAACGACACCAACAACGGACCTGGCGACGATGAAAACGACAGAGTTCCTGATCGCGAAGATCCAATCGAAGACCCGCAAGATACAAACGATAAAGACAATAAAGACGAATAACGAGAAAAGGTTGCCTCATCCAAACGAGGCAACCTTTTTTATTGGCTGACAATACTTTCGTCATTTGCGAAGCGTGCTGATTAGGAAAATAAAACCCATGGATATATCTGTCCTAATCATTTATAATTAGTAAGGTATCATGTGGCTCGAACGCAATGGACTTATTTGCTAGGAGGTATAGGCTTATTATGGAAGAAACTATCAGCCTGCGCGAACTATTCGAAACATTGCGGAAACGTCTTTGGCTAATCGTGCTTATTACCGCGCTGGCGACGATCGTCAGCGGCGTTGTCAGCTATTTTGTGTTAACGCCGATTTACCAAGCATCGACGCAAATTTTAGTCAACCAGACGAAATCGGAACAGCAGCTCTATAACTATAACGAAATCCAAACAAACGTGCAGTTGATCAATACGTATAGCGTCATTATTAAAAGCCCGACGATTCTGGAAAAAGTAAAAGAAGAACTAAATTTAGACCGCACAGTGGACGAGCTCAATGAACAAATCCAAGTCTCAAGCGAGAAAGATTCGCAAGTGTTCTCGGTAACCGTTCAAGACCCGGATCCGGCGATGGCCGTGAAAATCGCCAACAAAACAGCCGATGTGTTTAAAGAAGAAATCGTGAAAATTATGAACATCGACAACGTCACGATCCTCTCGAAAGCCGAAGTAAAAGAAAACCAGGCACCCGTGAAGCCGAAACCGCTCTTGAACATGGCGATTGCCTTTGTCGTTGGTTTGATGACCGGTGTGGGGCTTGCCTTTTTACTAGAATATTTAGATAACACGATCAAAACCGAAACAGATGTCGAAAAACATCTTGGTTTGCCAGTGCTCGGTACCGTAAGCATCATTTCTACAGAAGGATCGAAAAAAGCGAAACAACAAGTAAGCATGACGAAAACAAGAGGTGAAACCATTGGCTCGTAGGGACCGCAAACAAACGAAAAAACTTGAACGCAGCTTGATTACTATCGAAGATCCGAAATCGCCGATTTCCGAACAGTATCGGACGATCCGCACCAATGTGCAGTTTTCATTTGTCGACGCGCCGATGCGTTCGCTCATGGTGACATCCACCGGCGCAGGAGAAGGGAAATCGACGACGGCGGCCAACTTGGCAGTCGTTTTTGCCCAGCAAGGAAAAAAAGTGCTGCTGATTGACGCCGACTTACGCAAACCGACAGTGCATTACACGTTCCGCTTGAACAACTATATGGGGCTGACCAATGTCCTCACAGGCTCGGCGCCGCTCTTGCCGACATGCCAGGCAACGAATGTGGAGAACTTATCCGTGCTAACATCAGGACCGATTCCGCCAAACCCGGCCGAGCTTCTTAGCTCCAAAATGATGACACAATGCATCGAGCAACTGTATGAATCATTTGACCTGCTCCTGTTTGACACACCGCCAGTATTAGCGGTAACGGACGCGCAAATTTTGGCGCATCAATGCGACGGGACGGTGCTGGTCGTCGAAAGCGGCGGCACGGAAATCGAAGTGGCCGTCAAGGCAAAAGAGTTGCTCGAAGCAGCGAACGCGAAACTGCTTGGTGTCGTGCTGAACAAACGGAAACATCGCCAAGGGCAGTATTACTACTACCAATATAAATAAAACAGAAGGCTTCCTAATGATTGGGAAGCCTTTAGCATGATGGAGGAGAGAAACCGTGAGAAATGTTTTGCTGGCCGTGCTGCTTGTCATCAGCTGCACATCTTTTATCATTGTCGGGAATCTGTACTGGCAGAAAAAAATCGACGCTACCGTCCGCCAAGCGATGACGGAAGCAACCGAGTTTTCCAAGGAACAAGCTTCCCATGAAAAAGAAACAAAGTGGATGGCCTATGCCAAAAAGCTACCTGAAGAAGTACAAACAAAAATCAAGCGAGCCATCGAGACAAACCGTCCACTGCGCCTTGTCATTGCCGGTTCGGAAGCGACTCCTGCTGCCAAGGACGGCTGGCCGGCGCTGCTAAAGCAACAGCTTGACGCTGCATATGGAAGCGAAGTATTTCAAGCCGTCGTCAAAGAATATAAAGGAATGACGACAAAACAGGCGATCGATGAAAACATCGCTGAGCAGCTGATCGAAGAAAAACCAGATATTTTACTATGGGAGCCGTTTTTACTGAACAATAACGGCGTCATTGATATGAACGATACGTTAGAGCACATCGATGCAATGATCCAAACGATCACTGATACGCTTCCCGATGTCACGATAATGCTGCAGCCGCCGCATCCGATCTACAATGCCACATACTACCCAGAGCAAGTTAAACAGTTTCAAGCGTTTGCCAAAGAAAAAGGATACATATACATCGACCACTGGAAAGCATGGCCGGATTACAAAAGCGAAGAACTAAACAAATACGTTGACCCGGACACCGATCTACCGACGAAAGACGGCCAAAAGAGCTGGGCGGGCTTTTTAGCCGACTATTTCATCGCAAAGTAAAAGCGTACCTCGCAATATATGGAGGTACGCTTTTTCCATTACGACGCCGTTTTCAGCTCTAAATGTTCTTTTAATTTATTCGAAATAGCCAGCCGCTCCTTCTCCGGAACAATCAAGTAATACGTCCCGCCAATCATTTTCCCTTGCCCCGTAATATGAAGCTGCTCAATATGATGGCGGGCTTCTTTGTAATTGGCTTGAATTTCTTGCATTTCGTCAAACGTTAAATTCGTTTTCATATTTTTCCCGATGGCTGCTAATACATCGTTATAATTGGCGAGCGACGAAAAGCTTGCCCCTTTTTCGATGATCGCTTGAATAATTTGCTTCTGACGGTCCTGACGCCCAAAATCGCCGCGCGGGTCTTCATAGCGCATGCGCGAATATTTCAATGCTTTCTCTCCGTCAAGCGTAATTTTGCCTTTCGGGAAATGCACTCCTTCATACGTAAATGCAAACGGGTTGTCCACCGTCACCCCACCGACCGCATCGACAATATCACGGAAGCTTTCCATGTTGACTTTAATGTAATAATCAATCGGAATGTCTAAAAAATGTTCCACAGTCGCCATCGTCATTTCCACGCCGCCAAACGCGTACGAATGGTTGATTTTATCTTCCTTTCCTTTGCCGACAATTTTCGTTCTCGTGTCGCGAGGAACGCTGACCATTTCAATCGATTGTTTATTCGGATTGACCGTCATCACAATCAGTGAATCGGCGCGGCCTTTGTCGCCTTTCCGCTCATCCACCCCGATGAGCAAAATCGAAATCGGCGTTTTCTTCGCAAACGATACTTCCTCATTGCGTTTAGCGGATTTCCAGGAAACCTCTTCATGCATTTGATTAGCCGTCTGTTTGACGTTGTGATACACGGAATAAGCAAAGACTCCCGCGCCAATGAGAAGCGCGGCAACAATCCCGCCAATCCAGCGCAGCCATTTTTTCTTTTTTCGACGTTTTGCTCTCATGTATAACCTTCCTTTAGCATCAGATTTGGATGCAGCTATTAAGATTATAGAGTTTTTTTCCATGCTGTACAACTAGAAGAAGTACGACGACTAGGAATTTTTCACTATAATAACCATAACTTGCTTAAAAATGCAATAAAATATCCCCTATTCGACAGATTTCTACAAAACCCACCGATTGATAGTACTGATTTCCTATGTTAACATTATGTTAACATAGAAATTGTTTAGTAGATCAAAATAGCAAGGAGAAGCGGGGAATGATCGATATACATAGCCATATTTTGCCTAGCGTCGATGACGGCGCGCAAACAATCGATGATGCGATCGCCATGGCGCGTGCGGCCGTAAAAGAGGGGATAACGACGATCATCGCCACTCCCCATCATAAAAACGGAAGCTACGATAATCCAAAACCATCGATTATTGCCTTGGCGGCGCAGCTCAATGATGCCATCAAGCAGCACAATCTTCCGCTCACCGTGCTTCCGGGGCAGGAAGTACGCATTCATGGCGATTTATTAAAAAGCCTCGAAGCAAACGAACTGATGACATTAGCCGATACATCGTATTTGTTAATCGAATTTCCGCCCGACCATGTGCCCCGTTACGCCGAACAGCTGTTGTTTGAGCTGCAGCTAAAAGGCGTGATCCCGATTATTGCACATCCAGAGCGAAATATCGAGATCGTCGAACATCCGGACCGCCTTTATCAGCTCGTAAAACGGGGCGTGCTGACGCAACTCACCGCTTCGAGCGTATCAGGACATTTCGGGAAAAACATCAAAAAGTTTTCTTTGCAGTTGATTGAAGCGAACTTAGCGCATTTCATCGCTTCCGATGCCCACAACACGACAACCCGTCCGTTTCGGATGCGTGAGGCGTACAATGTGATTGATAAAGAATTCGGCATCGATGCGGTTTATTACTTTCAAGAAAACGCCGAGCTTCTCATCCAAGGGCAAGCAGTGTACCGCGAAGAGCCGAAACGGATCAAAAAGAAAAAATTCCTAGGCTTGTTTTAATATGTTTTATGGTAACACCTGGTTGTCATAAAACATTTTTTCTTTTTATTTGGTTTTGTCGAATAGCGGAGAAAATGGGGTCGAAAGATAGGTAAACGAAACGAAAAATATAGTAGTAGTACATGTTAAATGGAAAGGGTGTTTCCGCTTTTCGGTGATGTCTCCTTACCGTTATCAATGGAGGCACTCGGCCATACCGTGGGTGGGGACGATGACGGTCTTGCCACCTTAGACGCTAGTCGTCGAGGGTATGGTGTGAGGGCGGGTTAGATGCCCGGTTTTATATGAATTTAGTTTTGGTCTATTGCTGTGAATAGTCTAAAACTAAATTCATATATTTTTGCTATCAATACATAGAAAAGAGGGATTTCATTGAAAAAAGTACGCAAAGCGATCATTCCAGCAGCGGGGCTCGGCACGCGCTTTTTACCAGCAACGAAAGCGATGCCGAAAGAAATGCTCCCAATCGTTGATAAACCAACGATTCAATACATCGTCGAAGAAGCGATTGCCTCTGGTATCGAAGATATTATCATCGTCACAGGGAAAGGAAAACGCGCAATCGAAGACCATTTCGACAACGCGTTTGAACTGGAACAGCTGTTAAAGCAAAAAGGAAAACTAGACTTGCTGGAAAAAGTAAAAGAGCCATCCAAAGTCGATATTCACTACATCCGACAAAAAGAACCGAAAGGACTTGGCCATGCCGTCTGGTGTGCGCGCAATTTTATTGGCGACGAACCGTTTGCTGTTCTTCTTGGTGATGACATTGTTCAAGCGGAAACGCCGTGCTTAAAACAATTGATTGACCAATATGAACAAACATTTAGCTCTGTCATCGGCGTCAAACAAGTGCCTGACAATGAAACACATCGCTACGGCATTATCGACCCACTCGAACAATACGGACGCCGCTACCAAGTCCGCCAATTCGTCGAAAAACCAGCACCAGGCACCGCACCATCTAACTTAGCGATTATGGGAAGATACATACTTACACCGGAAATCTTCCTATTCCTTGAAAAACAAGAAGCTGGCGCTGGAGGGGAAATTCAGCTTACCGACGCGATTCAAAAATTGAACGAAATTCAACGCGTCTTCGCCTACGAATTCGAAGGCAAGCGCTACGACGTCGGAGAAAAGATCGGGTTTATCAAAACGACGATTGAGTTTGCGTTGCAGAATGATGAGTTAAGAGATGATTTGATTCAATTTATAGAACAAGTTCTAAAAAAAGAAAAGGACTTTGGAGAAGTTTAAAGGACTCCTGTAATCAATAATTTAGGAGGCGAGATAGAAAGTGGGGGTTAGCTCCAGCAAAAAAAATGATTTTTTTAGGGAATACGCAGTTGCAATAGATACGCAGTACACAATAAGAAATCAAAAAGCAAACATAAAATATTATCCGTATGTAAAGCGGTTTTTAGATATATTGCTATCATTGTTAGCATTGCCAATTGCTATTCCTATTATTTTAATTTTTGCTGTTATTATCAAACTAGAAACACCCGGTCCAGCGTTTTTTTTACAAGAGCGGGTAGGATTACATGGAAAATATTTTAAAGTGATCAAATTACGTTCCATGGGAGTAAACGCAGAAAAGAATGGCGCGCAATGGGCGACAAAAAATGATCCTCGTGTTACAAAAGTAGGAGCATTTATCCGTAAAACAAGAATTGATGAACTCCCGCAATTATTTAATGTGCTGAAAGGCGATATGAGTTTGATTGGCCCAAGACCGGAAAGACCAATGTTTACTGCACAGTTTAACGTGGAAATCCCAGGCTTTGTTGATCGGTTGCAAGTAAAGCCCGGGATCACCGGATGGGCTCAAGTGAACGGTGGATATGATATTACCCCTAGAGAAAAATTGGAGTTAGATCGTTATTATATTAATAATATGAGCTTTTGGCTCGATCTTAAAATTATTTTAAAGACGATAAAAGTTTGTATAACAGGTGATGGAGCGAGATAGAAAAAACGAATTCAATTCATAGAGAAATTTGTTAAGAAAGAAAAACACTAAAATAATTATTAAGCGGAACTAAAGTCAATTGCGTTTATTGATGATGACCTGTCATAAACAAAATGACAAACAAAGCAAAACGAAATTCGTCGCCCGTCCACTTTGGAAACATATTGGGAAGCCGTGGCAGTGTTATTCCGCTATTTGAAAAGCAAATTCAAGCAGGTGGTCCTGTCACCGTTACCCACATCCGAATATGACGCGCTATTTTATGACGATTTCGGAAGATCCCGGCTCGCCATCCAAGCCGGCGTGCTCTCCCCAAAGACGGCGAAATCTTCGTCTTGGACATGGGAAAACCAGTCAAAATTCATCGATCTCGCGAAAAACTTAATCAAACTATTCGGATACACCATCGAAGAAATCGGCATCGAATTTACCGACATCCGTCCAGGAGAAAAGTTGTTTGAAGGGTTGCTGAATGAAAACGAAGTCTATCCAGAGCAGGTGTTTCCGAAAATGTTTATAGGGAAAGCATCGCTTATTGATCAAAAAGTGTTACAGCAATTTTATAATGAGGTGGCAATTGTGAATTTAATTAATAAAATAAAGAGGCTTATTCAACAAGACTTTTTAAAAAATGTATTAACATTAATGACTGGCACCACAATTGCCCAGTTGTTGCCTATTCTCGTTTCTCCTCTTTTAACAAGGATGTATACCCCTAGTGATTTCGGAGTTTATGCACTTTATGTTTCTATCATAAATATCCTGTCTGTTATTGTTACATTAAGATATGAATTTGCAATAATGTCGCCAAAAAAGAGAGAAGATGCACTCAGTGTATTCTGTCTCTCTTTAAGTGTTTCGTTTATTATTAGCTGTTGTATATTTATTATTATTGTCTTATTTAATAAAAACATTATCGATTTACTAGGAAACAAAAATCTTGTTAAATGGATATATTTTATTCCTTTGAATAATTTTTTGCTAGGTGTCATCCAGATATTTAACTATTGGTTTAATCGGGAAAAATTATTTAATGTTTTAGCTACTAGTAGAGTCATTCAAACTTTTGCGAGTATCATACCTAATATCGCAATAGGATTAATTTATAAAAATGAATTAGGGCTTATTTTTGGAAACATATTGGGTGCTACTGCTTCGGTAGTATATTTATCATATAAATTCATAGCGAATAAAAATGTTTTCTATGAACTTAGAAAAAGTATTTCATGGATAAAAATAAAAGAACAAGCGTTGTTATATAATGAATACCCGAAATTTAATACATTAAGTGCATTCATGGACACAATCTCATTACAATTACCATCGATATTTGTAAGTAAAACATATTCGAGTACTAATTTAGGGTATTTTAATTTAACAACTAGAACAATAAGCACACCGTTGTCAGTAATATCTTCTTCAGTGTCACAAGTGTTTTTTCAAAAAGTCTCAGAGGCGTATAATCAAAGCAAGCCTCTGCGTCCAATTGTTTTAAAAACGGGTAAGTATTTATCATTGATTTCTCTTTGTCCATTAATAATTTTACTGTTTTTTGGTCCTGAATTGTTTTCTTTTGTTTTTGGTGCTAACTGGCGAATTGCTGGGGAATTTGCAAGGATATTAGCATTCTCATATGCGATAAAATTTGTTGTGGCGCCTCTTAGCGTAACTTTTTTTGCTGTCAATAGAATTAAGGAACTATTAAAATTGCAATTTTTTAGATCTGTAGGTGTTATCATTGTTTTATTGATTTGTGTCCGTCTCCCGATTGAATCATTTATTTATGCTTATGCTTTATTTGAATTTTTTTATTATATAATCTATATGATAGCTATTTTAAAAGTTAGTTAGTTTTAGTATTTGTTTAAAATATTGTTTTGCAAAAAATAATTTTATCATGCAGTCTGTATGCTATAGATTCAGTGAAAATAAAAAGAGGAAGATGGAGCTGTGGCAGCTGGAAGCATAGTCACTAAAGATGTAGAGAAAGAAGAACTAGTGGCAGGAGTGTCGGCAAGAAAATTAAGAGATGTTCCTAAGGATCAGTTGTTAAGAAACCAGTAAATAGGAGAACTTATAGGTACTAAAAATTTAATAATAAGGAATGATAAAAATTGAAGATAGCCTATGTGATAGCAGGCACTTTTGACAAGGAAAGTGGAGTAGTAAAAAAAATATATAATCAAATCAAAGAATGGGAGAAACATGGAAATCAAGTAAAGCTCTTTTGTTTCACTAAAAGAGAAGTTACGAATTTGTTAAAGTCATTAGATATTGAAATTATCAATTTTAGAAATAACTTTAGTTTCGTTTTAAATCCATTTTTAACAAAAAAAGTATTACGATGGAGACCTGATATTGTTTATTTTAGACAAGATTTTTTTACACTCTCATTTTATTTTCTGTTCAATAAATTACCTACTGTAATTGAATATAATTCTGATGACATAGAAGAAGCAAAACTGATTTATAGTTTTCCAGTTAGAATTTTCCATTTAATAACAAGAGAGTTGATTAATAAATCTGCTGTTGGTTTTGTAACGGTAACATACGAGCTTGAGAAAAAATTGGAAAAATATAATAAACCAATTATTACGATTGCAAATGGAATAGATAGAAACACTGTAAAAATACAAAGAAAGAATCATACTAGTAAGATTATTAATGTATTATTTCTTGGTTCCCCTAATCAGCCTTGGCATGGAGTAGACAAAATATATTATTTGGCTTCGAAGCTTCCAGATGTAGACTTTCATTTAGTAGGCATTACAGATGAAGTAGCCTTAGATAATGTTCATACATATGGCTACTTGAATTTAGAACAATATGTAAAAATAGTAGAAGTATGTGATGTAGGAATTGGAACATTAGCGCTACACAGAAAAAAAATGAATGAAGCCTCCCCCTTAAAAGTAAGAGAGTATCTACATTTTGGGTTACCAGTAATTATTGGTTACGAAGATACAGATTTTATTGGAAAAGAAGAAGATTTTATATTAAAAATTCCTAATAATGAAGATAATATTGAAAATAATATACACCTAGTTTCAGACTTTATTAAAAATTCTAAGTATATAACTGTTGATAGGAAAAAAATTGCTCATATTTATTTTGAAGAGAAGGAAAAGAAAAGATTAGGATTTTTGGCTTCTTTTATTGACAAAGGTGTTGCAAAACTAGAGTAAAGACTTGAACTTACGCAAAAGATACAGCATAACATATACAGTAAATAAAGAGGCAAGTAACTCTGTTGTTGCTGCATCATTCCGATCGGCCGTGGTCAACACATGAGATAAGATGATGTCTTCGGCAGTGATAAAGAGGTTCAAGATTCATAAACCAACTGTTGCACCATCAATAAATCTACAATACCTTATCTTTCTAAGAATTAACACTCCATTGCTCAAAAGCAGTGGTAAGTCATCTCGTTCATTTGATAGTGTCATAATGACGCAAGAAATCATCAAGGCACTGACTGTTGTTCATAGTTTGGGCATCATAGGAAGCACCGAATCACGCTGGTCATTTTTTTGAATAATAAAGGAGCGTGGGATGAGAGTCTAATTTTTTAAGTTGCACAACGGCATATCATTCAGCACTTTCAACGAGTGTCGAAACAAGCAAGCTAATCTTTTTGACAATTGACCATCAATGATATGATTGGCAAGAAAATAAATCTTTCGTCACAGGCGTAACGTGCGATTCAAGGATATGACTATCATTTCTTTCATACCGATTACCGATCCATCAATTTGGGATGATGGCACCAATCAGTCTGGATTGATGATGTGATGTGTTCACTAGGTGTTCCTGCATGCGTTTCATCAGTATGAGAAGTTGTCTGGTATCAGTAAAATCTCCCTTATCATCACGTGCGTTTTTACTTAGTACATTTATACAAGAAAGATGTAGCAACGGGAAATTTGATTTTTTTTGAATAAGTGTTATTGCATGATTTTTTCATGGAGAAAAGACAATCGATATTCCACATACCAAGGGAGTTATTGAATAAGTGATTAGTATTTTGAATTTTTCTTGAATTTAATTTGTTTATTTTCTTAACATGATATTACTATGAGGCTGAGGTAGAATTATGATTTTAAATTCAAAAATAAAAAACAGCTTTGTGTATTTACAAATAATTTTGTTTATAGCAATAATTAATTCTGATTATATTTATGGGATTTTTAGCTCGAAGAATATTTATTTGAATAATTTGAGGAATATTTTATTTTTAATATTACTAATACTAATTATTATAAAGTTATTTACCACAAAAAATAAGCTCATTATTGTAAATAAAATAATGTTTTATTTCTTTGTTTTTTTAGTATATATAATTGTAAGTTGGGGATGGATTACTCCAGCTACCGAGTATGGAGGGCAAAAATTACAAGAAGTTTTAGCGAGCATAATTTTAGCTTTTATGCCAGTTCTTTTACTGCATGATTATATAGAAGTAAAAAAATATTATAAATGTCTTCTTGCTATGAACTTAATTATCTTAACAATGACGGTATTTGTGAACGATTTTTCAAGCTATTCAATGGATACTAGGTTAACAATGAATGGAATAAATCCTATATGGATAGCAAGATTTGTAGGTGAAATTATTATTTTACTTCTTTTCCTTATAGATAAGAAAAGAATGCTCCTTTTTAAATATGTATTAATCGGTCTATTAACTATCGTTATACTGCTCACTGGCTCAAAAGGTCCACTGTTAAGTTTAATAATTGCTATTTTACTTGTGAATATCATGTGTCTAAAAAAATATATATATTTACATGATGTATTAAAAGGTTACTTTAAATTGCTGTTATTGTTGTTAAGTATATTTTTATTCGTGAAAGAAGTAGTGCTCAAATTAATTTCTTTAGATTACTTAAAGGAACGATTTATTATAGAGAATTCGGAAGCTTCTTATGGTAATTATTCTAGAGCCCATTTATTTAAAATGGCTTTCGAGTATTTTGTCAATCATCCATTATTTGGGAACGGTATCGGTTCTTTTGGTTATTTATATAGTGGTCATGATATTAGGGAGTACCCTCACAATGTGATATTAGAAGTTATGAGTGAATTAGGGATACTAGGGCTAATTTTATTATTGACACCTATACTCTTAACAATTAAAAAATTTTATAAGTATGTTAAGTACGACAATGGTGTTTACCTCAAAATGACAATGACATTATTTATTTACTATTTTATTAATAGCCTAGTTTCTGGAGATTTAGGTTTTAGCAATATCGGTATCTTTTTGTATGTTGGTTTGTTAAATCATTTGTATGTTTTAAACCTAAATAAGCAAAAACTTTAGTGTGGTATCTCTAGTAAGATGAGTAAAATATCTACTTAACCGACTGTTAGCAAAGGTTTGAGAATCATGAACCAATATGACTGCTGCGCATGAGTGTAGCTAGTTGCTGATCTCATTAGCCCCCTAATGAATTTGGACACTCGATAAGGTTGTTTTTTATCATCGAAGTGACCAAACGAAGGGGGCTTTTGATATACATGAAGCGGAGAAGACATTCCAAGGAATTTAAACTGCAAGTAGTGAAAGAAGTATTAGAAGTCCAGAATTAAGCGTTAGTGGCTAGACGATATGAGATTAGTCCGAACCTAGTTCAACAGCGTTGGGTAAAAGCTTATCAGGAAGGTCAATTTGAGGAAGTATCTGCTACCTCCTCTTTAGCTGAAGTAAATAAAAAAGCTAGAGGAGGAAAACGAACAACTCAAGAAACTGTTAGGGGAAAATTTAGAATTGCGATTTTGCGTGATTTGATAAAAAAGAAGAATCCTTACTTACTGAGAAATTGGGAGTAGCCAAGCGATGGATCGGGAAAGGGTATCCAATTACAAAAATGTTGGAGATTCTGGAAATCAATCGCTCGACTTATTACTATCAACAAAACGGAAAAGTTGAGAAGAAAACAGTAGGTGGGATACGTCTAAACACCTGGCTGTTCTCTGACCAAAACCTATCAAAAAGTGCCAGACGAGCAAATTAAAGAATGGTTATCCGAGCTTGTGATGGGTGAAGGATTTGCCTATGAATACTGAAAGCTGACAATCCAGTTGAGAAGAGATTATCAGCTCTTCATCAGTCAAAAAAGTTTATCTATCGATTGTGCAAAGCGATGGATTTACTACGTCCACAGCGAGAGAAACGAATTCGATATCCAAAGAAACTCACCCGGAATCGCATCATTACTGGTTCGAATCAGCTATGGGAAATGGATGTGAAATACGAATATATTGAAGGAGAAGAACGCTTCTTCTTTGTCTTATCGCTCATCGATGTGTATGACCGTTCTCTGATTGATTACCAGATGGGACTGAGCTGTTCGGAAACGATGCCGTACAGACGCCAAGGAGAGTGTTATTCAAGCGTCAACTATTGAGCATAAGGATAAGCCTGTAATATGAACCGATAATGGATCGCAATTCATCTCATACGCCTTTGAATCTGATTGTGAGAGTTTTAAATCGAGTATGAACGAATTCCACCGCGGACGCCAAATATGAACGTACATATTGAAGCGTTTCATCGTTTACTGGAGAAGTATCTAGGAATAATGATGTTTGACAGCTATGAAGAAGCCTATCAAGCTGTGATGGAGTATATGTGGTTTTATAACGAACGGAGGATTCATTCGAGTATTCTCGATCTTCTGTCGCATGAATTTTACAAAAGAGCGAAAACGGAAGCGTTCATGATGAAAGAAGTTTGAGTATAAGGCAAGAGGAATTTGATCTTTCTTGCCAAGAAAAAATGAGAAATTTTAAGAATAACATAAAATTAAGATAGAATGTGTTCAAAATTAGGGGGTTAATCCGATGTCATCTTTTGATCTACAATGCTCCTAATTAGGATCGAGGAGGATAACTATGAGCACAAAAAAACCGTTTAGAGTTTTGCATATTACAGGTGGTATGAATCGAGGCGGTGCTGAAACTATGATAATGAATATTTATCGCCATATGAATCGGGAATTAATACAATTTGATTTTGTTTCATACTATAAAGACAAATGTCATTATGATGATGAAATCATTAATATGGGAGGGCGAATAATATATTGTCCGCCTCCTAAAGAAACAGGAGTATTGAGATTTATTAAAAATCTTATAGAAATTATTTCTGATAAGGGTCCGTTTATTGCCGTACATAGTCATACACTTCATAATATAGGGTTTACCTTACTTGCTGCGAGATTATGCAATATCCCAAAAAGAATTTCACATTCACATAGCACGTCTGATTATGGAAGCCATTCATTTGTACGTAATATATATTTTAAGATTGCTAGGATGTTAATCAAAATCAACGCTACTGATATGGTGGCTTGCAGTAAAGATGCGGCTTATTATTTATACGGTTATAAAGATTCTGATTTGGTAGGTAGAGTTTTTTTCTTACCTAATGCTATTGATCTTCAACAGTATGAACGATTAGATAAATCTGCAAATTTCTTAAGCCGAAAACAACTAGGGATATCTAGTAGTACACTTGTTCTTGGCCATGTAGGAAGATTTGTTCCTGTAAAGAATCATAAGTTTTTTATAGAACTTGCTAGCCAATTAAAAAAACAAGTAGACGATTTCCGTATTGTCTTAGTGGGTGATGGTCCATTACGTAGTGAATTTGAAAGGGAGGTAAATAATAGAAATTTAGGTGAAAATTTCGTTTTTCTTGGTATAAGGTCCGATATTCCGTTTCTTATGAACATGTTTGATGTTTTTCTTTTACCTTCACTTTATGAAGGGTTGCCGGTTGTGCTAGTAGAAGCACAAGCTGCAGGAACCCCATGTGTGGTTTCATCTACAATTACTCGAGAGTCAGATATGGGTTTGGGACTTGTAAAATTTGAAGACATCGATAAGGTAGAAAACTGGATTTCAGCAATCAAAAGAGCTATAAATGATAACAACCATCTACCTAATCATGTTATTTTAAAGAAGATAAGTGAGCTGGGATATGATGTAAAGCAAAATGTGAAGATTCTTACTGAACTTTATATGGAAAGTTTATGAAAGACCCTGAATTTTAATACAAAAGAAATGTGGATGTATAAATAGTACTTTGCCGCGGTTTTTTAGCGTTTTTTATTTTTTCTGTGATTTTTTACTCTGATCTATATAAGTCCAACTTGAAAATTCACCATATTAACAGGTCTGACTCTTTGGAGTGCTTTTTTCCATCCCATATCATACATTTGAGAATTAGAAAACGCTATATTTTCAACATGTTGAAAAATCAAGTTGAACTTATATAATCTTATATAATTCCATATAGAAACTGAGGTACTATATATAAATACAACTTAATGTTTCGTCTTTTTCACTTTTTATCAAAAGATTTTTCGACTGTCGGAGACAAGTCGATGACTTGCCTTCGTCACACATAAGCGTGACAGATGACCGAACAAAACCGCAGCGGACAAATACCGTTTGTCCGCATGACGGGTTGTTGTTCGGTCACTGACAGTTGAAAAAATGGATCATGAACTTATTATTCCGCAAGAAGTAGAATTTTCAAGTTTCACTTATATAGATATAGAATGGTGTTGTAAATTAAGGCAAAAATGCGAAGTTAAGTATAATATAACACATGTAGTAAATATCCATGAAATCTATACTATCTTGATTGTTCTAATTCATTACTTTTCAACTTGTTTAATACCTGCTCTATCTCGCGATGAAATTCAAACTGCTATTGGTCAAACCACGTTTTTAAAAAGAGAGGAAGAACTTGATGTCCCTCATTACTGCGGGGATTGATGGGGGAAATGCATATGATTCCTGTTTGTTTAGCTGTTTGGTGAATTTTTTTCGCTGTGATACGCTGCTAGCCCAATGTACGTATACGGTACTCCATTGCTACAAAAAAGTAGCAGCGAAGAAATAATCATGTTTGCCTCTGGTTTTTGTTTTTGAACAGTTTCTATGGTTACAAAACAATCGATTGTTTACGCATGCTTTTATAGGTTTTGCAATTCATTTTCTTATTAGTTTTTTGAGATAGTGCTTATGTCGATTATTAATTCCGTATAAAAGTGAGGTATTAGTAAATGGATGTGAAGGTTTCTATAATAATGGGCATACATAATTGTGAAAAAACACTAGGTGAAGCCATAGATTCAATATTAAGCCAAACATATGATAATTGGGAATTAATTATGTGTGATGATGGTTCCACAGATAAGACTTATCAAATTGCTCTTGATTATTCCCAAAGAGATAAAAGAATAAAAGTAATTAAAAATAAAAAAAATATGGGGTTAGCGAGAACATTAAATAATTGTTTGGCAATGAGCACCGGCGAATATATAATGCGCCATGACGGAGATGATATTATGGTAAAGGATAGAATAGAAAAACAAGTCAAATTTATGAAGGACTATAATTGTGATGCATGTGGTTCAGGAATTTATTTATTTGATGAACAAGGGGTATGGGGAATTCAGCAACCTCCAATAGTGCCAAATAAACAATGTATGATTACAGGTGCTCCTTTTATCCATGCTACAGTAATTATGAAAAAAGAAAAGTTACTTCAAGTTGGGGGTTATTCAGTTAATGAACTTACAAAACAACGACTTGAAGATTATGACTTATGGATCAAATTTTTTGAGAATGATTTTATATTAAGAAATATTAAAGAGCCATTATATTACTACAGAGTAGATAGAAATGCTTATAACAGAAGAAAGAAAAAGTTTAGAATAGCTGAAACAAAGGCGAGATTAGATGCTTGTAAGAGACTAAATATTCCGTATTTCCAAAGGATTTTTGCTCTAAAGCCTTTGTTAGCGATAGCAATTCCTAACAGTATTATGAGGTACTATCATAAAAGAAAAGCGAGAATTAAAGGAGTAGGAAAATGATGGATAGAAAACCGAAAAACTCAGTATGCTATTTCTGGTTCGTTTAGGAAACTATGTTATAATTATACAAATTGAACTAAAAGCAATTACTGATTTTCGGATTTCTTCTTAAGTAGCATGGAAACAATTGAGGGTTACACTTTCTCTTATCCGCTTCTATATGTGCTCACATAAATTTAGATTCGGTGGGTGGCAAAATAGTATAGTGAGTCGTTTTTATTTACAATGTTTTTCTCATCTTTATCCGTTCTTTAGATTTGATTAGGAGCAGTATGAATATAAGATAGTAAATTTACACATATTAGGAAAACGAGTTTTATATGTTATGCTCTATACAGATGTGTTTTGTCATGGTTATTTCGACTTTGAATGAAAAATTAAGATAATAGGAGAAAGAGATGAATAGATAATGGAGAGGAAAAAGAAAGTTTTATTTTCAGCTACTGTTTATACCCATTTGGCAGCATTTCATAAACCATTTATAAAACTATTACAGGACAATGGTTATGAAGTGCACGCAGCAGCAAATCCAGATCATGGACGTAAAGAAGAAATAGAAGAGATGGGGGTTATTTGTTGGGATATTCCTTTCTCTAGATCACCTTACCAGTTATCGAATTTTAAAGCCGTAAGGGAACTAATAAAACTATTTCAAAAATATTATTTTGATTTAATTCATGTTCATACTCCGGTTGCGGCCTTTTTAGTAAGATACACGGCAAAAAAATGTAAACAAGGATCCGTTCTTTATACGGCCCATGGATTTCACTTCTATAAAGGGGCTCCCATTCAAAACTGGCTTATCTATTATACGGCTGAAAAACTAGCGAGAAGATGGACAGACGGTCTAATAGTGATGAATAAGGAAGATTATCGAAATGGTCAAAGATTGGGATTCAAGGAGAATGAATCCCTATTTTTTACGCATGGAGTTGGTGTTTCACTTGACCAATATAGTGTTAATGAGAATGTTAATGTCCGTGAACAATTAGGTATTAAAAAGAATGATGTTGTAGTGACATATATTGCAGAAATAAATCATAATAAAAATCATTTATTTTTACTGAGAAATTGGAAGAAAATTTTGCAGTATAACTCCAATGTTCATTGCTTGATTGTAGGTAAAGGTGAAAAAGAAGCGGAGCTTAAGAAATATGTGGAACAAAATCATTTGAAGAATATTCACTTTTTAGGGTTTCGTAATGATATTCCAATGATTTTGTCCGATTCAGATATCATAACGTTATTATCATTTCGAGAAGGCTTACCTAGATGTATTATGGAAGCAATGGCCTCTGGAAAACCTTTAGTTGTAACAAATATAAGGGGATCAAGAGATTTGGTGAAACATGGTGTAAATGGGTTTGTAGTCGACTTAGAAGATGACCACTCTTTAATTGAGTCATTTGCAAAGTTAATTAATGATAAAAACCTACGGAAGCAAATGGGGCAAGCTTCTTTAAATGAGATTCAACCTTATAGCTTAGCAAATGTTCTTCAAGAGATGCAGAGAATTTATTCACGATTTATTAGGGAATGACTTTAATTTTATGGAGGAATTCAAATGACAATCCTTGTGACAGGTGGCGCTGGTTATATCGGCAGCCATACTTGTGTCGAATTGTTGAACGTTGGGTATGACATTGTTGTCGTTGATTCATTTTGTAACAGTAAACCGGAAGTGTTAAAGCGAGTCAGCGAGATTACGGGAAAAGAGTTTCCTGTTTATCATATCGATTTGCTTCAAAAGGATGATCTTGAAACTGTATTCTCTAAACATTCCATTGAAGCGGTGATTCATTTTGCTGGATTGAAAGCTGTAGGGGAGTCGGTAGCGACTCCCCTTCTTTACTATCATAACAATATTATCGGTACGTTAATGTTATGTGAAGTAATGCAAGCGTACGGTGTAAAGAAGATCGTATTTAGCTCTTCGGCAACAGTATACGGAACGCCGAAGCGTGTGCCGATTTCTGAAGATTTCCCGCTTCAAGCAACAAACCCATATGGACGGACGAAGCTGATGATTGAGGAAATTTTGCGTGATTTATATGTGTCTGACAATGAATGGAGCATTGCTCTTTTACGTTATTTTAATCCGATTGGCGCACATCCAAGCGGGCGAATCGGGGAAGACCCGAACGGGATCCCAAACAACTTAATGCCATATATTACACAAGTAGCGGTAGGAAAATTAAAAGAACTTCTCGTGTTTGGCAATGACTACCCAACAATAGATGGTACTGGAGTTCGCGATTATATTCATGTTGTTGATTTAGCAATCGGACATGTGAAAGCATTGGAAAAAGTAATGAATACAACAGGAGTAGAGGCGTATAATCTCGGCACAGGGCGGGGATACAGCGTTCTTGAGCTCGTATCGGTATTTGAAAAAGTAACAGGCGTCAAAATTCCATACAAAATCGTCGATCGTCGTCCAGGAGATGTAGCCATTTGTTATGCCGACCCGACTAAAGCAAAAGAGGAGTTGGGTTGGGTTGCTACAAGAGGGATTGAAGAAATGTGCCGTGATGCTTGGCGGTGGCAGTCAAATAATCCGAATGGTTATCAGGAGGAAGTGTTAGTTAGGAATTAATTAATGTTTGTTGGGGAAGTTTTTATAGACCGCAATTGGAATCGGATGAGCCTACTGGAATGTTGGACGAGCACGTGAAAACAAGACGGGCGATTTTTAACCATTACGTGCAAGCGTTAGAGGATATCGAAGGCGTTCACTTTATACCTGAATTGAAAGGTACGATGTCCAACCGCTGGCTGACGACATTGACAATCGATCGGCAAGCGCTTGATGTGACACCAATGGATATTATCAACGCGCTTGCGGAGGAAAATATTGAAACACGGTCTGTATGGAAGCCGCTTCATCTGCAGCCTTTGTTTAACGGAGTAACGTATTACCCGCATCAGGAAGGTTGGAGCGTTTCCGATGAATTGTTTGCTAATGGCATCTGTTTGCCGTCTGGTTCCAGCATGACCATTGAGGAACAAAACCGGGTCATTGACATCGTTGTCAAAACGATCAAGCGATAAATAGCCGTTTGCAAGCCTCCTGTTGAAGCCATTCTGATATGATCCCCTTATAGTAGACAGAAAAAAGAAAGCCAATTAATCTGTCTACTATGGAGGGGATTTTTCTATGGGAAAAATACGAAAAACATATGATGCAAAGTTTAAAAAGAAAGCTGTGGATTTATATTTGAAAGAGGGCATGGGCTATAAAACGGTGGCGAAAGAATTAGAGATTGATGAGTCCATGGTACGTCGATGGGTGAAACGCTATGAACAGGAAGGAATGAAAGGGCTAGAGGAAAAACGAGGAAAGGCAAAAGGACCAGGCAAAGGAAGACCAAGAACTCGTCCGGAAGATCCTGAAACGAAAATCAAGCGTCTGGAGGCGGAAGTAGAGATGCTAAAAAAGCTCTTAAAGATGTGAAAGGGGGAATGGAAGCAGTACCAGCTCACAAGAAGTTCGCGATTATTCAAGAAATGGCTGGGTGTTATGGTTCGATTCAACCATTATGTGAGATAGCAGGCGTGTCTCGAAGTGGATATTACAAGTGGGTAAAACGACAGGAACGCCCTTCTCAGAAGCAATTGGAAGATGCGCAGTTAAAGAAAAAAATCAAGGAGTGCCATGAAGAACTGAAAGGAATCTATGGGTATCGGAGAGTCAACGTTTGGCTGAAACGGAAATACAAACTGGATATCAACCATAAACGAGTACAAAGGCTGATGAGGGAGATGGGAATCCGGGCGGTGATTCGGAAGAAACGGCCTTATTACGGAAAGAAAGAGCCTTATGTGATTTCAGACAACCATCTAAACCGAGATTTCCATGCGTCCAAGCCAAACGAGAAGTGGGTGACAGATATTACCTATTTAATTTTTAATGGGCAAAAGCTCTATTTGTCTGCCATTAAGGACCTATACAATAACGAAATCGTGGCCTACCATATCAGTCAAAGAAATGACATCAAACTGGTCATCGACACGCTAAAAAAGGCCATAAAAAAACGGAATGTAAATGGACTCCTCCTACATAGTGATCAGGGGTTCCAGTATACATCCCGTCAATACAACAACCTACTAAAAAGATACAATATAAAGGCCAGTATGTCCAGGAAAGGAAACTGTTTGGACAATGCCTGCATGGAAAACTTCTTCAGCCATTTCAAGGCAGAGTGTTTTAATTTGTACTCTTTCCGCACGGCCGAAGAGGTGAAGGATGCTGTACACAAATATATTCGTTTTTATAACCATCAACGTTTCCAAAAGAAATTAAATAACCTGAGTCCTTATGAATATAGGACTCAGGCTGCTTAAATGTGCTTTTTTATTCCTGTCTACTTGACAGGGGTCACTTCATT
>NZ_JBXUJJ010000008.1:0-201651 GCF_059115485.1 Parageobacillus sp. NEAU-HV-2
AATAGGTGCGTTTTGCGAAAACGGTCAAGCCCTCCTTATCACGGGAAGAAAAATACGCTCCCTTCATCGGCTGCGGAATAAAAAACTGGCCGAGATCCAGCGTCGTCAATCGAAATGTCAAAAAGGATCACGCCGATGGAAAAAGTATGAGCGGGCGAAACAATACGTGTTATCCAAATCCGAAAGACAGCTGCGGGATGCGCTCCATAAAACGACCAAACAGTTTGTCGACTGGTGCCGTTCCCAATCGGTTTCCGATGTGTACATCGGAAACGTCGAAGGGGTGCAGCGAAACACGAGAAAGAAAAAACGTACGAGCCGCAAACAAGCGCAAAAGCTCTCGAATTGGTCATTCGGGAAAGTGAAGCAGTATCTCACTTATAAGCTGGCTCAACATGGCATTCGCTTGCATGAAATCGAGGAGTCATATACAAGTCAGACATGTCCTGTCTGCCAAAAGAGAAAAAAAGCATCTTCCCGACAGTTTGTGTGCCGGTGTGGGTATGAGGAGCATCGTGATGTTCACGGTGCAAGAAATATCTTAAGCAAGGCGCTGCATGGTACTTTTGTTCATTGGGACGTGCAAACGAAGCTGACGTATCTACGGATTGCGTAAGCAAGAAGTAGTAGAAGGGTTGGACCGCCCCATCGGCCGAAAAGCCGGTGTTGCTTACCGAATCGCCTGGGAAGACTTCCGATGCGTGCATCGAGCCAAAGAAGACAACCTTCTTCGGCGCCGAAGCTTCTTCGGGCGAGTGGTAAGAAACTCCCACCTCTTAACGGAGTGTAGGTGGGAGAGGTTCATACCATATGGCTATGTACTGATCGATGAAAAGGGAAATGAATATAAAGTAAAAAAGATGAAGGTTGTAGAAAGCAAAAATTGGGTAGGTAAGTTCGAGATTCGTGCTCCAGGGAAAGCGAGAGTCTTATTGACATTTGAAGTACCGATGCGCGCGGAAAAGCTGATTATGATCGTCAGGCATGATTGACTGCCTGGGGATATGGCGGTAGAAGTAAAATAGGGAATGATGATAGGAAACGTATTTCTAGAGTCAATACAGTGATTTGTTCCTATTCCCTCACCGCAAATTCGTTTGGGGTGAGGTTTTTCGTGTTATAATATTCTTAATACAAATCTTCTCTAAGGAGGGCTCATCGATGAATACGGCGAAGGAAAAATTAATTGATCTTATAAAGCAGATGCCGGAGAGCGAGATTGTAAAGGTTTTAGATTTTGCTGAATACTTAATGAAAAAACAAGAAAAGCAACTTGTCCAAGATTTAAGTAAAGCAAGCGAAACAAGTACAGATTTTTGGGACAATGAAACCGATGATGAGGTTTGGAATCATGTATAAGCAAGGTGATATTCTTCTGATTCCGGTTCCATTCAGCAACTTATCAGTCACGAAACAACGACCCGTTCTTGTTCTGTCTAATGATAAGTATAATCAACTAACTGAAGATTTACTTGTCGCTGCGATTACTTCCCAACTAAGAGATATTGATTATTCCGTTTTAATTACCCAAGAGGATTTAGCAGAGGGAAACCTTAAAGCCACCTCTGCTATTAGAGCAGACAAAATATATACTCTTTCTAAAGAGATCATCATTAAAAAATTTGGAAGTGTAAAGAAAGAAGTTGTACAAAGCGTTGTAAGGAAATTAAATAACTTGATTATCCCCCAATAAATTAGCAACCTACAGAAAAAATAATATCAATTTGTTATAAAAGTTGATATTTCTCGTCAAACTAAGATAAACTCGTATTTTTCCCTCAATGATCGCTTCCTTAACGGCTTAATTTGTGGCTGTTTCCTCGCGCGCGTGAAAAAATTTTAGAAGATAATACGCCGATTTATTAATGGCATCCCCGTCGTTATTTCCTATGCGGCCGGGGGGGGGTTATGTCATGTTTTCCTTGCCATATTGGAAACCGATTCTGTTTTCTTCATTGCTAGAACGATGCACATATACTACAATAAAAATATCAGTAATATTTTTAAAAGTGTAAAAGAAAGCGGTTTCTATGGATGGGGGAAAGCGCTGAAAAGGGGGAAAACATAGTGGGCGATATTTCAACGATGAAAAATGTGACGTTTCCCGCTCCAAGCTTCGCGGAGTGGAAGCAGGAAGTGGAAAAATCATTAAAAGGGAAACCGTTCGAAAAATTGTATTCGACCACATACGAGAATATCACGATTCAACCTATTTATACGCGCCATGATGTAGAGAAGCTTGCCTATATCGAGCAGTATCCGGGCTTTGCCAACTACGTCCGCGGCACCAGACCGAACGGCTATATCAAAGAGCCTTGGAAAGTAAGCCAGGAGATTTCCGCAAGCAGTCCGACCGAGTGGAACGAGATTGTCAAGCATGATTTGGAAAAAGGGCAAACGGAAATCCATATCGTATTGGAGCGGTTAGGGTTTCCAGTTACATCGCTTGACGATATCGAAGCCATGTTTTCCGATATTTCTTTGGATAAGTATTCGCTTCGCGTCGATGCGGGGGCGCAGTCGCTTTCGTTTTTGGCGCTGTTTGCCGCTTATTTGCAACAACGGCAAATACCATTTGATGCGGTGCACGGAACGATCGGCATGGATCCTATCGGTGTGCTAGCGGAAACAGGAAAGCTTTCGGCTTCGGTTGCGGCTTTGTATGACGTGATGGCCGCTGTGACGAAATGGGCAAAAGAAAACATGCCGGACGTAAAGACAGTCATTGTCCGCGGCGAGCCGTATCATAACGGCGGAGCAAACGCGGTGCAAGAGCTGGCTTTTGCCTTTGCGACGGCGGTGGAATATATCCGTGCCTGCTTGGAAAGAGGAGTAGCGATTGATGCCATTGCGCCGCGAATCCAATTTTCGTTCTCTGTCGGCTCCAACTTTTTTATGGAAATCGCCAAGCTCCGCGCGGCAAGGCTTATTTGGTCCAATATTGTCAAAGCGTTTGGCGGCAGTGAGTCATCGCAAAAAATGGCGATGCATGCACGCACGTCGTATTTTACGAAAACGGTGTACGATCCGTATGTCAATATGCTTCGAGCGGCGGCCGAGGCGTTCGCAGCAACGGTCGGCGGCACAGACAGCCTTCACGTTTCTCCGTTTGACGAAGCGATCAGACCGGCTGATGAATTTTCGCGGAGAATCGCTCGCAATACGCAGCTGATTTTGTTCGAAGAGGCGCATATCGCCAATGTCATTGACCCGGCCGGCGGTTCGTACTATGTGGAAACGTTGACGGCGCAAGTGGCGGAAGAAACGTGGAAGCTGTTCCAGCAAATCGAAGCAAAAGGCGGCATCGTTCAAGCGCTTGCGGACGGCTTTGTGCAAGAGCAAGTGGAAGCAGTCGCAAAGAAGCGCCAGAAAAACGTTGAAACGCGAAAAGAAAAAATTGTCGGCACCAATTTTTACGCGAACTTGGCGGAAGAACCGCTTGAAAAAATAAATGAAAGCAAAGCGCAACAGTCCTCCTCTTCTATCATCGATGAGGAACATGTCGCCGCGCTGCAAGCTGGTTTTGCCAATCAGCAATGGATCGAAACGGCAGTTGACATGGCTTTGCGTCGAGCAACCGCTCAGGAAATCGAAGCGGCATTAAAAACAGAGGAAGCGTCCATCCATGTCAAGCCGATTACACAATGGCGTTTGGCCGAACCGTTCGAACGACTGCGCCAAGCTTCGGAAACGCATTTAGAAAAATACGGGAAGCGCCCTGCCGTTCATCTTATCAATATCGGAAATATTCCAAACTATAAAGCTCGCGCCGATTTTATTACTGGCTTTTTTGAAGCCGGCGGGATGGCGGTTGAAAAAAGCGAAGGTGTTCATAGCGCTGAGGAAGCGGTGTCAAAAGCAATCAATGCAAGCGGGACGCATTATGTTATTTGCGGCTCGGATGAAAGCTACGTCGATATCGTTCCGGCACTCGCCAAAGCGTTCAAGCAGGCAAAGCCAAACGCCAAGCTGTATGTCGCCGGAAAACAGCCGGCCGATGTCGAACAGACTTTTATCGAGGCGGGGGTCGATGGCTTTATCCATATCGGTTCGAACTGTTATGAAACGATTGTATCGTTTATGAAAGAGATGGGGGTGGCCCTTGATGTGTAAGCAAGTCGATTTTACCAACCTTTCGCTAGAAATCACAAAACAAGCGGCAGATGAGCAACAATGGAAGCAGGCGATCGAAGAAAAGGTGCGGGCATCCATCGATGATCTGCTGTTTCAAACGAATGAGCATATCGCCATTAAGCCGCTTTATACGAAAAAAGATATCGAAGGTTTTGATTTTCTTGATTATATGCCGGGAATCCCTCCGTATTTGCGCGGGCCATATCCGTCGATGTATGTGAATCGGCCTTGGACGATCCGGCAATACGCGGGGTTTTCGACAGCGGAAGAAAGCAATGCTTTTTACCGCCGCAATTTGGCGATGGGACAAAAAGGGCTGTCCGTAGCCTTTGACCTTGCCACCCACCGCGGCTATGACTCCGACCATCCGCGCGTCGTCGGCGATGTCGGCAAAGCAGGGGTCGCGATCGATTCGGTTTTAGATATGAAAATTTTGTTTGACGGCATTCCGCTTGACCAAATGTCGGTGTCGATGACGATGAACGGCGCGGTGCTGCCGATTATGGCGTTTTATATTGTCACGGCCGAAGAGCAAGGCGTCACGCAAGACAAGCTTTCCGGAACGATTCAAAACGATATTTTAAAAGAATATATGGTGCGCAACACGTACATTTACCCTCCGGAAACGTCGATGCGCATCATCGCGGACATTTTTGAGTATACGTCCAAATACATGCCAAAGTTTAACAGCATCAGCATTTCCGGCTACCATATGCAAGAAGCGGGAGCGCCAGCCGATATCGAATTGGCATATACGCTCGCTGACGGATTGGAATACGTGCGCACTGGCTTAAAAGCAGGAATTGATATCGATTCCTTTGCGCCACGTCTTTCCTTCTTCTGGGCGATCGGCATGAACTATTTCATGGAAGTCGCGAAAATGCGCGCGGCGCGCATTATGTGGGCGAAAATGATGAAAACGTTCAACCCGAAAAACCCGAAATCGCTCGCATTGCGGACGCACTCGCAAACATCGGGGTGGAGCTTGACCGAGCAAGATCCGTTTAACAATGTCGTGCGCACATTGATCGAAGCACATGCGGCGGCGCTTGGCCATACGCAGTCGCTCCATACGAACGCGCTCGATGAAGCGATCGCGCTTCCGACCGATTTCTCGGCACGCATTGCCCGTAATACACAGCTGTATTTGCAAGATGAAACCGGCATCTGCAATGTCATCGATCCGTGGGCCGGCTCCTACTATGTCGAGACGTTAACGAACGAATTAATGAACCGTGCATGGAAGCATATTGAAGAAATCGAGAGCCTTGGCGGCATGGCGAAAGCAATTGAAACGGGAATCCCGAAAATGCGCATTGAAGAAGCGGCGGCAAGACGGCAAGCACGCATCGACTCCGGCGCGGAAACGATTATCGGCGTCAATAAATACCGTCCGGAAAAAGAAGAGCCGATTGAAATTTTAGAAGTCGACAATACGGCGGTGCGGATGCGCCAGATTGAAAGATTAAAACAGCTGCGCGCCTCGCGCGACGAGCAAAAAGTACAAGAGGCGCTGGATGCGATTACGAAAGCGACGGAAACAGGAGAAGGAAACTTGCTTGAATTGGCCGTACAGGCGGCGCGCGCCCGCGCGACATTAGGCGAAATTTCGTATGCGATTGAAAAAGTGGCGAAGCGCCATAAAGCGATGATCCGCTCGATCAGCGGCGTGTACAGTTCCGAATTCCAAAATGAAGAGCAATTTGAACGCGTCAAAAAATTGACCGCTGAATTTTATGAATTGGAAGGGCGTCGCCCGCGGATCATGATCGCGAAAATGGGGCAGGACGGCCACGACCGCGGGGCGAAAGTGATTGCGACGGCATTTGCCGATTTAGGATTTGACGTCGACATCGGCCCGTTGTTCCAAACGCCGGAAGAAACAGCGCGTCAAGCGGTCGAAAACGACGTCCATGTCGTCGGCATCAGCTCGCTTGCCGGCGGGCATAAAACATTGCTGCCGCAATTGGTGGAAGAATTGCGCAAGCTTGGCCGCGAAGACATTATCGTTGTCGTCGGCGGCGTCATTCCGCCGCAAGATTATGAGTTTTTATATCAACATGGCGCGTCTGCCATTTTCGGGCCGGGAACAGTTATTCCAGTTGCCGCTGAAAAAGTGCTCGAAGAAATTTATAAACGTCTCGGTTACGAGGAAGTGAGCCAATGAACGACGAACGAACACAGCGTCCCGAATGGGTGGAAAAGGGCAGGGAAGGCGAATTTGCCACCGCGTATGTGAAGGCGGCCCCCCCGTCCGCCCCGAAGCGGTGGGTGAAACGAAAAGAACGGTCCGTGGAGGAATATGTCGACGGTGTGTTGAACAATGACCGCACGATTTTGGCGCAGGCGATCACCTTGGTGGAAAGCAACGCATCAAAGCATATGGACATCGCCCAGCAAGTGCTAAATAAACTTTTGCCGCACGTCGGCAAGTCGATCCGCATTGGCATCACCGGTGTGCCGGGAGCGGGGAAAAGCACGTTCATTGAAGCGTTTGGCACGTTTTTATGCGAAAAAGGCCATCGCGTCGCTGTGCTGGCGGTCGATCCGAGCAGCTCCATTACCGGCGGCAGCATTCTCGGCGATAAAACGCGGATGGAAACGCTGGCCCGCCATCCGCGCGCTTTTATTCGTCCGTCCCCGTCAGGTGGAGCGCTTGGCGGCGTGCACCGCAAAACGCGGGAAACGATGATGCTTTGCGAAGCGGCGGGCTATGACATCATTTTGGTGGAAACAGTCGGCGTCGGGCAAAGCGAGTTTGTCGTTCGCGGCATGGTCGATTTCTTTTTAATGCTGGTGCTGACCGGAGCAGGTGACGAATTGCAAGGAATAAAGCGCGGAATTATGGAATTGACCGATGCGATTGTGATTAACAAAGCGGACGGAGACAATAAACCGAAAGCGCTGGCCGCGCAAAAAGAATATAATCAGATTCTTCATTATTTGCGTCCCGCAACGCCGGGCTGGGAGACAAAAGCATATACGTGCTCGGCGCTTTTTGGCGAAGGGATCGCCGAAATATGGAATGTTATTGAGAAGTTTGTGGAAACGACAAAACAGTCCGGTGTGTTTGATATGCGCCGCCGTCATCAGCAAAAAGAATGGATTTATTCGATGATTAAAGATTACCTCGAGACGAGCTTCTTTTCCCATCCGGCGGTCAAAGAGAAGCTTCCGATCATTGAAAATAACGTCATTTCCGGAACGCAATCGGTCACCTCAGCGGTGCGGGAGCTTATTCAAGTGTATGAGAGTAGGGAATCGTAAAAAAATGTGATACGATGTCAAGAAGGAGGTGTATTTGATGTTCCAATTTCCGCTTTACAATGACTTTGTCGAACAATCTCGCCGCGAAATCGTCGAAGCGGGGTTTGAAGAATTGCGGACTCCGGAAGAAGTCGATGCGGCATTTCGCCGCCCAGGCACGACGCTTGTCATGATCAACTCGGTGTGCGGCTGCGCGGGCGGCATCGCACGTCCGGCCGCGGCACATGCGATCCATTACGATAAGCGCCCTGACCATCTCGTCACCGTCTTTGCCGGACAAGATAAAGAAGCGACGGCAAGGGCGCGTGAATATTTTGAAGGACAGCCGCCTTCATCGCCATCGTTCGCGCTTTTAAAAGACGGCAAGCTTTGCATGATGATTCATCGTCATGAAATTGAAGGCCATGAACCAATTGAAGTCGTAGAAAAGCTGCAGAAGGCGTTTGACCAATATTGTGATGAAGTATAACGGAGCTGAATTTTTCAGCTCCGTTATTTATTTGTTATTTTCAAAAAATAAAAACGATTTATTTATAATAAAAAAATGAATTGCATAATTATTACTTTGTGTGTTAATATACAAAACATAGAATATATATTCAAAAAAACAAAGCATGTATTATTAATCTTCAAAACTTATTTCAAAATATCATAAAAATTATTTAAATTTTTTGAGCAGAGAGGGAGAGACATCGCATGAAAAAATCGTTGTTGCTTTTTATTGCTAGTATTCTATTCGTTGGTTTGCTCTCGGCGTGTGGCACAGGGGGAGAACAGAAAAACGGAAGCGGAGAGCAAAAGAAAGTACTAAAAATGGGTACTTCCGCCGATTATGCGCCATTTGAATATATTGATACGGCGAAAGGGAATGACATTATTGGCTTTGATGTCGATTTGGCAAAAATGATTGCGAAAGAATTAGGATATGAAATTCAAATCGTTGATATGGATTTTACTGGTCTTATCCCAGCACTGCAGTCAGGAAAAGTAGACTTTGTGTTGGCAGGAATGACACCGACGGAAAAACGCAAGAAAAGCGTTGATTTCTCGGATGTGTATTATGTAGCGCGAAACATGATCGTTTCCAAGAAAGGAAGCGGTATTAAAACCGTTGAAGATTTAAAAGGAAAAACGGTTGGTGTTCAAACGGGCTCGATTCAAGAAGGAGAAGCAAATAAAATTGCAAAGACAGTGGACATAAAAATTGAAAGCCGCAACCGCATTCCAGAATTAATTCAAGAGATTCAAGCAGGGCGCTTTGATGTAGCAATTATCGAAGATACAGTCGCGAAAGGGTATTTGAAAAATAGCAATGGCAAATTAGAAGGGCACACGATTCCAACAAGCGAACAAGAAGCAGGCTCCGCTATCGCCTTCCCGAAAGGCAGCAAGCTGCGCGATGAATTTAACAAAGTATTGCAAGAAAAAATGAAAAACGGCGAGGTAGACAAGTTGATTAAAAAATGGTTTGACCAGTAAAGTTATGCGTTCAAAAAGGATCTGATCTCCTTTTTGAACGTTTTCACTATGTTGCAAGGAAGGATGAAGGCTCACGTGAACTTAGATTTTTCACAAATTGTTCCATCAATTCCATATATATTGAAAGGAACCGCAGTTACGTTAAAAATTGTCGTTTTTGCGGCGTTGTTAGGGTTTGTTCTTGGAGTTATTTTAGCGTTGATGAAGATTGGCAGAATAAAGGTTTTGGCGTGGTTTGCTGATGCGTATACATCCGTATTTCGCGGCACGCCGCTTGTGTTGCAGCTTGTGCTCATTTATTTTGGCATTCCACAGCTTATTGGTGTGGATATCGGAGCGTTTCCTTCAGCGGTCATCGCGTTCGGGTTAAACTCTGCCGCTTATGTTTCTGAAATTATCCGCGCCGGCATTTTAGCCGTTGATAAAGGACAGCGGGAAGCGGCGCTGGCGCTTGGTGTTCCGTATAAGCTAATGATGCGTGATATTATTTTGCCGCAAGCGTTGAAAAATATTTTGCCGGCACTGATGAATGAATTGATTACATTGACGAAAGAATCTGCCGTCGTTACGGTAATCGGAGCGCTCGATGTCATGCGGCGTGCTTACATCGTCGGCGGACAAGCATATCGGTATATTGAGCCGCTGTTGATTGCTGGATGTATTTACTACGTTTTAGTCATGCTTCTTACGCTGCTTGGCAAAGCGTTAGAAGGGAGATTGAGAAAAAGTGATTAAAGTCGAGGATTTGCATAAATCGTTTGGGAAAGTAGAAGTATTAAAAGGAATTACGACAACGATTAAGCAAGGCGAAGTAGTGGCGATTATCGGTCCATCCGGATCAGGAAAATCGACGTTTTTACGCTGTTTAAACTTGTTGGAAGAACCGACGCGGGGGAGAATTTGGATTGGTGACCAGGAAATTACGGATAAAAAGACAAATATTATGAAAGTGCGCCAGCATGTCGGCATGGTGTTTCAACATTTTCACCTGTTCCCTCATATGACCGTGCTTGAAAATGTCACGTATGCCCCGATTAAAGTAAAAGGAATGACGAAAGCCGAGGCGGAAGCGAAAGGCATCGAGCTGTTGAAAAAGGTCGGATTGGAACAAAAGGCAAATGAATATCCAAGCCGGCTGTCGGGCGGGCAAAAGCAGCGCGTGGCGATTGCAAGGGCGCTTGCCATGTCGCCAGATGTGATGCTGTTTGACGAACCAACGTCAGCGTTGGACCCGGAAATGGTCAAAGAAGTGCTCGAAGTAATGAAGTCGCTTGCCCATACGGGAATGACGATGGCGATTGTCACTCATGAAATGGGCTTTGCCCGTGAAGTCGCCGACCGAGTGTTGTTTTTAGACGGCGGCCAGCTTGTCGAGGACGCGCCGCCACAAGAATTTTTTGCATCTCCGAAAAGCAAGCGGGCTCAAGAATTTCTTGAAAAGATGTTATAATCAAGTACAATAAAAAAGATGGTCCTTGGATCATCTTTTTTAATTTTGATCGGGAGAATGAAGAAATGGTGAAAATCGGATACCGCACAGCAAAAACTGCAGTAGGCACCGCGCTTTCGATTAGCATCGCTCAGCTAGCAGGGCTACATAATTTTGCCTCTGCCGGCATCATTACGATTTTATGCGTTCAAGTGACGAAAAAAAGATCGTTAAAAGCTGCATGGGCACGTTTTGTCGCATGTGTTGTCGCAATGCTGTTTTCGTATATTTTTTTTCAAGGAATAGGATATTACCCGTTCACCGTCGGATTGATGCTGCTCTTTTTTATTCCGACGACGGTATGGTTAAAAGTAAATGAAGGGATTGCGACAAGTTCGGTTATTATTCTTCATTTATACGCAGCAAGGCAGTTTACATGGAAAATTATTTGCAATGAATTGTTGCTTATTTTAATCGGCATCAGTGTTGCGCTATTGATGAATATGTATATGCCAAGTGCGGAAAAACAGTTAAAGGAATATCAGCGCATTATTGAAGATTTATTTCGCATTATTCTGAAGGAGATCGTTCGTTATTTGCGCACAAATGAAACCGATTGGGATGGAAAAGAATTGACGTTAGCAGCAGATATTTTAGAAAAGGCAAAGCTGCTTGCCATACGAAATGTCGAAAACCATATGCTGCGAAATGAAGAAGGATATTATCATTATTTTCTAATGCGGGAGAAGCAATTGGAAATTATTGAACGAGTGTTGCCGCTTGTCACATCGCTCACATATACGGTGGAGCAGCGCAACATTGTTGCCGATTTTATCGACAAATTAAGCGATGCCGTTCATCCCGGAAATACGGCAGACCGCTTTCTTCGTGAACTTCATCGTATGAAAAAGCGGTTTGAAACAATGCATCTCCCAAAAACGCGTGAAGAATTTGAGGAACGGGCTGCATTGCTGCACTTAGTCAAAGAACTGGAACAATATTTAATTATTAAAAGCCAATTTCGTGATTCCAAAGGAAAAAATCAGCCTTCAAATGCCACTGAATAATGATGTATGCTCTCCTTCCTTTAGCTCACACTATAAGAAAAGCAAAGGGTGGGAGATATGCGTTTTATATTAGCAATGATACTCATGTTATTTTCATTTTTGTCCATCCCCGCTTCTGAAACTGCAGAAACAAAACCGTTTATTATCATCAATAAGGCGGTCAATAAACTTGCCTTTATCCATAACGGAAAAATGGAAGCCGTTTATCCAGTCGCTACTGGTGTCAATACATGGTTAACACCGGAAGGATTGTTTACGGTAACTGTTAAGGCGGAAAATCCGTATTATCGCAAGCAAAATATCCCGGGCGGTGCGCCGAACAATCCGCTTGGAACGCGATGGATCGGTTTTAATGCGCGAGGCACGGACGGCCGCATATACGGAATTCACGGCACCAATAACCCAGCCTCCATCGGAAAATATGTCTCACAAGGCTGTGTGCGCATGTATAATCACGACGTCGAACAGCTATATGAAAAAGTGCCGGTCGGCACAAAAGTGCTGATTATCCGCAGCAATGAACCGTTTTATTCGATTGCCAAGCGATACGGTGCGCTTTGACAAAAAAGGCAAGCTTCCTCATCATGGAGCTTGCCTTTTTCGTTCGGACAAAGCGCCCGATGAGCCAGAATGGCGACATTTCGCCGTTGCCCACAGGATGTGGGCAGCATTTAGGCGAAATTGGGGCGCCCTCCGCTTTTCTTTAACATTTTTCCCGAGAAGTCTCCCTTTCTCTAAACGGAGTGAAGGAGGGAGAGGAATCGGGAAGTTTTTGATTCCTAAAAACGAACAAATGTGCTATAATTAAACCATTCATCAAACAAAGAAAGAAGGGAATGCTCATGCTTCGTGGCCAAAAAGTGTTCTTCCGGGCATCGAAAGCGGATTTGGACCGATTGTATGCCTGCAATCGGGAATCCGCCCGTGTTTGGAATGAATGCCTCCGTTTAGCCAAAGAACACTTCCTCCAGCATGGGTGCTGGATCACCAAAAGCGAGTTGCAAAAACAAACGAAAAGGAAGTTCCATCTTCACAGCCAATCGATTCAAGCCGTCTGCCACAAATACCTCTTCGCAAGACAAGCTGCACACCAAGCCATCCAGCAAGGACATCCTGCTCGTTATCCCTACAAGAAAAAGAAGTACTTCCCAACGAAATGGGCGAAAGACGGTTTCAAGGTTTACGAAAACGGAAAAATCGAACTGTCGATGGGCATTCATCATGGAAAACGAGAAAAGCCGATTGTCGTGTATGCGTCGCATCTGCCAAAGGGAACGATCAAAGAAATTGAATGCTGTTTTGATCATGGTCTCTATCTTGCGGTGACGTATGAAGATGGACAAAAGGCCAAAGCGTATGAACCGGGGAAGGCCGTTGGAGTCGATCTTGGAGAAGTACACACCATAGGTGCGTTTTGCGAAAACGGGCAAGCCCTCCTCATCACCGGAAGAAAAATACGCTCTCTTCACCGGCTGCGGAATAAAAAACTGGCGGAGATCCAGCGGCGTCAATCGAAATGTCAAAAAGGATCACGCCGATGGAAAAAGTATGAGCGGGCGAAACAATACGTGTTATCGAAATCCGAAAGACAGCTGCGGGATGCGCTCCATAAAACGACGAAACAGTTTGTCGACTGGTGCCGTGCCCAATCGGTTTCCGATGTGTATATCGGAAACGTTGAAGGAGTGCATCGAAACACAAGAAAGAAAAAGCGGGCAAGCCGTAAACAAGCGCAAAAACTCTCGAATTGGTCATTCGGGAAAGTGAAGCAGTATCTCACTTATAAGCTGGCTCCACATGGCATTCGCTTGCATGAAATTGAGGAGTCGTATACAAGTCAGACATGTCCTGTCTGCCAAAAGAGAAAAAAAGTGCCTTCCCGCCTATTTGTGTGCTGGTGTGGGTATGAGGAGCATCGGGACGTTCACGGAGCAAAAAATATCTTAAGCAAAGCGCTGCACGGTACCTTTGTGCATTGGAATGTACAAACGAAGCTGACGTATCTACGAATTGCGTAAGCAAGAAGTAGTAGAAGGGCTGAACCGCCCCATCGGTGTGATGCCGATGTTGCTTATTGGACCCATCAAGAAGGCTTCCGATGCATTCATCGAGTGGAAGGAGACCTCCTTCTTCCGCGCAGAAGCTTCTTCGATGGAGATGGTAAGAAACTCCCACCTCTTCATGGAATGAAGGTGGGAGAGGTTCATAACCACATGCTAATGCCGGCTAAAATCGTGGTAATGAGCATGGAGACCAGCATTAAATAAACGACGAACTTTTGTGTTTTCCGGGACATTGTATTTCCTCCCTCTGCAAGACGGGCGTTTCTGTTTACCATTGTACAGTGACGGAAAAATAAGGACAAGGGAAAAACTTGTCCATGATAGCAGGATTTTTTGTCGAAATCGCGAACATACATAATGTTCACATCATTTTAACAGCAAAGGGGATTGACGATGAACGTAAAAAAGGTTGATCATGTTGGTATTGCCGTTCAGTCGCTTGAGAAAGCGCTGCCATTTTATGTCGATGTACTGCAGCTGAAATTTCTCGGCGTGGAGGAAGTAGAATCGGAAAAAGTAAAAGTTGCCTTTTTGAAAGCAGGAGAAACGAAAATTGAACTGCTTGAACCGACATCGCCGGAAAGCGCGATTGCGAAATTTATTGAAAAGCGCGGCGAAGGGATTCATCACGTCGCGCTTGGAGTGGACGATATACAAGAACGGATCAACGAACTGAAAGAAAAAGGAATTCGCATGATTCAAGAGACACCAAAACGCGGCGCCGGCGGAGCGCTTGTCGCCTTTATGCATCCGAAGTCAACCGGAGGCGTTTTGTACGAGCTTTGCGAGAGAAAGGATGCGGAGGTGTAAACGATGGCAGATATGTACGACAAAATTAATGAACTGTATGACCGGCGCCGCGAAATCGAGCTTGGCGGCGGTGACGATAAAATTGAAAAGCAGCATGCCAAAGGAAAACTGACCGCGCGCGAACGCATTGATTTGCTTCTCGACGAAGGGACGTTTGTCGAGTTGAATCCGTTTATTGAACATCGCTGCACCGATTTTGGTCTTGATGGAAAAAAAGGCCCAGGAGACGGTGTTGTGACCGGATACGGGAAAATCAACGGCCGCACCGTATTTGTCTTTTCGCAAGATTTTACTGTATTCGGCGGTGCGCTTGGAGAAATGCACGCGAAAAAAATCGCCAACATTATGGATTTAGCCGCGAAAACAGGAGCGCCAGTCATTGGCTTGAATGATTCCGGCGGCGCGCGTATTCAAGAAGGGGTACTATCGTTAGACGGATATGGGCATATCTTTTACCGCAACGCCATTTATTCCGGCGTCATCCCGCAAATTTCGGTCATTATGGGGCCATGCGCGGGCGGCGCTGTTTATTCGCCGGCGATCACCGATTTTGTGCTCATGGTCGAAAAGACGAGCCAAATGTTTATTACAGGACCGAAAGTAATCGAAGCGGTGACGGGGGAAAAAATTAGCGCCGAAGATTTAGGCGGTGCCCGCGTCCATAACACAATCAGCGGCAACGCCCACTTTTCTGGAGCAACTGAGGAAGAAGTGCTTAACCAAGTACGGCAGCTATTAAGCTATTTGCCGCAAAACAATCAAGAAAAACCGCCGTTTGGCCCGATTCCAAACGAAGACGATTATCGTCCTGATTTGGCCGATGTGGTGCCGATTGACGCGGTTCGCCCATATGACGTGCGCAACGTCATTTTGCAAGTCGTTGATGAAGGGTCGTTTATGGAAGTGCAAAAAGATTTCGCGAAAAACATCGTCGTTGGTTTTGCCCGCATCAAAGGCGAAGTCGTCGGGCTCGTATGCAATCAGCCGAAGTTTATGGCTGGCGGGCTTGACATTGATTCGTCCGATAAAGCAGCGCGTTTTATCCGTTTCTGCGACTCGTTTAACATTCCGCTTATTACGTTTGAAGACGTCACTGGCTTTTTCCCGGGCGTCAAGCAGGAGCACGGCGGCATTATCCGCCACGGCGCGAAAATTTTGTACGCGTATTCCGAAGCGACCGTTCCGAAAATTACCGTCATTTTGCGAAAAGCATACGGCGGCGCGTATGTGGCGCTCAATAGCAAATCGATCGGCGCCGATGTCGTTTACGCGTGGCCGAACGCGGAAATCGCCGTGATGGGGCCGCAAGGAGCGGCGAACATTATTTTTGCGAGCGAAATCGAAAACAGCCCAAATCCGGAAGAAACGCGGGCGCAAAAGATCGAAGAATATCGCAATAAATTTGCCAATCCATACGTCGCGGCAAAATATGGCATGGTTGATGATGTCATTGACCCGCGAGACACGAGAATCAAGCTCATTCAGGCGCTTGAGATGCTCCGCCATAAACACGAGGAACGTCCGAAGAAAAAGCATGGCAATATTCCGCTATAAAACAGTGAACCCCGCTGTCCATTCATGGCGGCGGGGTTGTTTCATTCGCCATGCACATTTGCGAAAAAACAATTTTTCGCAATCATTGGCAAAATCGGGTATACTTTTAAGTGAGTACATAAGCAGGAGGAAGAACGAAGATGGTCAATCAGCAACGTTTAGTCGACGAATTTTTGGAACTCGTGCAAATCGATTCGGAAACGAAGCATGAAGGCGAAATCGCCAAAGTATTAAAGCAAAAATTCGAAGCGCTTGGACTGCATGTCATCGAAGATGATGCCGCCGCGAAAACCGGACACGGCGCCGGCAACTTAATTTGTACGTTAGAGGCGACAAAAGAAGGAGTAGACCCAATTTATTTCACATCGCATATGGATACGGTCGTGCCAGGAAAAGGCGTCAAGCCATCAATTCAAGACGGATATGTCGTCACCGATGGCACAACGATTTTAGGAGCGGACGATAAAGCGGGCTTGGCGGCGATGTTCGAGGCGATTCGCGTCTTAAAAGAGCAAAACATCCCGCACGGCACGATTCAATTTATCATTACGGTCGGGGAAGAATCCGGGCTTGTCGGGGCGAAAGCGCTCGATCCGTCATTGATTCAAGCAAAATTTGGCTATGCGTTAGACAGCGACGGCAAAGTTGGCAACATTGTCGTTGCCGCCCCAACGCAGGCGAAATTGAAAGTTGTCGTGCACGGCAAAACGGCGCATGCCGGGGTTGCTCCAGAAAAAGGGGTATCGGCGATTACGATCGCCGCAAAAGCGATTGCGAAAATGCCGCTTGGCCGCATTGACGAGGAAACGACAGCAAACATCGGCCGCTTTGAAGGCGGAACACAAACAAATATTGTCTGTGACCGCGTCGATATTTTAGCAGAAGCGCGCTCCTTAGTGCCGGAAAAAATGGAAGCCCAAGTTGCGAAAATGAAAGAAGCGTTTGAAACGGTTGCGGAAGAAATGGGCGGACGTGCTGAGGTGGATGTCGAAGTCATGTATCCAGGCTTTAAGTTCGGCGACGGCGACCATGTGGTCGAAATTGCGAAACGCGCCGCGGCAAACATCGGGCGTCCTTGTGAATTATTGCGCAGCGGCGGCGGCAGCGACGCGAACGTCATTGCCGGTTTTGGTATTCCAACGGTTAACTTGGCGGTTGGCTACGAAGAAATTCATACGACAAACGAACGCATGCCGATTGAAGAGCTTGTGAAATTAACGGAAATGGTTGTCGCAATCGTCGAAGAAGTTGCAAAATAATAACGGAGCATCCATCGTTTGGATGCTCCTTCTAATAAGAATAGAGTTGTAGGCAATGAGGGGAGACGGTGGAATGAACAAGTTTGTTGTTTTTCAGCTCGAGCGCGAGCAGTATGCGATTCCAGTTGTGCATGTAATCTCCATTGAAAAAATGATGACACCAACAATCGTTCCGCAAATGCCTGACTATATGGTCGGGGTCGTCCGTATTCGCGGCGAGTTGGTGCCGGTGCTCGATACGCGCAGACTGCTGTACGGACAGCCGTTTGAAGAAACGGACAAGACGCGGTTAGTCGTCACCGCGGCCGAAGGTATTTCGGTTGCCTTTATTGTCGATGAGGCGAAAGAGATTCTCGATATTCCGGAAGAAGCGGTAAAGCACATCAATATGCTTGTCTATCAGCAAACACCTTATCTTGTCGGGGTGGCCAGCTTGCCGGAGCGGCTGATTACATTAATGGATCCAAACCGATTATTTGCCCATTTAGAAGAAGTGAACGAGATTAAGGAGCATATTTATAGTCACCAATGATTGGTGGCTTTTTCCTTAGACATAAAGTAATGGGGAGAGTCTAATGAATCGTGATTTTAAAACCATTGTCCAATTTCTTGTAAAAAAAATAAATCCATATGTCATCTATCTTTTCGGTTCTCAAGCGCAACAACAAGCGCGACAAGATAGCGATATCGATCTTGCTTTTTTAAGCGAACGAACACTGAGTCATTACGAACGGTTTATGATTGCCGAGGAGCTTGCGGCAATCTTGAATTGTGACGTTGACTTAATTAATTTGAAAGAAGCAACGACCGTTTTTCAAGCACAAATTGTTGGGAAGGGGAAAGTGCTGTATTGTGCCGATGATGATAAAAAAGCACGATTTGAGATGAAAGTGTTCAAGGAATATGCGAAGTTAAATGAAGAGCGGGCAGAGATTCTTAAGCAGATTCAAAAAAGGGGAGCGGTGTATGACTAACGATGTCATCCTCAACAAAATTAGTGCTATTGAACGCTGCATCAAAAGAATTAATGAAGAATATGATAACAATCCGAAAAATTTGCAGAACTATACAAAACAAGATTCCATTATTTTGAATATACAACGGGCATGTGAGGCATGCATTGATATTGCCATGCATATCGTGGCAGAAAAAAAATTAGGCATTCCACAAACGAGCCGAGACGCGTTTGAATTGCTTTACCAACATCGTATCATCACTGAATCGGTGATGAAAAAAATGAAAGCAATGGTCGGATTTCGCAATATTGCTGTTCATGATTATCAGGCGATTAATTTGGAGATCGTTCAAATGATTGTCGAAAAACATCTGGATGATTTTCGCGAGTATGTGAAGCAAGTGCTGGCACAAGAAGGCGAGGAAGAATGAGGAGAGGCTGCTGTACGCAGCTTTTTTATTTTAGGTTTTGCCCATACATTTTTGCACTCCGCACATATCCTAGAAATGGAGGGAACGAACTCCATTCGATTATCACATGAAATATCAAGGGAGGAATCTTATATGGACGACAGACAATTTGGAATGTATCCGGGCGGCGGATACTACCCGTATCATCATTACCCGTATCATTATCATCATTATCATCATTATCCTTATCACTATCCGTATCATCATTACCACCATCACTTCCCGCATTATCCGTACCATCCATATGGCCATCACTACGGCGGATATTAATAAGATAATCTTACAGAGTCCTGGTTTTAGGACTCTTTTTTTAAGAAACATCGTGTTGCGTCCGCGGCAAGCTTTTCTAAATTGCTCTAAATGCAATTGAAAAACTTGATATGGTAAAATGAACTGTGGTATGTTCTTTCATGAACAATAAAAAGTTATAGAAAGGAACGTTTGATGATGGCAAAACAACAAATCGGCGTCATTGGATTAGCAGTAATGGGAAAAAACCTTGCGTTAAATATTGAAAGCAAGGGATATTCCGTTGCCGTGTATAACCGTTCCCGTGAAAAGACGGACGAATTTTTAAAAGAAGCGCAAGGAAAAAATATTGTTGGTACATATAGCATTGAAGAATTTGTCAATGCACTTGAAAAACCGCGGAAAATTTTGTTGATGGTGAAAGCAGGCGCGCCGACGGACGCAACGATTGAACAATTAAAGCCATATTTAGAAAAAGGCGATATTTTAATTGACGGCGGCAATACGTATTTCAAAGATACGCAGCGCCGCAACAAAGAATTAGCCGAACTTGGCATTCACTTTATCGGTACAGGCGTTTCCGGTGGTGAAGAAGGCGCGTTAAAAGGCCCGTCGATTATGCCAGGAGGGCAAAAAGAGGCGCATGAACTCGTTCGCCCGATTTTCGAAGCGATTGCCGCGAAAGTGGACGGCGAGCCGTGCACAACGTATATTGGGCCAGACGGTGCGGGACATTATGTGAAAATGGTTCATAACGGCATTGAATACGGCGATATGCAGCTGATTGCCGAAGCGTATTTCTTGTTAAAGCATGTGCTCGGCTTAAACGCTCAAGAGCTGCATGAAGTGTTTGCTGAGTGGAATAAAGGTGAATTAAACAGCTATTTAATCGAAATTACAGCAGATATTTTTACAAAGATCGATGAAGAAACAGGCAAGCCGCTTGTCGATGTTATTTTAGATAAAGCCGGTCAAAAAGGAACAGGGAAATGGACAAGCCAAAATGCGCTTGACTTAGGAGTGCCGCTTCCAATCATCACGGAATCGGTGTTTGCCCGCTTTATTTCGGCGATGAAAGACGAACGTGTGAAAGCGAGCAAACTTCTTTCCGGTCCGGCGGTAAAACCATTTGAAGGCGATCGCGCCCACTTTATCGAAGCGGTGCGCCGCGCGCTATACATGAGCAAAATTTGTTCATATGCTCAAGGTTTTGCGCAAATGAAAGCAGCGTCTGATGAATATAACTGGAATTTGCAATACGGCAATATCGCGATGATTTTCCGCGGCGGCTGCATCATTCGTGCGCAATTTTTGCAAAAAATTAAAGAGGCGTACGACCGCGATTCACAGCTGCCAAACTTATTGCTAGACCCTTATTTCAAAGAAATTGTGGAAAATTATCAAGAAGCGCTGCGTGAAATTATTGCGATCGCCGTCATGCGTGGTATCCCAGTTCCAGCATTTTCAGGCGCGTTAGCATATTATGACAGCTACCGGATGGAAACGTTGCCGGCAAACTTAATTCAAGCACAGCGCGACTACTTTGGCGCACACACGTATGAACGTGTAGATAAAGAAGGAATTTTCCATACAGAGTGGTTGAAGAAGTAAAAAAATCCCCTTATTGCCTCGCAATAAGGGGATTTTTTTATTGTATATTTTCGAATAAAATAACACGCGCCGGTGCAGCGTCTGTGCCGACAAGTTTGAGCGGCGCGGCGACCATAAAGTACGAGCCTTCTGGAACGTCTTTTAACCGCAGTCCTTCGATGACGATCACACCCGCGGAAAATAACGTTTTATGCGTTGGATGCCCCGGTTGGCTCCGTTCAATGCCTAACGCATCGATGCCGACGCCACGAATTTTTTTATCGGCAAGATATTGCGCTGCATCTTCGGCTACATAAATAAACTCAAAGTTAAACGCGTCTTCCAGCGAGTTTTTCGTCTTAAATAAGACAAAATCGTTTTCTTGAATATCTAACGCTGCGATGTCGTCTTTTGTAATTTTATCGGTGACATGCGTCAAATCAAACAGTTTGCATGGGCCGACAAGGCGGTCAAGGGAAATCGTTTCAAACGTGTCTCCGCCTTTGAACATATGAAGCGGCGCGTCAATGTGCGTGCCGGTATGCACGTCCATATCGATGCGTGATTCGGTCACATAATCATTGGTCACGCTCGTCAGCTTCGGCTGTTTTTCCGGTTTATTTTTATATACGGGCATTCCTTCAAAAATCGGTGCGGTCACGTCATAAAATTTCATTGTTTTATTAGCTCCCTTCATTATGGTTTAGGGTGGTGAATCGGCCACCAATGAAATCCGTCTTTTGCTAGCAGCATATCGGCTGCTTTCGGTCCCATCGAGCCAGCTTCATAGTTTGGAAAATCGACGGCTTTTGTGTTTTCCCATACTTCAGAAATCGGATCGACAAACTGCCATGAAGCGGCTACTTCATCCCAGTGCGTAAAGTTGGTGGCATCGCCGCGCATGCAGTCATACAACAGCTTTTCATACGCTTCCGGCGTGTTAATGCCGTCGATGCAGTTGTTGCAGAAGTCTAATTTAATCGGTGCTGTTTTCATATATTCGCCGCTTTTTTTGCCGTTTAAATGAAGGGTGATGCCTTCATCCGGCTGAATGTGGATGATTAATAAGTTTGGCTCGATTTTTTCGTTTGTTCGGTAATACAAGTTCATTGGTACATCTTTAAATTGAACAACAATTTTTGTTGATTTTTCCGTCATCCGTTTGCCGGTGCGAATGTAGAACGGCACGCCGGCCCAGCGGAAATTGTCGATCATCAGCTTTCCGGCGACAAACGTTTCCGTGTTAGAATTTGGATCGACGTTGTTTTCCTCGCGATAGCCGACAACTTCTTTTCCATTCACCACGCCTTTGCCGTATTGCCCACGCACAAAATATTGATCTACTTCCTCATGGGAAATGGGGCGAAGCGCGCGCAGCACTTTTACTTTTTCGCTGCGAATGTCATCGGTCGTCAGTTTAATCGGCGGCTCCATCGCCAAGAGCGCAACCATCTGCAGCATATGGTTTTGTACCATATCACGCAGCGCCCCCGAATGGTCGTAATAGCGGCCGCGGTCCTCCACGCCAAGCGTTTCGCTTGAGGTAATTTGAATGTTGGAAATAAAGCGGTTGTTCCAAAGCGGCTCGAAAATCGCGTTTGAAAAACGGATCACTTCGATGTTTTGCACCATTTCCTTGCCAAGATAATGGTCGATCCGGTAAATTTCGTTTTCCGAAAACACTTGGCGAATTTCTTCATTCAGTTTTCGAGCGCTTTCGAAATCATGGCCGAACGGTTTTTCGATGACGAGGCGCTTCCAGCCGTTGGTCGCCGTGAGGCTTTCCGATTTTAAGCGCGATGTAACCGTGCCGAAAAATTCCGGTGCCATCGCCAAATAAAAAATGCGGTTGCCATCGGTATGATATGTGCCATCAAGCTCCTCGAGCAGCGACTTTAGCTGCTGATAGGAGGCGGTATCGTTCACATCAAAGGGATGATAATAAAAATGGGATACGAATTCCGCATTGTTTAGTTCTTGCTGGAGCGCGTTTTCTATTGATTCGCGGACATAGTTGCGAAATTCATCATTTGACAGCGGTCGCCGTGCGACTCCGACAACGGCAAACTCCTCAGACAAATTTCCTTTTTCATATAAACGGTAAATGGAGGGGAATAGTTTGCGCTTTGCCAAATCCCCTGTAGCGCCAAAAATCACGATTAATGATTTCGGATTCACGTTGTTCACAGTATGTACCTCGCTTTAGCCAAATTTGTCTCTTCAAGTTAATAATTGTAGAGATTTATGGCGGTGAACGCAAACATTTTATTAAAAGGGTGTTGAAATAGCTCGGTAAACATTGGTACTCTAACAACAGGCAACAATCATCGATCGTTTTACATAAGGAGTGGGTGTTTTGGAGCTATTGTTTTTAGGTACAGGAGCGGGAGTACCGGCAAAGGAACGAAATGTTACAGCGATTGCGCTGCAGCTGTTGGAAGAACGCGGAGCGACATGGCTGTTTGACTGTGGCGAGGCGACACAGCACCAAATTTTGCGCACGTCCATTCGTCCGCGCCGCATTGAAAATATTTTTATTACCCATCTTCACGGCGATCATATTTTCGGTTTGCCGGGGCTGCTTGGCAGCCGTTCTTTTCAAGGCGGGGAAACGCCGTTAACGGTGTACGGACCGAAGGGAATTCACACGTTTGTGGAAACGGCGATTTCCGTTAGCTCCACCCGGCTGAAATATGATTTGCAAGTGGTAGAAATCGAGGAAGGAACGGTGTTCGAAGATGAACAATTTGCGGTCATCGCCAAACAGCTTGATCACGGCATTCCTTCCTATGGTTTTCGCGTCGTGGAAAAAGATTTGCCTGGCACGCTTTTAGTCGATAAATTAAAGGCGCTCGGCATTCGCCCGGGTCCGATTTATCAGGAAATTAAGCTTGGGAAAACGGTGGAGCTAGAGGACGGGACGGTCATTGACGGCCGCGAGTTTGTCGGTCCGCCGCAAAAAGGAAGAATAGTTGCGATCCTTGGCGATACGCGCTATTGTGAAGCAAGCATCGAACTGGCCAAAGAGGCGGACGTGCTCGTGCATGAAGCGACGTTTGCCGCGGAAGAAAGCGATTTGGCGCATGATTATTTTCATTCCACCGCCGTACAGGCAGCGGAAGTGGCGGCGCGTGCCGGCGCCAAAAAACTGATTTTAACGCATATTAGTTCGCGTTATCAAGGAATGCTGAGCGAACAATTGCTCGTAGAGGCAAGAAGGGTGTTTCCAAACACAGAGTTGGCTGCCGATTTTTCTTCCTTTGTCATTGCCCGTAAAAAATAAAGCTGCCGAACATCGGCAGCTTTAAAAACGCCATCCTCGTTCATATTGCACTGGCGCAGGGATCGTCGTTTCCAACTCTTTGGCGGCGGCATACGGCCAATATGGATTGCGCAGCAATTCGCGGGCGAGAAACACTAAATCGGCGCGCCCGTTGCGCAAAATTTCTTCCGCCTGCCATCCGGAAGTAATCAAGCCGACCGCTCCAGTCGCGATTTCTGCTTCGCGTCGAATCAATTCGGCAAACGGAACTTGATACCCCGGATACGCGCTAATCGTTGCCGGAACGACCGCACCGGAGCTGACGTCGATCAAATCGACGCCTTGTTCTTTCATGCGCTTGGCGTATGGAATGTAATCTTTCGCCGTCAATCCCTCCGGATGATAATCGGAAGCGGAAATGCGGACAAAGAGCGGTCCGTCCCACACTTGCCTTACCGCATCGATCACTTCCCCTAAAAAGCGGTAGCGGTTTTCCGGGGAGCCGCCGTATTCGTCTTGCCGTTTGTTGGCGAGCGGCGATAAAAATTCATTAATCAAATAACCGTGGGCGCCGTGGATTTCAATGATGTCAAAGCCGGCCTCTTTCGCGCGGCGCGCTCCATTTTGAAACGCTTGAATCGTTTCTTCAATGTCCGCTTTCGTCATTTCTTTTGGCGTCCGCGTTTTTTCGCTAAACGGAATCGCCGAAGGAGCGATAATTTCTCCTTCCACTTCCGCTTTGCGTCCGGCGTGGGCAAGCTGAATGCCGATTTTCGCGCCATGTTCTTTCACAAGCGAAACTAATTCGCGCAAGCCGTCTACATGTTCATCGCTCCAAATGCCTAGGTCACGGGCGGAAATTCTTCCTTGCGCCGCAACGGCCGTCGCTTCGACGATAATCAGCCCGACTTGGCCGACCGCCCGCGTTGGATAGTGGATTTTATGCCAAGTTCGCACTTTCCCGTCTTCCGTATCACACGAATACATGCACATCGGGGACATGACAATCCGATTTTTCAGCGTCACTCCGCGGATTGTATACGGCGAAAAAAGCATCGCTTCCATTTGATTGTTTCTCCTCCCAAGTCGTGTATTATTCTTCCAATTGAATGATAGCACGTTTTCTGAGCGAAACAAAATCAAACGCCTTATCATGTCATGATTGCATAGCAGCGGAAGGAAGAGAGGAAGAAAGCAACGCTTTTCCTAATTCCTCGGACCGCTCAGTCGCCCGTTTAATGCAAGCGGCGACCGCTTCTTGGAAGTGGTATTGTTCCAGCACTTGGATGCCAGCTTCCGTCGTTCCGCCAGGGCTTGTGACTTCTTTGCGCAAGACGGATGGATGTTTGCTGGTCGACTGCAGCATGTGCGCGGCGCCGATAATCGTTTGCAAAATCAATGGTTTGGCTATAGAGCGGTCAAGGCCAATTTCTTCCGCTGCTTTTTCCATCGCTTCGACTAAATAATATACGTAGGCAGGACCGCTCCCAGAAAGACCGGTGACAGCATGCAGGTCATGCTCCGGAACGATCGTAACGATGCCGACGGTCTCAAACAGTTTTTTAGCAATCGCTACGTGGGCGTCTGTCGCAAAGCGGCCTTGGGAAATGGCCGTAGCTGATTGGCCGATGGCGGCCGATGTATTCGGCATTGCCCGAATGACGGCCACATTTTTTCCGGCTAAAGAAACGATCGTGTCGGTAGTGACGCCGGCCAACAAGGAAATGATCAACTGATGCCCGCGGATCGCTGAGGCAACAGCGCCCATTGCCTCCGCTACATCTTTTGGTTTCATCGCTAAAATAATGATATCGGCTTCTTTGACTGCTTTTCTTTTATCTGTTTCGCTGCGAACCCCGTATGTTTGGTTCATGTATTCGAGCCGTGTTCGGTCGCAGCGGTTGGTCACGATAATTTGTTCAGGCGCGTACAGCGTCTTCGTCATCCCGGAAATAAGCGCCTCCGCCATGGAGCCGGCTCCGATAAACGTAATGGTTGGCCCGTTTTTCATCGCTGCATTCCTCCTCCTTGTTTAGCAAATAAAAAAGACCTTCATCCTATAAAAGGACGGAAGGTCTTTCGTTCCGCGGTACCACCTTTTTTGGCTCTGCCGGCAACATGCCGAAAAAGAGCCCATCTCTGCACCGATAACGCCGGTTATGCGTTTAGGTTTTCCTAACAGCTCATAGGGTAGGTTCAACCATAAAGAGGGTAATGAAACCTTCCAGCCGCCGGGTTTCACTCTCTGGCTACCATTCATGGTTTACTGGCCCTACTCATCGCCCGTTTGCAAATATTAATTTGTTTGCAATTATGCAATGAAACAAAGGGTGTTGTCAATAGAAAAAGACAAAATTTTTTATATTTTTTGCGAACTATTCGAAAAAAATGACAAATAGCGAAAATCGGTGTAAACTGTAAAATAATGAATAATGATTCATTTTTTATTCTGGAAAAAAGGGGAATGTCAATCATGAAGGAACGTGTTTACCGCATTACCGTGCCAACACCATTTCCGGTCGGAAATGTAAACATGTATGTTATTCAAAGCGACAGCTTGACGCTGATTGATGCCGGGGTGAAAACAGAGACGGCATGGCAGTCGTTTCAACAGCAGCTTCGCGAATTAGGCTACACCCCTGCGGACATTGATCAAGTCGTGATTACGCACCATCATCCGGATCATATCGGGCTTATTGATTATTTGCCCGAGGAAATTCCAGTCATCGGCCATAAAAAAGCGGCCCGCTGGGTTCGTCAGGAAGAGACGTTTTTTCAGCAGCAACAGCAGTTTTTTGAACAGTTTTTGATGGAATGCGGCGTCGATCCTTCGTTTCTTGCCCAGCTGCCCCATCTGCGCGGCTCTCTTCGCTATGCATGCCGCCGCCCGCTTACCGGTACGGTTCAAGAAGGGGATTCTTTGCCGGGGCTGCCGCATTGGAAAGTGATCGAGACGCCGGGGCACGCGCAAAGCCATATCGTATTTTATCGGGAAACGGATGGGGTGATGATCGGCGGCGATCATTTATTGCTCCATATTTCGCCCAATCCGCTGATGGAGCCGCCTTTTGACGGGGAAACAGAGCGACCGAAGCCACTATTGCAGTATAACGATTCCTTGCGGAAAATGCTCCGTTATGATATTGCATATTGCATGACAGGGCACGGAGAAGACGTGACCGACGTACCCGCTTTAGTGGAAAAGCGGCTCCGCAAACAGCGGGAGCGCGCCGAGCAAGTGCTCGAAATGGTCAAGCAAGGTCCGCATACCGTGTTTCAAGTTTGCCAAAAACTATTTCCTACTGCATATCAACAAGAGTTTATGTTAACGATGTCGGAAACGATTGGGCAGCTTGATTACTTAGAAGAGAACGGTGCAGTTCGAAAGGAAAAAGTAAATGATTATTACATATATGAAGCTGTGGGGGGATCTATTTGCGGATAGAAGGCAAACATATCGTCATTACTGGAGCGTCAAGCGGCATTGGTGAACAAATCGCCTATGAAGCGGCACGCCAAAAGGCGCTCCCAGTGTTGCTTGCCAGAAATGAAGAAAAGTTGAAAACGGTGGCAAGACAGATTGAACGTACATATGGTATTTCGCCTCATTATTATCGGTTAGATGTAAGTGATACAGATGCGGTAGAAACGGTGTTTCAACAGTTATTTCGTGATGTCCAAACAGTTGACATATTGGTAAATAACGCAGGTTTTGGCGTGTTTCGCAATGTGGAAGACATTGATCTTGAGGAAATGAAAGACATGTTTGCTGTCAATGTATTTGGTTTAATCGCTTGTACAAAAATAGTATATTTACATATGCAAAAAAGGCGAAGCGGCCATATTATCAATATCGCTTCACAAGCAGGAAAACTAGCAACGCCAAAATCGAGCGTATATGCTGCTACAAAACATGCAGTGCTTGGGTTTACGAACAGCTTGAGGATGGAAGCGGAACAGTACGGGATTTTTGTTACTGCTGTGAACCCAGGACCGATTCGGACGAATTTTTTTCATGTAGCCGACCAATCAGGAGAATACGTAAAAAATGTGGAACGATGGATGCTTTCGCCAGAAAAAGTAGCAAAACAGGTCGTTTCGATTATGATGACGCCGACAAGGGAAGTAAATATGCCACGCTGGATGAATATTGGCAGTCAACTCTATCACTTATTTCCATCCGTGGTCGAGAAAGTGGGGAAACGTGCATTCTTCAAAAAATAACACTCCTTGCAACATAACAAGGAGTGTTATTTCGTTATATATTCGTAAATGACATCATGCACAATTTCGTACATATCCATATCTTCATGGTTTGTTTTTTCTAATAAAATTTTTTCGCACAACTGCTTCCATTCTAAGTCATTAAGGGGCAGGCATTCTGTGTCATGCCCATATTGAACAAAGCAGTTGCGAATAAGTTTTTTTAGCCATTTTTCGTCCAACGATCCCACTTCCTATCATTGCGATTCGGACGGGGTGGCGCGGACAACAGAGTGGAATTTGCCTTTATGGGAACCGTCGCAAAATGGCATATTATTGGACAGCCCACACCGGCAAAGCGAAAATGTTTGTTTGGTTACAAATTTATTTCCTTCCGCATCAATAAGCTCCACATCGCCAGTGATACGATAGGAGCCGTTATCGTTCACTTTGATTTGCACTTTGGACATAATCGAATTCCCCCTTTTTTATTTTGACAGCAATTTGCATATATAGGTACAATAGGAGCAGAAACAAGAAGAGAAGGAGCATCATGTAGCGTGAATATTACATTTACAGATAAAGCGATCAAACAGCTTACTCCTATTTTAGCGCAAACAGGGCGAATGTTAAAGTTAAAGTATGACACAGATGGATGCGGTTGCCTCGTTGACGGCGTCATTGCCTTATGGTTAGTCAATGAGGTGGATGAGGACGATATCGCTGTCGAGACGAATTTCGTTCCTGTTCTTGTGGAAAAATCCCGCCTCGTCTTTTATGATGATACGATGACGATTGACATTGCCGAAGGGATGAGCTGTTTTCAGTTGAAAAGCCCCGGGCAAATTTTAAATCCACGTATGCCGCTTGTAGAAGTGAGTGAGCAACATGAAAGATAAGCTGAAACAAATCGCCAATGTAGCGAAGCAAAAAACTTGGGTATCATTTTTGCATGAAAACGACCCGTACAGTTTGCTGCATTGGTCGATCGCTGGCCCTTATCACGAGCCAAAAGACGTTTGGCTTTTGCAGAATGAAATGACGTTTGAAACGAAAGAATTTGCCACGCTCGACGAGGCGGTGGCATGGATGGATGAACATATGCCGCATATTACGGAAATCTTATAAAAAAGCCGTAACCATTCCGGTTACGGTTTTTCTGCTCGCCCTTCGCTTTTCTTCATTGTGTAGCTCCAGCGGCTAGCCTTCTTCTGCCAAATAACCTTCCCCCTCTGGGTGGCAAGCACCCCTGCGGGTGAAGAACATTTGGCTTCGAAGGCTATTCGCGCCGCTTCCGCTTTTCTTTATTGTCTAGCTTCGGGCGCCATCGGCTCGCGACGCTTCGGTCCCGCTGCGGCGGCAACAGCCTCCTCGCGGGCCCTCCAGCGCGTTTCGCCGATAAGCAGCGCCCTCCGCTTTTCGTTATTGTGGGGTGTTTTGCCGTTTTGTTGGATGAATCGCTTTTTCTAGTTCTTCTTTGGCGATCGTTTGTTTGACGGTATCTGCGGTTGGTTTTCCTTTTTGGGCGCGGTTTTCTGTCATAATTTTTCTCTCCTTTGCGTAAAAGTATTTCGTTTTTATCATGCAGGAAGAAATAACGTTTTATTCATGGGGGGATTGGTGTGAATAAACGGAAAAAAGATCAAGGTAAACAAGAAGAGTTGCCTTTGTTGAAGGACCGTTTAAACGACGAATTGTTGATGAAGCTAAAGGAGAAAAAAGAGGAGCTTATAAGGCAGGAAGAGCGGCGGAAAGCGGAAGAAGAAGCGCGGAAGCGGGAGGAAGCACGGAGACGGGAGCGGGAGAAAACGTTTGCCCAGCTGCTCGATGAGAGTGATTTAGATTGGCGCCAATTTAAGTAAATACCATGGACGCTCGTTCGATAGGAAGAACGGGTAAATCGCGTCGTTAAGCCTACATGGCTCTTTTTAGCGGCTGAGTGATCGGACGGCGATGGTGCAACCGTTTGGCTATTTGCTGGCCGTGTTTGGATGGCTTTGCGATATCATGAACGTTCGGTTTGCCGCTCTTCGCTCCTGGTTGTTTGCTTTTCTACGGCCTCGGTGCGGTGCGAAACAAGTATGTGTCATAAAAAACAAAGGCGGAAAGAACGCTACTCTTTCCGCTTTTTGATCGTTAGCTTATCGATGCGCTTGATAGGTGGATGCTTTTGTTTGCTGGCACAACCATTCGTATTCTTCTTTACTCAAAGGCGGTGCAGAAGCGGCATGGATATTTTCGACAAGCTGCTCGATGCTGCTTGCTCCTGGAATGACAGCGGCGACAACCGGGTCATACAAACAAAACTGCAGCGCCGTTGCCGTAAATGAGCGGCGTTCGGCTGTTTTCTCCTTTAGTTTTGGGAGCAGTGTCTTTAATTCCTCATATGTATAATCAAGATAGCCGTTTTCTTTGACGGAATCGCTTGCCGCCTCCAATGGCCGCTCCGTCAGCAGCCCTTTCGCGACAGGTCCGCGGGCGATGACGCTGATATGATGTTCACTTAGCAGCGGAAACCACTCTTCCGGACGGCGGTCAAGCAAGCTATATTGCATCATGACGCTGACGATGTTCGAGCGCTTGACATATTCGCGGATGACATTGGGGCGAATCGAGGAAATGCCGTAATAGCGGATCACTCCTTCTTGTTTTAATTCTTCAAACGCTTCAATCGTTTCGTCGATCGGGTCGTCGATCGTGCCGCCATGGAGCTGGTATAAATCAATGTAATCCGTTTGCAGGCGGCGCAAGCTTTCTTTTACTTCCGCTTTAATGTATTGTTTCGACGGGTCCCAAAACCAGCCGTCTTTTCCTTCTTCCCAACGGTTGCCGACTTTTGTCGCGATGATGACTTGGTCGCGTTTCCCTTTGATCGCTTTGCCGACAAATTCTTCATTCAGTCCACGGTCATACAAATCCGCCGTGTCTAAATAGTTAATGCCCCGTTCGAGCGCCTCGTGAATAATGCGGATCGCTTTTTTCTCATCCGTGCCAAGCGACATGCAGCCGAGCCCGATTTCGCTTACATATAAATCGGATAAACCGATGCGGCGTTTTTTCATGACAGGCATCCTCCCTTAATGATTGTTTTTTTCAATTGTATACCGCAAAGTGAAACTTTCTCAAATGATGTAGTACAATAAGTGGGAAAATAATTATTTTGACGGGAGAGAAAAACATGGACCATTTAGTGGAAAAAACGATTCGCAAAGAAAAAATATTTAGCGGCAAAGTCGTTCAATTGTATGTTGAAGACGTACAACTGCCAAACGGAAAAACGAGCAAGCGGGAAGTCATTAAACATCCAGGAGCGGTGGCGGTGATTCCGATTACAAAAGATGGAAAGCTCGTGCTTGTTCGCCAGTACCGTAAAGCGCTTGAACGTGTATTAGTGGAAATTCCGGCGGGCAAGTTAGAAAAAGGGGAAGAGCCGTTTGCCACGGCACAGCGCGAATTAGAAGAGGAAACAGGCTACCGCGCCCGGTCGCTGCGCCATATCGTGTCATTTTATACGTCGCCGGGATTTGCCGATGAGCTGATTCATTTATATGTGGCGGAAGGGCTGGAGAAATTGCAAGATGCTGCATCGCTCGATGAGGATGAATTCGTCGATATTTTAGAAGTGACGCTGGAGGAGGCGCTGGAAATGCTGGAGAAGCAAGAAATTTATGATGCGAAAACGGCGTATGCCCTGCAATATTTGCAACTGCGCCGTGTCATGGGAGAAAAACATGCATAACTATTATGTCGATTTACATATTCATATCGGCCGCACTGCTTCCGGCCGGCCGGTCAAAATTACCGGCGCGAAATCATTAACGCTGAGGAACATTTTGCACGAGGCGGCGCATGTCAAAGGACTGAATATGGTCGGCATCATTGACTGTCATGTTCCTGAAGTGCTCGATGAATTAGAACAAGCAATGAACACAAAAGGCTGGTACGAGCACAAGGACGGTGGCGTCATCGCCGGTGAGGTGACGCTTTTATTAGGAAGCGAAATTGAAGTTTATGACGAACATTGCCAAGGACCGATTCATGTGCTCGCCTTTTTGCCGACGATTCGAGCGATGCGCGCGTTTTCCCGGTGGCTGAAGGAACGGGTGAAAAACATTTCCCTCAGCTCGCAGCGCATGTACGGCACGGGGCGCGAGCTGCAGGTGGCCGTTAAACAATTGGGCGGATTGTTTATTCCCGCTCATGCGTTTACGCCGTTTAAAAGCTTATACGGCAAAGGAGTGAAAAAAAGCTTAACGGAAGTGTTTGATCCCAATTGGATTGACGCCATCGAATTGGGGTTAAGTGCGGATACAAAGATGGCCGACCAAATCGCCGAATTGCACCGCTACCCATACCTTTCCAATTCCGATGCTCATTCGCTGCGGAAAATCGCGCGTGAGTACCAAGCGGTATGCATGAACGCCCCGACATTTGCCGAGCTGGAAAAAGCGCTCAAACGGCAGAATGGACGTGGAATCATCGCCAATTATGGACTAAATCCAAAGCTTGGGAAATATCATCAAACGACATGCGAACGATGTTTTCAACCGATGCATCCCGCTGACGAACGCTGTCCTGCCTGCGGCCATCATCGGAAAGTGAAAGGGGTATTTGACCGGCTACAAGAGCTGAAAACAGGCGGCGTCCCGCCAAAGCGCCCTCCGTATATTTATCAAGTGCCGCTTGAGTTTATCCCAGGTCTTGGTCCGAAAACGTATAAAAAACTGCTCGACCGTTTCGGCACGGAAATGTACGTGCTTCATCAAGCGACAGAGGAAGATCTGGAACAGGCCGTCGGAGAAAAGCTAGCAAAAGTTATTATTTTGGCGCGCCGAGGAGAGCTTTCGATTCAAGCCGGTGGCGGCGGAAAATATGGCAAAGTTTTTTCCGAATAGTACAAGCTGCGTTTTTTACAAAGCTCGTCTTCGTCAGACGGGCTTTTTCTTTTTGCCGAAAATGTGTCATACATACAAGACTTGTACATACAATCTACTAAGAGAAAAATAGGAGGACGGAAAAAGATGAGAAGACATCCGCTGAAATCAATCGTTGCTGTACATATGCGCGAGCATGCGTCCATGTATTTATTTGTCATCGTCCTATTTTTAATGGGAGTTATTTTTGGCGCGATTGTCGTTAACAGCCTTAATTTCAGCCAGAAGCAAGATTTGTACTATTATTTGACGCAATTTTTTGGACAAGTGTCGAAAGGAAACCTTGCTAGCGCGCAAGATATGTTTCAACAAAGCTATTTTCATAATTTAAAATATGTCGGTTTAATGTGGGTGTTGGGCATTTCCATTATCGGTCTTCCGATCATTTTAATTTTGCTATTTTTAAAAGGGATCGTCGTCGGGTTTACGGTTGGATTTTTAGTAAACCAAATGGGGTGGCAAGGCTTTTTATTATCCTTCGTCTCGGTCATGCCGCAAAATTTAATTATCATTCCTGCTTTTATTGTCATGGGAGTCATTTCGGTGTCGTTCTCCTTGCGGATGGTGCGCAACCAGTTTATGAAACGGACGCATGAGCCGGTTTTTCCACTGATTATGCGCTATACGATGGCAATGTTTGTCATTAGCGTCAGTTTGCTTGTTTCCTCTTCGTTAGAGGCGTATGTTTCCCCATTTTTCATGAAGCAAATTGTTCAGTTAATTAGCAATTAATAGTTATTTTTATATAATAATCATTTTTGTTCTTTTGTAATAATAATTTTACTTTGATACTTCCCTCTTTCTTTTGTTATAATGGTAGTTGAATGGCGAGGGAGGGAATGAAACATGGAAGATCGAGTTGAACGAATTAAGAAGCAGCTGCATACGGCTGGCTACAAGTTAACACCGCAGCGGGAAGCAACGGTGCGTGTTTTATTGGAGCATGAGGAAGATCATTTAAGCGCAGAAGACGTCTACCTCCTCGTTAAAGAGAAATCCCCGGAGATCGGGTTAGCTACTGTGTATCGGACGCTTGAGCTATTAACCGAGCTGAAAATTGTCGATAAAATTAATTTTGGAGATGGGGTGTCTCGCTACGATCTTCGCAAAGAAGGGGCAGCGCACTTTCATCATCACTTAGTGTGCATCGAATGCGGGTCGGTAGCGGAAATTGAAGAAGATTTATTAGAGGAAGTAGAAGCGATTGTGGAGCGAGATTGGAAGTTTAAAATTAAAGACCACCGCTTAACATTCCACGGCATTTGCTATCGCTGCCAGCAAAAACATGAGGAAGAACAAAACGAAAAATAAAAAACCTTTTCCAGTGGGAAAGGTTTTTTTATGTATAGATAGGGAAAATCATGGCATATCCTCATAGTAAGCATATATTCGAAAAAAGAGGAGGAGCGCCATGAGATCGTTATGGCAGATGGTGAAAGTATTTCTTTTGTTTACGGGGTGCACGATTTTATTTTATTATAGTCTTGTATGGTTTAACCGTGAATACGACAATTACCACCGTTACGATGAACCGCAAGGATCAGCCATAAAAGTTTCGACCGTTGAAAGCCCGTCATTCGACTGGCTTAGCCGGCTACTATTTTTTTATCGCGATGGGGAGTAGAGAGCGTTGGAACATGAATTGAAAGATTTTCTTCATTATTTAACAGTAGAGCGGAATTTGGCAAACAATACGATAGTTTCCTATGAAAGAGATTTAAAGAAGTATGCGCACTATTTGCGCCACGTCGAGCAAATTGATTCATGGAACGACGTATCGCGCCTGCATATTATGCAGTTTTTAAAGTTTTTAAAAGAGAAGGGGAACTCGGCGAAAACGATTGCCCGCCATATCGCTTCCATCCGCTCGTTCCATCAGTTTCTGCTGCGCGAAAAAATAGCAGAGCAAGATCCGTCGGTACATATTGAATCGCCGCAAATGGAGCGGACGCTGCCAAAGGTGCTGTCCATGGAGGAAGTAGAGGCGCTGCTCGAGGCGCCGAAGACGAATACACCGTTCGGCATTCGCGACAAGGCGATGCTCGAGCTATTATACGCGACCGGCATGCGCGTCAGCGAGCTCGTAAACTTAAATCTTTCCGATGTGCATTTGACGATGGGCTTTGTCCGCTGCTACGGAAAAGGAAATAAAGAGCGCATCGTGCCGATCGGCAGCATGGCGATTAAAGCCTTAAAAGAATATTTGGAGCGCGCGCGCCCGCAGCTTATCGATCCAAAAAAACGGACAACCGATGCCTTGTTTTTAAACCATCATGGGCAACGCTTGACGCGGCAAGGATTTTGGAAAATTTTGAAGAGACTTGCGAAAGAAGCAAACATCGAAAAAGAGCTGACGCCGCATACGCTAAGGCATTCGTTTGCCACCCATCTCCTTGAAAACGGCGCCGATTTGCGTGCCGTGCAAGAGCTGTTAGGACATGCCGATATTTCCACAACGCAAATTTATACCCATGTCACAAAAACACGCTTAAAAGATGTGTATAAGCAATACCATCCGCGTGCATAGCTTTCCGCCGCCTGCAAGAAACGCCCGCTTATGACGAGCGGGTTTGTTCGTTTGAAATGAAGAATACGACAACTTCTGCATTCTTTGCCGTTTTTTATTGCGCATACGGTTGAAAACGTTTTATAATATAGTTGTCAGACTTCTGACCAATATAATGTGGATGTGTTTATTGCTGCTTCGGGGAATGATAAGGGAAAACAGTTTTTATGATGCTAGGAGGCATAGTAAATGGTTCATACATATAAACGCGTATTTTTAATTGTGATGGATTCGGTCGGCATTGGCGAGGCTCCTGATGCCGAAAAATATAATGACAAAGGCGCGGACACGCTCGGTCATATCGCCGAGCATCGCGGCGGCCTGCATATGCCAAACATGGCGAAGCTTGGCTTAAGCAACATCCGTGAAATTAAAGGCATTCCAAAAGCGGACCAGCCGCTTGCCTATTATACGAAAATGCAAGAAGCATCCGCCGGAAAAGATACGATGACGGGTCATTGGGAAATTATGGGCCTTCATATTGACAAACCGTTTCAAGTGTTTCCAAACGGATTTCCAAAAGAGCTGATTGACGAATTGGAAAAACGGACAGGGCGCAAAGTGATCGGCAACAAGCCGGCAAGCGGTACGGCGATTATTGAAGAGCTTGGCAAAGAACATATGGAAACAGGAGCGATCATCGTTTATACGTCAGCGGACTCGGTGCTGCAAATCGCCGCTCATGAAGAAATTGTGCCGCTTGAGGAGCTGTACCATATTTGCAAAATCGCCCGTGAATTGACGCTTGATGAAAAATATATGGTCGGCCGCGTCATCGCGCGCCCGTTTATCGGCACGCCGGGCAATTTTCAACGTACAGCGAACCGCCATGATTATGCGTTAAAGCCGTTCGGCCGCACGGTCATGAACGAGCTGAAAGACGCGGGGTATGAAGTGATTGCGATCGGGAAAATTTCCGATATTTACGATAATGAAGGAGTGACGCAGTCGCTCCGCACCAAATCGAATATGGACGGCATGGATAAGTTAGTAGATACGTTGAAAATGGATTTCACCGGACTCAGTTTCGTCAATCTCGTTGATTTTGATGCGTTGTACGGCCATCGCCGCGACCCGAAAGGATACGGCGATGCGCTCGAGGAATTTGATGCCCGTCTTTCTGACGTGTTTCCGCTGTTGAAAGATAACGATCTGTTGATCATCACGGCTGACCATGGGAACGATCCAGTCCATCATGGTACGGACCATACTCGTGAATACGTTCCTCTTCTTGTCTATAGTCCAAGCATGAATGGCGGCAAAGAACTGCCGCTCCGCAAAACGTTTGCCGATGTCGGCGCGACGATTGCGGATAATTTCCAAGTGAAGATGCCGCCGCACGGAACAAGTTTTTTAGCTGATTTAAAGTAGGAGGTATAAGCGATGAACAAACAAGCGATCGAAAAGGCAGCGAGCTATTTGCGAGATAAAATTTCGACGCCGCCTCGCATCGGCTTGATTCTTGGATCTGGCCTCGGCGTGCTCGCTGATGAAATCGAAGAAGCAGTGAAAATTCCGTACGAGCAGATTCCAGAGTTTCCTGTTTCCACGGTGGAAGGCCATGCCGGCCAGCTTGTTTACGGCCAGCTTGAAGGTGCGACGGTTGTCGCGATGCAAGGCCGTTTCCACTACTATGAAGGGTACCGCTTGGATCAAGTAACATTCCCGGTCCGCGTGATGAAAGCGCTCGGCGTCAAAGAGCTAATCGTAACAAACGCGGCAGGAGGGGTGAATGAACGTTTTCAGCCGGGGGATTTAATGGTTATTACTGATCATATCAATAACATGGGCAGCAATCCGTTAATCGGCCCGAATGACCCTGAACTTGGCGTCCGCTTTCCGGATATGACGGAAGCATACAGCAAACGGCTGCGCAACATTGCCAAAGAGGTAGCAGCTAAACTTCACATTCCGATTCAAGAAGGAGTGTATGTCGCCTACACCGGTCCTTCTTACGAAACGCCGGCGGAAATCCGCATGATTCGCGCGCTCGGCGGCGATGCGGTCGGGATGTCGACCGTTCCCGAAGTGATTGTCGCGCGCCATGCGCAAATTGAAGTGTTAGGGATTTCGTGCATATCGAATATGGCAGCTGGGATTTTAGACCAGCCGCTTACCCACGATGAAGTTATTGAAACGACGGAACGAGTGAAAGCTAACTTTTTGCGGCTTATCAAGGGAATTATCGCGGAAATGGCGAGACAATAGAAAAAGGTGATAAAGATGAGAATGGTCGATTTAATTGCGAAAAAACGGGACGGCCACGCGCTTTCAAAAGAAGAAATTGATTTTATTATCCGTGGCTACACGAATGGCGACATTCCTGATTATCAAATGAGCGCATTAGCAATGGCGGTGTTTTTCCGCGGCATGACTGAAGAAGAAACGGCGGCGCTGACAATGGCGATGGTTCATTCCGGCGATGTCATTGATTTATCGAAAATTGACGGGATTAAAGTCGATAAGCACTCGACTGGCGGCGTCGGCGATACGACGACGCTTGTGTTAGGTCCGCTTGTCGCGTCTGTCGGCGTGCCGGTTGCGAAAATGTCCGGCCGCGGCCTCGGACATACAGGCGGGACGATCGATAAGCTCGAATCCGTTCCTGGATTTCATGTGGAAATTGATAACGATCAATTCATCGAACTGGTCAATAAAAACAAAATCGCCATCATCGGTCAGACCGGCAACCTAACCCCGGCCGATAAAAAACTGTACGCGCTTCGCGATGTGACCGCGACGGTGAACAGCATTCCACTTATTGCTTCGTCAATTATGAGCAAAAAAATCGCCGCTGGCGCGGATGCGATCGTTTTAGATGTCAAAACGGGCGCCGGCGCGTTTATGAAAGAGTTAGAAGGAGCGAAGCAGCTGGCAAAAGCGATGGTCGACATCGGCAAGCGCGTTGGCCGGAAAACAATGGCGGTCATTTCTGATATGAGCCAGCCGCTTGGTTATGCGGTAGGAAATGCTCTTGAAGTGAAAGAAGCGATTGATACGCTCAAAGGTGAAGGTCCGGAAGATTTACAAGAGCTATGTCTAACGCTTGGAAGCTATATGGTATATTTAGCGGAAAAATCGCCTTCATTAGAGGAAGCGAGAGCGTTATTAGAGAATTCGATTCAAGAAGGAAAGGCGCTAGAAACGTTCAAAGTGTTTCTCGAAGCGCAAGGCGGCGATGCATCGGTTGTTGATGATCCATCGAAATTGCCACAAGCGAAATATCAATGGGAATTGGAAGCGGCGGAAGATGGATATGTCGCGGAAATTGTTGCTGACGAAGTCGGAACGGCCGCGATGCTGCTTGGAGCAGGACGGGCGACAAAAGAATCAACGATCGATCTTTCCGTCGGGCTTGTCTTGCGTAAAAAAGTTGGCGATCCAGTGAAAAAAGGGGAATCGCTCGTTACGATTCACAGCAATACAGACAATATCGAAGAAGTAAAAGAGAAGCTGCAAAAAAATATCCGCATCTCTTCAACCCCTATTCGCAAACCGACGTTGATTTACGAAACGATTTCTTAGTAAAGAGGCTGAATCTCAGCCTCTTTTTTTATGGCTAAAAACACTTGAATTTCGCTGCCTCTCTTGTATAAAAATATCTCTTTTGGAAAAAATGGCATGTATAAAGAATGGAGGTTTGGGAGATGAAAAAGACACTGACTTGCTTACTACTATTTATCCTTGTTTTCCTCGTTCCTTTTTCCGCAAATACCCGTGCGGAAGAAAAGAAAACAAATGCAAAAGGCTTTGAGCTAGCTGACGATGCGAAAGCTGCCATTTTAATTGAACGCGATACAGGGGCTATATTATATGAAAAAAATGCCCATGAAAAACTGCCGCCGGCTAGTATGACAAAAATTATGACGATGCTTCTTATTATGGAAGCGATTGATAAGGGAGAGCTTTCTTATAAGGAAAAAGTTCGGGCGAGCGAATATGCTGCATCCATGGGCGGATCACAAATCTTTTTGGAGCCTGGCGAAGAAATGACGGTAGATGAGCTGTTGCGCGGTATTGCCATCGGCTCTGCGAATGACGCCTCTGTTGCTATGGCTGAGCGGATCGCCGGGTCAGAAGAGGCTTTCGTGGAGTTGATGAATAAAAAGGCGAAAGAGCTCGGCTTGAAAGATACGATGTTTCAAAACGCGACAGGATTGCCTGCCGAAAATCATTACAGCAGTGCCTATGATATGGCAATGATGGCACGCGAATTGCTGAAATATGAAGATATTACGAAGTATACAAAAATATATGAAGATTATTTACGGGAAAATACGGATAAAAAGTTTTGGCTTGTTAATACAAACCGGCTTGTGAAATTTTATCCAGGGGTGGATGGGTTAAAAACTGGATTCACAAGCGAAGCGAAATACTGCTTAACCGCGACAGCGAAAAAGAACGGCATGCGTGTCATTGCCGTTGTTTTTGGCGCGTCGACACCAAAAACACGAAACGCGCAAATTACAAAAATGCTTGATTATGCGTTTAGTCAGTACAAAACTCATCCTGTTTATAAACGGAATGAAGTATTAACCTATGCCCACGTCAATAAGGGAAATAAAAAAACGGTCGCGCTCGTTACTTCCGAACCGATTTCCGTATTAACGAAAAAGGGGCAGTCGATCGATCAAATAGAAAAAGTCATTAAAGTCAAAAACGGCGTAAAAGCGCCGATTCAAAAAGGAGATGAGCTAGGGGTTCTTATTTTGAAACAGGATGGAAAAGAGATATTGCGTAGCCCAATTGTTGCTAAGGAAAGTGTCGCGGAAGCTAGCTGGTGGGATTTGTTTAAGCGGACATTGCAAAATTTTGTGAAATCCGCATAAGCGCTGTCAATTTTTGCAGCAAGTGTTCTACATTTAGCGAATCGCCACTAGTTTTGTCGTAAAGCAGGATTTCTAGCGGGATGTAGCGAAATTTCTCCCTATCCGAAATGAATAAGGGGGAAAACGCTGTGAGTCTAATGATGGACTTTGAAGTAAAACGAGATGTGCTAATCATTCGGCTGTCAGGTGAGCTGGACCATCATACAGCGGAGGAGCTTCGTGAAAAAGTAACGGACACGCTGGAAAGGGAAGCGATCCGCCATATTGTGTTGAATTTAGAGCGTCTTACGTTCATGGATAGCTCGGGACTCGGCGTCATTTTAGGACGCTACAAACAAATTAAAAATCTTGGCGGGGAAATGATCGTATGCGCTGTTTCCCCGACGGTGAAACGTCTGTTCGACATGTCGGGGCTGTTTAAAATTATCCGCTTAGAAAACAATGAACAATTTGCATTACAAACATTGGGGGTGGCATAAATGCGCAACGAAATGCACCTCCAATTCTCCGCCCTCAGCCAAAATGAATCGTTTGCCCGCGTTACGGTTGCCGCGTTTGTTGCTCAGCTAGATCCGACGATGGATGAGTTAACGGAAATTAAAACGGTTGTTTCCGAAGCAGTGACGAACGCGATTATTCACGGCTACAATAACGACCCGAACGGAATTGTCTACATCTCCGTTGTCATTGAAGACGGAGTCGTCCATTTGACGATTAAAGATGAAGGGGTTGGCATTGCCGATATCGAAGAGGCGCGTCAGCCGCTGTTTACGACAAAGCCGGAGTTGGAACGGTCCGGAATGGGATTTACCATCATGGAAAATTTTATGGACGAAGTCGTTGTTCAGTCGGAAGTCAACAAAGGCACAACCGTTTACTTAAAGAAGTATATAACGAAGAGCAAAGCCTTATGTAACTAAGGGAGACATGCCTATGGATGTCGATGTCAAGCAAGATCAGTCGCAAATCAAAGATCATGAATTGAAGGAGCTGATTCGCCGCAGCCAACAAGGGGACCAAGAGGCGCGCGATGAAATTATTGAAAAAAATATGCGCCTCGTTTGGTCCGTCGTCCAACGTTTTTTAAACCGCGGTTACGAGCCGGACGATTTATTTCAGATTGGCTGCATCGGCTTGCTCAAGTCTGTTGATAAATTTGATTTATCGTATGATGTGAAGTTTTCCACCTATGCGGTACCGATGATCATCGGCGAAATTCAGCGCTTTATTCGCGATGATGGAACGGTAAAGGTGAGCCGTTCTTTAAAAGAGATGGGCAATAAAATACGCAAGGCGAAAGACGAGCTTGCGAAAAAGCATGGGCGAGCGCCGACAGTGACGGAAATCGCCGACTATTTGGAAATTTCCCCGGAAGATGTCGTGTTCGCCCAAGAGGCGGTCCGTTCTCCTGCTTCGATTCATGAGACGGTATACGAAAACGACGGCGATCCGATTACGCTTCTTGACCAAATCGCCGATTCCGATGAAGTATCGTGGTTTGATAAAATCGCGCTAAAAAAAGCGATTGAGGAACTGGATGAACGGGAACGGCTCATTGTCTATTTGCGCTATTACAAAGACCAAACCCAATCAGAAGTGGCATCTAGATTAGGCATCTCTCAAGTGCAAGTATCCCGGCTTGAAAAAAAAATATTGCAGCAAATAAAAGAGAGAATGGATGGATAGCCATCCATTCTTTTTTATTTTTATGAAACTGCTGGTAAGGGCTGCACGGCCGCATGATTCCTTTTTTGGCCAAACATACTAAAGAAAAGCAGAGGGCGCCCGGAGCTAGACAATAACGAAAAGCGGAGGCGGCGCGATTAGCTCTCGAAGCGAAATGTTCTTCGCCCGCGGAAGTGCTTGCACTTCAAGGGCGAAGGTTATTTCGCACAAGAGAGCTAGCCGCCGAAGCTAGACAAGAAGAAAAGCGGAGGCGGCGCGATTAGCCTTCGAAGCCAAATGTTCTTCACCCGCAGGGGTGCTTGCCACCCCGAGGGTGAAGGTTATTTGGCAGAAGAAGGCTAGCCGCTGGAGCTAGACAAAGAAGAAAAGCGAAGGGACCACTTCAATATCCAAAAAATCACAAATTAAGGTGTGAGAGAGATGGGAAAAACCGTCTTTATCAAGCTACGGCATCGTGTCCAAGTAAAACCAAACTCCGCTATCACCGTCGGAGATGTTGCACAAATCATTGCAACGGATAGCGGTATGAGAGAGCAATTGCAAACAATCCCGCTATATCAAATTCAGCCGAGCGATAAAAATATCGTCATTATCGATGTCATGAAAGTAGTGAGGGCTATGTTGCAAGTAGATGATTCTCTTGACGTGCAAACGGTCGGACCATCGCAGACGATCATCGAGGTCGTCTATGAAAAGAGACGTTTTTCCACTGCTTATTTCCTTTTGATATGGTTGCTGCTTTTTGTTGGCTCGGCTATGGCCATTATGAATTTCCATGAAGATGTCAGTATGCAGCTAGTGCATCAGCATCTTTACGAAATGATCACAGGAAAAAAAGTCGATAAACCGCTGCTGCTGCAAATTCCGTATTCGCTTGGATTGGGCATTGGTATGATTTTATTTTTTAATCATGTGTTCCGTAAGCGAATTAATGAAGAGCCTAGCCCTTTGGAAGTCGAGATGTTTAATTATCAGCAATCCATTGATCAATATGTCATTTTACACGAAAACAAGGAAAGTATGAGACGCGTTGATGATGATTGAGATTATTACGATAATTTTCATCGGCTTCGCAGGAGGGCTGGCCGTTGGAACAGGGTTTGTCGCCTTTTTGGTCGTTCTTGGCGTCATTCCCCGCTTAACGCAATTAACGAAAACGATGAAACGAATTTATGCTTATGAATGGAGCGCAGTAGCTGGCGCGGTAGTAGGCGGATGGATGAGCCTGCGCCACTCCATTTTATATATATCCAAATATTGGCTTATCCCAATCGGTTTATTGCACGGAGTATTTATTGGCATGCTGGCCGCTGCGTTAACGGAAGTATTGAACGTATGGCCAATTTTAGCGAAGCGAATCGGGGTGGCGGATAAAATTGTCATTTTATTGATGGCGATCGCCTTTGGCAAGGTCGTCGGCTCGCTGTTTCATTGGATTTATTTTGTCGATTACTTTCAATAAGGGGGAAGGGAAGATGAGCTTAAAAACGAATTATCGCCAGGCGGTAAAGAAGTTTCAGCCTGCTCCCCCGTATTTTTTCAACAGCGTGAAAGCATTTGTTATCGGCGGTTTGCTTTGTGCGCTAGCAGAATGGCTGGCAAAATGGTACAGCAGTTTTTTCTCTATTTCCGCCATTTCCGCACAGCAGCTGGCGGTGATGACGATGATGTTTTTCGCGATTGTCCTTACGGGAGCAGGAAAGTATGACGATTTCAGCCAGTTTGCCGGCGCGGGGGCGACGATGCTGATGACCGGATTGGCGAACGCGCTGGCAAGCGCGGCGCTCGAACATCGCAGTGAAGGATGGACGGCAGGAATTGCCAGCCAAATGTTTAAGTCAGGCGGTGCAGCGATCGTCTATGGCATTGTTGCTGCTTATTTGCTCGGCCTTTTCTACTACATCGTGTCTTAAAGAGAAAGAGGGGCGTTTATGAAGCTGGTCGGAAAGCAAACATGGGTGTTTGAACATGGCATTTATATTCAAGCGGCGGGAACGGCAGTCGGGCCGTTAGAAGCAGAAGGGCCGCTGCGCGACAGTTTTGACATCGTGCACGATGACTTGTATTGCGGTGAGAAAACGTGGGAGTTGGCTGAGCGGCGCTTAATGCGGGAAGCGATCCAAATTTGCCTGAAAAAAGGAGGCCTTTCCTTTTCTGATATTGATTTGTTTCTTGCCGGAGACTTGCTCAATCAAAACGTAACCGCCAACTACGTCGCACGGGAGATTCCTATCCCATTTTTGTGTATGTTCGGTGCTTGTTCGACTTCGATGCAAACGATAGCGGCGGCCGCTGCTTTTATTGATGGTGGTTTCGCCCAATCGGTGCTGGCGGCAACAAGCAGCCATAATGCTACCGCGGAGCGGCAGTTCCGTTATCCGACCGAGCTAGGCATTCAAAAGCCGAAGACGACGACGTTTACGGTGACCGGCGCAGGAGCGGTGGTGCTTGGGCGCAAGCCAGGACGATGGCGCATCACCGCGGCGACGATCGGCAAAGTCGTTGACGCCGGAATGACGAACCCTTTAGATATGGGCTCGGCGATGGCTCCCGCTGCGGCAAGCACGATCGAGCAGCATTTTAACGATTTAGGCGTTTCTCCTAGCGATTATGATTTGATTGTCACTGGAGATTTATCCAGGGTTGGAAGCGTGATCTTAAGACAGCTGCTTGCTGAATCAGGATATGATGTCACAAGCAATTACAATGACTGCGGTTTAATGATTTACCAGCCCGACCAAAAAGTATTTGCTGGCGGAAGCGGCTGTGCTTGCTGTGCGGTCGTCACCTATGGGCATTTGTTGAAAGAAATGCAACGCGGGGCGTTTCGCAAAATTTTTGTTGTCGCAACCGGGGCGCTATTAAGCCAAACGATGGTGCAGCAAAAACAGTCGATTCCGGCGATTGCCCATGGCGTCGTCATTGAAGCAGCGAAGGAGGAATGAGGAATGGATTATGTAATGGCGTTTATAGTCGGAGGGACGGTTTGCGCGCTGGCACAGTTGGCCATAGATGTGGGCAAGCTGCCACAACTGCATGTCATGAGCTTGCTTGTGGCCATTGGCGTCATTTTAGGAATCAGCGGGATTTATGATCGAATTGTTGCGCTTGCAGGGTCAGGTGTGACACTGCCGATTAGCGGTTTTGGCTATTTGCTCGCCAAAGGTATATTGGCACAAAAAGAGCTGGACGGATGGCTGACGATCGGTGCGGCGATGTTTCAATTTGCCGGAGCCATTCTTTCCTTTGCCGTTGTGCTTTCCTTTTTCACCGCGCTTATATGCAGACCGAAAGGATAATTGCTATGAAAAAAAGACGGATCATCTTAGTAACAGACAGGGACGAGCTTGCATACCGGACGATTCAGTACATCGCTGCTCTGTATTTCCCGCTCTCATGGCAACCGTGATCATATTAAATATGGTGCACTGATTACGCGAAAAACAGTGGTGCTTATCCTTGAAAGGAGTGGTTATTATGCCGACCCAAACGAATAACATTCCTATTTCCGAAAAACTAGCTGACAACGAAAAATTTTTTAAGGAAAAAATTGGTGTTGGGACAAGTTTTGATTTAGGAGTACGGAAGTTTCATGTATTAAACCGCGAAGTACATATTTACTATTGCACCGGTTTATGTGACACGCAATATATAATTGAGCTGCTCAAACAAATTGTCCTCATTAATGACAATGAACGGCAGACGGCGCAGGCAAAGCAAATTATTGAAAATCGCCTCGTTCATCAGCAGGTAATTCCGGTTACTAATTTAGATGAAGCGGTGGATAAGCTCCTATCGGGTTTAATTATCATTTTAATCGAAGGGGAATCAACAGGTTTTATCGTTGACGTGCGCAGCTATCCGGGGCGGCAGCCGGAAGAACCGGATACGGAAAAAGTGGTGCGCGGGGCGCGGGATGGCTATGTTGAAAACATTATTGTCAATGCCGGGCTAACGCGGCGGCGCATCCGTGATGAGCGGCTTCGTTTTGAAATCCTGCAGGTTGGCGAGCGTTCGAAAACCGATATTTGCATCGCCTATATTAAAGATGTGGCTGACCCGGGACTTGTGGAGCTGGTAAAAAAGGAGCTGCAGCAAATTAATATTGACGGACTGACAATGGGGGATAAAACGGTAGAAGAGTTTTTAGTGAAACAAGGATATAATCCGTATCCGCTCGTTCGGTATACGGAACGGCCGGACGTGGCTGCCACCCATTTGCTTGAGGGGCACGTTTTGATCATGGTCGATACATCACCAAGCGTCATTATTACTCCGACGACGTTTTTCCACCATGTGCAGCATGCTGAAGAATACCGGCAGTCTCCTGCGGTTGGAACTTTTGTGCGCTGGGTGCGTTTTTTAGGAATCTTGACATCGCTGTTTTTGCTTCCGCTTTGGGTATTGTTTGTCCTTGAACCATCTTTACTGCCGGATTCGTGGGCATTTATCGGGCCAAACAAACAAACGAATATCCCGACCATTATTCAAATTTTATTGGCAGATTTCGGGATTGAGTTTTTGCGCATGGCCGCGATTCATACGCCAACACCGCTTTCTACCGCGATGGGTTTAATCGCTGCCGTGTTAATCGGGGAAATTGCGATCGAAGTCGGGCTGTTCGTTCCGGAAGTAATTTTATATGTCTCTATCGCCGCCATCGGCTCGTTTGCGACACCAAGCTACGAATTGAGCATTGCGAATAAAATATCACGCCTAATTCTTGTCATTCTAGTGGCGCTGTTTAAAGTACCGGGACTTGTAATCGGCACAACGGTCTACTTGCTTTGGCTCACTCATATTCGTTCTTTAAACACGCCGTATTTATGGCCGTTTATTCCGTTTGACCCGGCGGCATTCATGCAAATTATCGTCCGTCGCTCCGTTGCAGGCGCCAAAGTAAGGCCGAGTATCGTTCATCCGCAAAACCTCCGCAAGCAGCCGTCCTAAAATTCAGGAAAATTGCAGCGGTCCCGTCAGCGAAGCAAAAAGTTTGGTGGGCTTCGGCATGATCGATGAATAAATAATTTTTATTGGATCATCCACACACCTGTTGCAACTTTTTTATAATTATGATAAGTTATACGTAATCTTTTCTAAAAAGGCAGTTATCCTCCATGTTAACTGCCTTTTTTGCTTTCGGTATGCATAAAAATTGCTTATATTGAATAATTTTATTTTCGGGGAATGAGGGATTTGTATGTTCTTTCATGGGACAAGCCGAGTCAATGACCAAGGGCATTTGGAAATCGGCGGTGTCGATACAGTTGAATTAGCGAAAGAATACGGGACGCCGCTGTATATTTATGATGTAGCATTAATCCGTGCGCGGGCGCGCGCGTTTAAAGAAGCATTTCGCAAACACGGTGTCAGAGCGCAAGTCGCTTACGCAAGTAAAGCATTTTCTTCGATCGCAATGGTTCAGTTAGCGGAAGAAGAAGGATTGTCGCTCGATGTCGTATCAGGCGGGGAATTGTATACAGCGATACAAGCGGGATTTCCGTCCGAACGCATCCATTTTCATGGAAACAATAAAAGCCGCGAAGAGTTAATGATGGCGCTCGACCATGGAGTTGGCTGCATCGTTGTCGATAACTTTTACGAACTGGAATTGCTAGAACAGCTCGGAAAACAATATGGAAAAACGATTGCCATTTTGATACGCGTTACCCCTGGAGTCGAAGCCCATACACACGATTATATTTTAACGGGTCAAGAAGATTCGAAATTTGGTTTTGATTTAAACAACGGCCAAGCGGAGCAGGCGCTTGAGAGAACATTATCTTCTTCCTCTTTTTCAGTATTAGGCATTCACTGCCACATTGGTTCGCAAATATTTGAAACAACCGGGTTTGTGTTGGCAGCGCAGAAAATTTTCCAAAAAATTGCTCATTGGAAAGAAGCATACGGATTTGTTCCTGCCGTTGTCAATCTTGGCGGCGGCTTTGGCATCCGTTATACCGAGGAAGATGACCCGATTCCGGTTTCCGCATATGTCGACCAAATCGTCAGCGAAGTCAAAAAACAAGTGAGCGAACAAAACATCGCGATGCCGGAAATTTGGATTGAACCGGGCCGTTCTCTTGTCGGTGATGCCGGGACAACGATTTATTCGATCGGTTCGCGTAAAGACGTGCCGAACGTCCGTCATTATGTGGCCGTTGATGGCGGCATGAGCGACAATATCCGCCCAGCGCTGTATGAAGCAAAGTATGAAGCGGTGCTGGCGAATCGGGTGCTCGATGAAAAAAATGAAATTGTCTCCATCGCTGGGAAGTGCTGCGAATCAGGAGATATGCTGATTTGGGATTTGCCGCTTCCAAAAGCCGAGCCAGGAGACTATTTAGCCGTTTTTTGCACAGGTGCGTATGGCTATTCGATGGCGAACAACTATAACCGCATTCCCCGCCCGGCCGTCGTGTTTGTCGAAAACGGCGAAGCGCAGCTCGTCGTGAAGCGGGAAACGTATGAAGATTTAGTACGGCTCGATGTGCCGCTAAAGACAAAGGTGAATAAGTAAACAGACGATGAAAAAGGCGCCCTGTTCCCTTGGGCGCCTTTTTCGCTATTGATTATTTTGCGGCTCGGAAGAAGAAAAGGCTGATTTAATAGCGTTCCAAATTTCCTTTAAAATGTCGATAATGTTTTGGATAAACGTTTTTCCCTCTTCCGATTGCAGAAAAGCGGATAGTTTATCTTTCGCTTTGCTTAATTGATCATTCACTTGATTCCAATCGATATTCGCGTTTTTCATTTTATTGAATAACGAAATTAAACTGTTTATTTCCTCTTCCGTTAACGTAATTCCAAGGTCTTTTGCTACTTTTTCAATAAGCGCTCGCAAATCGGCATTCGTTTGCGGCGGGTTGTTGGCCATTTCCTCCTTTATTTTTGCCAAGAGGGCGACCGCTTTATCCGGTCCGATCGATTCCCCAAGCTTGGCGGTTTTTACCATTTCTTCCGTTGCCACTTTTTTGACATCGTCAGGAATCACTTTATCGGAAGAAACTTCATACGCCTTCATCAACCCGGTCAATGCAGCTGTGCCGGATACCGGAGACGGAGCAGTGACATAAATTTTTGCGTCTTTTACCCCGGCTGTAATCAGCGCGTTTGTATACATCTCTTTCGTTACCCATGTAATGTTATGCGTTTCCACGTCCAGTCCAGAACCTTGGGCGCCAATCGTGATCATCGCTGAGGAAATCGCCCGTGTTCCGATTTGTGCTCTCGGGATTAGCCCATCGAGATATTTATGTTCTTCTGCGTTGGAAACGGTGATGATTTGCGCGTTATCCGGCGCGTTCATCTCTTCTAATACTTTTTGTTTTTGCGGCTCGGTCAAGTTCTCGCCCAATGTAATAATGACATCGCCTTCCGCGGCATCGGCTGCTGCCATGGCTGGAAGCGTAAATAGCAGCGATGTAAGCAGACACCCTATCAACAGTCGTTTCACAATGTCAGCCTCCTTCATAAAGGTAACTTGATCATGGTGCGTTGATTTGTTTTTCCTATTACTTCTTTTTTAGAATATCCGTAATACATTATATTACTTTTTTTATATTAACAACAATGATATGATAGTGATGCGTTATCAATAAAAAAGGAGCTGGTTATGTATGGCGAAAAAAGGATATATCTTAATGGAAAACGGGGCAAAAATCGAGTTTGAACTGTTTCCGAATGAAGCGCCGATTACAGTCGCTAATTTTGAAAAATTAGCGAATGAAGGTTTTTATAATGGGCTAACGTTCCATCGCGTCATTCCTGGGTTCGTCAGCCAAGGCGGATGTCCATATGGCAATGGTACAGGCGACGCGGGCTATACGATTCCGTGCGAAACGGACAACAATCCGCATAAACATGTGACCGGCGCGATATCGATGGCGCACCGCGGACGCGATACGGGCAGCTGCCAGTTTTTTATTGTTCATGAACCGCAGCCGCACCTAGATGGCGTCCATACCGTGTTTGGCCAAGTGACATCGGGAATAGATGCAGTAAAATCCATGAAAAACGGCGATGTCATGAAGGAAGTTAAAGTGTTTGACGAGGAGTAAACAGTCGGAAAAAGACTAGGTAGACACCGTGCTGTTAAATCGTTTTATCACATTGTTTTTGTGTAGCAAGAGGTGAAAAAATGCAGCGGCGCAATTGGCTTTTGTTTTTCCTTCTGCTCGGAATAAGCTTTCTTTGGGGAGTTATTTATTGGCTGTTTATCGCCAAATAGATAAAGAGAGCAGTTTTTTCGCCGATGCCAGTTATTCGTAAAAAAATGGACAACTCGCTATGATATGATATAATAAATAAAAAACTTCATATGGTTTGCATCCTTCGGGGCAGGGTGAAATTCCCGACCGGCGGTGATGAAGCGATGCGCTTCTCAGCCCGCGAGCCGTATAGGCACGATCCGGTGCGATTCCGGAGCCGACAGTATAGTCTGGATGGGAGAAGGATCACAGCATGTAAATGATTTCCTGTTCGTATTGCTTAGGTATTTTCCTTATACGGTTTCTGCCTTTATGGCAGAGGGTTGGAGCATTTCGAACGGCAGCTGTTTGAGCGGGAAAGCTTCGCTTTTCGCAGTTTATTTTCCATTTTTTTACAAAAGTATATACCACGAAAGCCCGCGACTTGAGTCATTGGGATGAAGTGGAACACGGCTTTCAACCGAGCCGGCAGGGCGTTAAACACCAGTGAGGTGTTTGCCCATGAAAGTTTGGCGGAACAAGAGTGAGCGCCTGCACGCAGGTGTAGTAGTACGTCAGAACCCACCGACTATAGTCGTGTGGAGATTCAGATACATTGCTAGTGATTCTGCATAACTTTGCCCCAGGATATTACGCCTGGGGTTTTCTTTATGGGAAAAAGGAGGCGAATATGATGCGAAGCGACGAACAGTATATGCGCCTGGCCCTTGAAATCGCCAAAGCAGGGATCGGACAGACGTCTCCTAATCCAGTTGTCGGCGCGGTGGTGGTGAAAGACGGGGAAATTGTCGGCTTTGGCGCCCATTTAAAAGCAGGGGAGCCGCACGCAGAAGTGCATGCGATCCGCATGGCCAGCGAGAAGGCAAGAGGTGCGACGGTCTATGTTACATTGGAGCCGTGCAGCCATTATGGAAAGACGCCGCCATGCGCCGATTTGCTGATCGAAAAGGGCATCCGCCGCGTCGTCATCGCCACGACAGATCCGAATCCGCTTGTGGCTGGAAAGGGAATCGAAAAGCTGCAAAAGGCGGGAATTGAGGTACAGTTTGGCGTGCTGAAAGAAGAAGCGGATGAATTAAACCGTGTATTTTTCCACTATATTGCAACGAAAACGCCGTTTGTGACGCTCAAATATGCAAGCAGCTTAGATGGGAAAATTGCGACTTCGACTGGGGAAAGCAAATGGATTACATCCAAAGCGGCCCGCGAAGATGTGCATCGCTGCCGGGCGGTGCACGATGCAATTCTTGTGGGAGTCAATACGGTGATCGCCGACAATCCGAGCTTGACAGTAAGGCTTCCGGAGGGCGGAAAAAACCCGATCCGCATCGTCTTGGATACGCATTTGCGCACTCCGCTCGATGCTAACGTGATCCGTGACGGCGCGGCGGAAACATGGATCGTTGTCGGCAGTGAGGTCAGTGAGGAGAAAAAGAAACAGTTTGAAAAAGAACATGTGAAAGTAATCTCCATGTGCAAGCCTTACATCGATATCAAAGAATTATTGCACGTGCTTGGCGAAAAACGAGTTACTTCGCTTTTTGTCGAAGGCGGGTCGCATGTGCATGATAGCTTTATCCGCGCGGGGGCAGTAAATGAAATTGTTGCCTACTTTGCGCCGAAAATCATCGGCGGAAAACAAGCGCCGACGCCAATCGGCGGGGTCGGGTTTGCCAATATGGCGGATGTGATGGAGCTTCAAATTCGCCAAGTAGAAACGATCGGACCGGATATAAAAATCGTTGCCATACCAAAAATATAATAAGGATGGATAGAGGATGTTTACAGGAATTATTGAGGAAGTCGGAACAGTTGAACATATAAGACAGTCGGGTGAAGCGATTGTCATGACGATCGGCGCCAAAAAAATTTTAGTTGATGTCCATCTCGGGGATAGCATCGCGGTCAACGGTGTTTGCTTGACTGTCACCTCCTTTACCGACCGCACGTTTACGGTCGATGTGATGCCGGAAACGGTCAAAGCAACGTCGCTCCGTACGTTAAGCAAAGGGTCAAAGGTCAATCTGGAGCGGGCGATGGCGGCAAACGGACGTTTCGGCGGCCATTTCGTCTCCGGGCATGTGGACGGCATCGGGCGGATTGTCCGCAAATGGCCGTCGGCCAATGCCGTATATTACGAAATTGAAATTCCAAAAGAACTGCGTCAATATATGATTTTAAAAGGATCGGTCGCGGTCGACGGCACAAGCTTAACGATTTTTGGACTGACGGATCAAACGTTTACGATTTCCCTCATCCCCCATACGCGCGCAGAAACGATTTTAGGGGAAAAACAGCCAGGAGATATTGTCAACATTGAGTGCGATATGATCGGGAAATATGTTGTCCAGCTTATGGAAGGAAAAAAAGAAGAAGCGAAATCGGCCATTACGCTCGACTTTTTGGAACGGCATGGCTTCAAATAATCAAAAAGGGAGGCATCAGGGGATGTTTGATACCATCGAAGCAGCGCTCGAAGAATTGAAACAAGGGAAAGTGATTATTGTTTGTGATGACGAAGATCGCGAAAATGAAGGCGATTTCGTGGCGCTGGCCGAAAAAGCGACGCCGGAAGTGATCAATTTTATGATTAAATACGGGCGCGGGCTTGTTTGCGTGCCGATTACGGAAGAATTAGCGGACAAGCTGGACCTTGTGCCGATGGTGAACCATAATACCGATTCTCATGGCACGGCGTTTACCGTCAGCATCGATTATAAATCGACGACGACGGGAATCAGCGCCTATGAACGTTCAATGACGATTCAGGCGCTATTGGATCCTGACGTCAAAGCAAGCGATTTTAAACGGCCAGGACATGTGTTTCCGCTCGTCGCGAAAAGGGGCGGCGTATTGCGCCGTGCCGGCCATACCGAAGCGGCGGTGGATTTAGCGCGGTTATGCGGGGCAAAACCGGCCGGCGTGATTTGCGAAATTATTAAAGAAGACGGCACGATGGCGCGCGTTCCTGACTTGCGCCACATTGCCGATGAGTTCGGATTGAAAATGATCACGATTAAAGATTTAATTCAATACCGCAGCCAGAGAGAAAAGCTTGTAAAGCGCGAAGTGGAAGTGATGCTGCCGACAGAATTCGGCCAGTTTAAAGCGGTCGGCTATACAAATGTAATCGATGGGAAAGAGCATGTGGCGCTCGTCAAAGGCGAAATTGTTCCGGACGAACCGACGCTTGTCCGCGTGCATTCGGAATGCTTAACAGGGGATGTGTTTGGTTCGTACCGCTGCGATTGCGGACCGCAGCTTCATGCGGCACTCCGCCAAATTGAAGAAGAAGGGCGCGGCGTTCTCTTATATATGCGCCAAGAAGGGCGCGGCATTGGATTAATGAACAAATTGCGCGCGTATAAGCTGCAAGAGCAAGGCTATGATACGGTAGAAGCCAATGAAAAGCTCGGGTTTCCTGCCGATTTGCGCGATTATGGTATCGGCGCGCAAATTTTAAAAGACCTTGGTGTAGCGAAAATGCGTTTATTGACGAACAATCCGCGCAAAATCGCCGGCTTAAAAGGACACGGCCTTGAGGTAATCGAGCGCGTTCCGCTGCAAATGCCAGCAAAAAAAGAGAACGAAAAATATTTGCGCACCAAGTATGAAAAGTTAGGGCATATGCTCCATTTTTAAGCAATAATTCGCGCCTTTTCCTGTTTTGTATTATGATGAACCCGATGTGTAAAAAAAGATAGGAGGACTAGCAAATGAGAGTAATGGAAGGCAATTTAGTTGGCACAGGATTGAAAATCGCGATCGTCGTTTCCCGTTTTAATGAATTTATTACAAGCAAATTGTTATCGGGAGCGCTGGATGGCCTAAAGCGGCACGGCGTCAACGAAGACGAGGTGACGGTCGCATGGGTGCCGGGGGCGTTTGAAATTCCGCTGTTGGCGAAAAAATTAGCGGAATCGAAGCAATATGATGCGGTGATTGCGCTTGGCGCGGTCATCCGCGGCGCGACAAGCCATTACGATTACGTATGCAATGAAGTGGCAAAAGGAGTTTCGCACGCGGCGCTGTCGACCGGAACACCGGTTATATTCGGCGTGTTGACGACCGATACGATTGAACAGGCGATTGAACGGGCCGGCACCAAGGCGGGAAATAAAGGCTGGGAAGCGGCGGTAAGCGCGATTGAAATGGCGAACCTGCTGCGGACATTTGTATAAGTTGTGTAAAAAAGCACGAAATAGTTCACAATATCATTAAGAACGTTTATAATACGTAATGAGAAAATGACAAAAACTTTTCTGTTTGGGAAAAGTCTTTGTCGATAATGAGGGATTTTTATGCTGATTCGTTATCGGAAAAACTATGAAAAGATTGCCATGGGGCTTCTGTCGTTCATGCCGACAGAAAAAGATTTAAAAAAGCTGCAGCAAACGATCAAACAGTATGAAACAAATGACGACTGGCAACTGTTTTTATGGAAAGAAGACGATGACATTGTCGGCATTATCGGAGTGCTGCTGCGCGATCAAGATGTTGTCGAAATCCAGCATATTAGTGTCAATCCTTCGCACCGCCATCAGGGGATTGGAAAGCAAATGGTCAAAGCTGTAAAAGATATGTATCCAAACCATCGATTGCAGGGAAATGAATTTACCGCGCCCTTTTTCGATAAATGCGAGTGTTAATGAAAGAGCTGCCGCTTAACGGTCCGGCAGCTCTTTGTTCTTTCTTTTTCTTTCCCGAGCCGCGATCACTTCCGTGCGATCGCGCAATTTATGTTTATGCATTAAGTAAACATTGTTTAAGTCGCTTGCTTGTCCCCAAGTAAGTCCTTGTTTTTCGCATATCGTTTGACATATTTTCCGTAATGTTTCATCACGAATTGGCAGTTCGATGCTTTTATATGCTTTATTTTGCATGATCCGTTCCATATAGCGCTTGAGCTGTTCGGCAAGCCGCTGTTCATCCAGACCTAGTCCATGGATGGCTCGCTGTTCTTTTTCTAAAAGCGCTCGCGCTTTTTGCATCATGCGCAGCGCCCCCTGATTGTTGCCACGGCGATGATGGTACAGTGCGACGGCGATTTGAATAAGCACCACCCATACTTTTTTATACCCATTCTCTTTCCAATGTTCTTCCAATATTTCGTGACACTCGAAATAATCGCGGTCGGTATGAAAATGAACTAGATAACGAATATAGGCTTCAGGGATACATGGCTTCACGACCTCTCCTATTTGTTGTATCCGTATGGTATCCATTGTATCATATTAGTCGTAAAAAATTGCTTGGACAATGCCAGATTATCGTCTATACTTATCGATAGTGTCATAAAATGGTGGGATGAACGTGCAATATAACGTGAAAATTGATGCGTTTGAAGGTCCGCTTGACCTTTTACTGCATTTAATTAATCGCTATGAAATTGATATTTATGATATTCCAGTTGCGCAAATTACCGAGCAGTACATGGCGTACATTCATACGATGCAAGAATTGCAACTCGATATTGCCAGCGAATATTTAGTCATGGCGGCGACGCTGTTGGCGATCAAAAGCAAAATGCTGCTGCCGAAACATGAGGAAGAAATATTGGACGAAGGAATGGAGCTATCGGAAAGCGACCCGCGTGAAGAACTGATGCAGCGGCTGTTAGAGTATAAAAAATATAAAGAAGCCGCGCAGGCGTTAAAAAAGAAGGAAGAAGAACGGGCGCTTTTATTTACGAAGCCGCCGAGCGATTTAAGCATGTACGCGGACGAAAAGGAGCTGATGCAGCGGCCGCTTCAAGTCAATGTGTATGACATGCTCGGTGCGCTCTCCAAGCTGTTGCGCCGCAAAAAACTGCAAAAGCCGCTGCGGACAAAAATCGCCCGGCAAGACATTTCCATTGAAAAGCGCATGGAAGAAATTTTGCAAGAATTAAAGCACACGAAAACGCGCAAAAATTTTTATGATTTATTTCCGTATTATGACCGTGGATATATTGTCGTCACGTTTTTAGCGATTTTAGAGCTGATGAAAAAAAACGCAATCATTATTGAACAAGAACGGAATTTTGCCGACATTTTCATCTCTAGCAATGAAAGGATGGAATAACATGGAGATGAGCGAATATAAGGCGATTGTCGAAGGGTTGCTGTTTGCGGCCGGCGATGAGGGGCTGTCCCTTCAGCAAATCGCTTCCGTATTAGAAATCAAAGAGGAGCAGGCGAAAGAGATTGTTTCTGCTTTAAAAGAAGAGTATGAGCGCGGGCAGCGCGGCATTCAGCTCGTGGAGTTGGCGGGGGTGTTTCAGCTGGCGACGAAAAAAGAACATGCCCCTTATCTAAAAAAGCTTGTCGAATCGCCTAGTTCTACTTCATTGTCGCAAGCGGCACTCGAGACACTGGCGATCATTGCTTACCGCCAGCCGATCACCAGGGCGGAAATCGAAGAAATCCGTGGAGTGAAAAGCGACAAGCCGATCCAAACGTTAATGGCGAGAGCGCTGATCAAAGAAGTCGGGCGTGCGGAAGGAACAGGACGCCCGATTTTATACGGCACGACAAAAGAATTTTTGGACTACTTTGGGCTCAAAACACTAGAGGAACTGCCCCCGCTTCCAGAATTACAAGAGGGCGGCGAAATGGAGAAGGAAGCGGATTTATTTTTTGAAAAATTTGAAGAAAATTTTAACGAGTCAACGTGAGTATGATAAGATAGGAGTAAAGGGGTATATCGTTTCGGAAGTGAATAAGGGGGCCGTTTTATGCAAATTTGCCGCTTGCAAGGGTATGAGCTGGAAAAATCGCAATCGAATACGTCTGAGGATTATTTCAATCGTTCGGAAGTAACGTTTCGTGAAGACGGAGTGGAAAAGACGCTTCATGTCTTATATTTGCGCTATTTTGAGCAATCCATTTCCGCGTATACGCCATATGAGGGCGATCCGATTTTTACTGTCCCGGGGCGTGACGTTTATTTTCGCGACATTGTTGCCTTTGTCTGCTTATTGCAAAACCCGAGCTTCCGCCATCGCAAACGCGTATATATCAATGAGGAAGAAGAATTCCGCCGCTATTTTTCGCATATGGACTTTACGAAACTGCCGGAACTATTTATGGAGCTGGAGACAAAAGGGCAATATTCGTTATCGTCGCCGCTTCGTTTCGTCCGTCAGCCATCTTAAACTAAGTAACGGGGGTTTTTCTGTATGGCAAACGCAATCGTTTTTCAGCAAACGAAACAAGTCGAAGCTTTTTTGCAAAAAACGGTGCAGACGCTGTCCGATTATTTAAATGAGACGACGCTGTCCAAACTATTGGAAGAACAGGAGGGTGGAGATAAAGCATATTATCAATTGCTGCTTTCCAATTTGCGCCGCCTTGTTGTCTATTGCGAAGAAGGGCTCGAGGCGTGCCGCATCGTATTGAGCGAAGAGCCGTTTCGCAAAACGGCCGCGGAAAAGACGCTGTACCGCGTTTACCATTTATGCATCACCGAATATTTTGCGCCGAAAAGCGATGCTTGGTACGAAGACAGCCGTTCTGCTTATACCGGCCGCAACTCGCTGAAATTTCGCCAAACTCCGCCGCCTTCGTTCAAGAAGCTGCTGCTGTCGCTGGAAAGCGAATTTCAGACGATTCGCGAAGAGCTGGAATTTTATGAAACAGACTATCGCACAAAGTCGATTCAATCCAAATAGGCAAGCTGTCCCACATCTGGGGCAGCTTTTTTGATGCCCATTATTCAGTCCGAGGTTTTGTCGGATCGCAGGCAGGCGGCTTTACTTCATTCGTCGTTTCAGATAATTTTTGTAAATAATAACATTCTTCTCTTGCCATATGGTCCGCCATCAGTGGAGTGAGGACGCCAAGCACTTCTTTGTTCAGCTCCAACTCTTCCAATTCGCGCAAAAAACATTGGAAAATAACCATTTCCAATTGAATGTCGCGGTGAAAGCGATGTAAAGCAGGGAAATCGTATACGTTTGTCCGTAAATATCCTGCCATTTCAACCGCTTTTAAATAAAAATCTTCCCATTCTTTTGTAAAAGTGAGGCTTTGCTGTTTCAAGTCCTTTTCTACATGATCAAGGCTGTCGTGGATTGCACCGGCGTGACCGGCTGCGTCTAGGAGCCATAACAAATCATGATGAAGCGGATGGACGCTAGGAGGTCGTCTTCCTTGAACGTAATAGCCCGCAAGCCGCAGCCATTCTTCTAATTCATTTACCATATGGTTGACGAAAGTAGGAGGAAGGGAAAAGCTGATTTTTTCTGTCAAAAGTCGTTTCAACAAATGAAGTTTAAATGCCCGCAGCCGTTCTCCTGCCTCTTTTCCGCGCTGAACAAGCGCAGCCCAAGATTCTACTGACGGCCGGCGCGCTTCTTCTAACAGTTCATCAAATACATGAATGAATCGTTTTGCTTGATCAATTTCCACCTTTTCTTTTTCTGCTAAAGATTCAAGAATAAATCGACAATGGTCGCCAAGAATTTGTATCCAAAAGCGCATTTCCCATAATGCTTCTTGTTCCAATGGTTTTTTCACTTGTTCTTCACCTCGATTTTATATGTATGAACGTGAAGGAAATGGGTGAATACGGACAAGAACGACTTTTAGGCAGCTGACATACGATATGGTGATAAAAAAAAGGAGGTTCTTCGAGGTGAATGAACGAGAACGATTTCAACAATATGTGGCGGAAGTAAAAGAATGGGGAAAACAAGTGGAACAAATTTTGCTTCAGCGGGGCAAGGACGGCGGCGATTGCCGCGTTGATTCATTGCTTTCCTACATCGAAAATCATGGCGACGCATGGACGGAGGACGCCATTTATGAACTTCAGCGCATGGTGGACGAAGTATATGAAAAAGCGCTGGTGTTTCAGCAAAATGGACAGTCGGCCATCAGACAGGAGGAAAGCGGAATAGAAGAAAGACAACAAACGGCCATCGGACAAGAAGAAAGCGAGGCAGAAGAAAGACAACAAACATATGTGGCAGCCGGCAAGCACGTCCTCCCGCCGCTTCCATACAGCTACGATGCGCTTGAGCCGCATATTTCCAGAGAAATTATGCGGCTGCATCATACAAAGCATCATCAAAGCTATGTGGACGGCTTAAATAAAGCGGAAAAAATGATGAAAAAAGCGCGCGAAACGAATGACTATGAACTGTTGAAACACTGGGAGCGGGAAGCGGCGTTCCACGGTTCCGGACATTATTTGCATACGATTTTTTGGAATAATATGCACCCAGAAGGCGGCGGCCAACCGCGCGGTGCGCTACTAGAACAAATAAAACGAGATTTTGGAAGTTTTGAAAGATTTAAGCGTCATTTTACCGAGGCAGCAAAAAGCGTCGAAGGAGTCGGCTGGGCGCTGCTCATTTGGTCGCCGCGGTCCCGCCGTTTAGAAATTTTACAGACGGAAAAGCATCAGTTAATGACCCAGTGGGATACGATCCCGCTGTTGGTGCTCGACGTTTGGGAACATGCTTATTATTTACAATATAAAAACGACCGTGCTGCATATATTAACAGCTGGTGGAACGTCGTCAACTGGCGCGATGTGGAAGAACGGTTCGAGCAGGCGCGCAAGCTGCAGTGGAAGCCATTTTAATAAAGGCGGGGGTTCTCTCCTTCGCCTTTTATCCTGTCCATGAACTAGGCGAACTTGTACATTTTCTAATCATATCCGTCCATTTTGCGCATACACTTGTACAAAACAGCAAAAGGATGGGGATTACATGAAGATACGGAAACAAATTGTACTGTTCATCGCAGCGATGACGATGCTTTTTTCATGTATTCCGGATCAAGCAAAGGCAATGGGCGAAGAAAAGGGAATGGGCGGAATAAGTGCACAAAGCGCGATTTTAATGGAACAGCATTCAGGGCGCATATTATTTGAAAAAGATGCACATACAAAGCGGCGCATTGCCAGCATTACAAAAATTATGACCGCGATTTTGGCAATCGAATCAGGCAAAATGGATGACACGGTAACGGTGAGCGAGCGTGCTGTACATACAGAAGGGTCATCGATTTATTTAAAAGAAGGGGAAAAAATAAAGCTTCGCGATCTTGTCTATGGGACGATGCTGCGTTCGGGAAATGACGCGGCGGTGGCGATTGCCGAACATGTCGGCGGCAGCTTAGAAGGCTTTGTTTTTTTAATGAACCAAAAAGCAGCAGAAATCGGCATGCGCAATACCCATTTTGCCAATCCGCACGGATTGGATGATTCGGAAAATCATTATTCCACTGCCTATGACATGGCGCTTCTTATGCAATATGCGATGAAAAATAAGGAGTTTCGCAAGATTTCTAGAACAAAAGTATACCGGGCTCCTGCTGCTCCCGGAGAAGATTGGGATCGGGTATGGCGGAATAAAAATAAGCTGCTTACTAAATTGTATGAGTATTGTACGGGAGGAAAAACCGGCTATACCAAACGGGCAAAGCGAACGCTTGTGACTACCGCTTCTAAAGGCGGAATGGATTTAATTGCGGTAACATTGGACGCGCCGGATGATTGGAACGATCACATCGCTATGTATGAATATGGGTTTGATCATTATAAAATGGCCAAAGTCGATCGGGAACGAATAGTGAAAAAGATTCGTGATTCCTTTTATCGAAAAAATATACAAGCAAGCCGTGACCTGCGATATCCTGTGACGGAAGAAGAAATCAAAGAACTGCGTGTAAAAATTTATCTTCTGCGTCCAAAAAAAGAATGGCAGAAAGACGAAAGCAGCATCCCAATCATTGTTGGGAAAGCAGTACTTTACTTAGGAGATAAAGCAGTCGATGAAGTTCCGCTTTTGTATAAAAAGAGTATGAGCAAGGAAACGGACCATTCCGTTTGGAATGTATTTCATTTTTTAGGTGTGGGAAACGATGGTTAATCTAATTTGGGTGTTGATGGCGCTCGTCGGAATTGTGTTTGCAATGTTTCATGGTACGATGAATAAAGTGAATGAAGCAATTTTTAAAAGCGCGAAGGAAGCCGTTACGATCAGCATCGGCATGATCAGCATCCTGGTGTTTTGGCTTGGCCTGATGAAAATCGCAGAAGAAGCAGGGCTGCTAGAAAGGCTGGCGCGTTTTTGCAAGCCACTCGTCCGCCGTCTTTTTCCGGAAGTGCCGCCCAACCATCCCGCGCTCGGCTATATCGTTTCCAATATGATTGCCAATATGTTTGGCCTCGGCAACGCCGCCACCCCAATGGGAATTAAGGCGATGGAAGAGTTAAAAAAGCTCAACGGCCATAAAGATGTAGCAAGCCGTTCGATGGTGACGTTTTTAGCCATTAATACTTCAAGTATCACCTTAATTCCAGCGACAGTCATTTCGATCCGCATGACATACGGCTCGGCATCGCCGGGAGAAATTATCGGTACGACGCTTGTCGCTTCGACGATTTCAACCGTCGGGGCTGTGCTGATTGATCGTTATTATTACTGGAAACGCACGCGGAAGGGCGGGAAGCGGTAATGGCGTTTATTCAAATTATTTCTACTTGGCTTATTCCGGTAACGATCGCGTTTATCCTTTTATATGGAACGATAAAAAAAGTGCCGACTTATGAAGCGTTTGTCGAAGGCGGAAAAGAAGGGATACAGATTGCGTTTTCACTTATTCCGTATTTAGTCGGCATGCTTGTATCGATTGCCATTTTCCGCGCGTCCGGCGCGCTTGATTATATGATGAACGGGATTAAGCCGCTTGCCGATGCGATCGGCCTTCCGGCTGAAGTGGTGCCGTTGGCGATGATTCGCACCATTTCCGGCACCGCCGCGCTTGGAATGACAACCGATTTAATTGCTACCTATGGCCCGGATTCGTTTATCGGACGATTGGCTTCTACGATCCAAGGAAGTACGGAAACAACGCTGTATGTGCTAACAGTGTATTTCGGAGCCGTTGGGATTAAAAAGATGGGAGACGCATTAAAAGTAGGGATTTTAGCAGATATCCTCAGTTTTATCGTTTCCTTTTTTATTGTTTTGCTTGTCTTTGGCAAATAGGCCGCCTTTAGGAGGCGGCTTTTTCGTTTTGTTTGTCAGCATAGATTTTGCATTTGTCGAAAAAAAGCGAGTATGATAAAAATAATGAGAGGGCGCGCTTGTATCTTTTTGCCGGAAAGAGTAAGATGATGAAAGAGGTGAAACGAGAATGGAACGCTTGCAAAAAGTGATTGCCCGTGCAGGAATCGCGTCAAGGCGGAAGGCGGAACAACTCATCTTGCAAGGGAAAGTGAAAGTAAACGGAAAAGTCGTTACCGAACTTGGCGTGAAAGTAGGCCCGCAAGATAAAGTCGAAGTAGACGGAATACCGGTGGAACGGGAGGAGCCGGTATATTATCTTCTTTATAAACCGCGCGGAGTGATTTCGAGCGTGAAAGACGACAAAGGCCGCAAAGTGGTGACCGATTTTTTCAAAGACCTTGATAAACGCATTTATCCGATTGGCCGTCTCGATTACGATACGTCCGGAATTCTTCTGCTTACCAACGACGGAGATTTTGCCAATTTATTAATGCACCCGCGCTATGAAATCGAAAAAGTGTATATTGCGAAAGTAAAAGGCATTCCGACGCGGGAGCAATTAAAACAGCTTGAAAAAGGGATTATGTTGGAAGATGGCATGACGGCGCCGGCAAAAGTAAAAATGCTTTCTATCAATAAACAAAAGCAGACAGCGATTGTTGAAATCCGTATTCATGAAGGGCGCAACCGTCAAGTGCGCCGCATGTTTGAAGCGATCGGCTGCAATGTGATGAAATTGAAGCGGGAACGTTACGCGTTTTTGGATTTAAAAGGGCTCAATCCCGGGGATTACCGCGAACTGACGCCGCATGAAGTAAAACAGCTGCGCGCGCTCGCGCTATCAGGCGGCAGCAAGTAAAGCGGCTGCGTTGTCACATAACGTTCATATAATGCAGGTTGGGATGATGAAAAACGTTGCTATAATGGAAAATGAGATATTACGATTTCGAGGGGTTTGAAAGATGAAAAAACAACAGCGGCTTATTATGCGAACGGTTATTTTATTACTGTTATTGGCGGCGGTAGGATACACGATTTATTCCAACTTTTTTACAGAAAAAGAAAGGGTAAAAGTTGGTTCGGTAGCGCCGGATTTTGTTTTGACAGATTTACAAGGGAAAGAACACCGTCTTTCTGATTATCGCGGCAAAGGCATATTTTTAAACTTCTGGGGAACGTGGTGCAAGCCGTGCGAGAAAGAAATGCCGTACATCAACCGACAATATGATGTTTACAAAAAGCAAGGCGTTGAGGTGCTAGCGGTCAACGTCGGCGAAACGAAACTGAGCGTGCAAAAATTTGCCGATCGTTTTGGCCTGACGTTTCCGATTATGATTGACCGTGAGGATCAAGTGATGAACGCTTATGATGTCGGCCAGCTGCCGGCCACGTTTTTGATCGATAAAAACGGCAAAGTGAAAAAAATCATTACTGGAACGATGACAGAAGAGATGGTAAAGCAGTATATGGAAAGCATCAAACCGTAAGGAGTTTTGCCAAATGGAACATGTAAAATGCGAGTGCGGCCATGTCAATCCACATGGCACCGCCTTTTGCGAATCATGCGGAAAACCGCTTGAAGAACATATGGAAAAACAGCTTTTAGATATGCGCTATGAAGGAAGCGCGCGCCGTTCCCAAACGTACAATAAGACGATTATTGATAAAATTTGGGCGTTTTTCTCTTCGGTAAAAGTCGGAGTGGCACTTATTGTTATTACGCTCATCGCTTCGGCAATCGGAACGATTTTTCCGCAGGAAATGTATCTGCCGCCAAATGTTAGTCCTGCTGAATATTACAAGGATCAGTACGGCTGGCTAGGAAAGTTATATTATCAGCTTGGATTTAATGATTTGTATGGTTCATGGTGGTATATGCTTTTAATCGCGTCGATCGGCGTATCGCTCGTCATTTGCAGTTTAGACCGCGTTATTCCGCTTTACCGCGCTTTAAAACAGCAAGGGGTTACTCGGCATCCGAACTTTTTGCGGCGGCAGCGGTTGTTTAGCGTTTCGCAAGTTGCCGATATGGACGGTGTGCTGAAGCAAGTAAAAGAGAAATTGGCGGAGCGCCGTTATCATATCCGTGAAGAAAACGGCAATATTTTAGCGGAAAAAGGCCGTTTTTCCCGTTGGGGTCCATATGTCAACCATATCGGCTTAATTATTTTTTTAATCGGCGCGATGCTTCGCTTTGTTCCTGGAATGTATGTCGATGAAGTGATGTGGGTCCGCGAGGGGGAAACGAAAGAAATCCCGGGAACCCATGGGAAATATTTTTTAAAGAGCGAAAAATTTATTTTTGAAACATATCAAAAAGGAAAAGATAATGAAGCGTTCAACGAGGCCATCGACCGGGTTGGCAACGGCATGGTGGCGAAAAACTACCAAACGAACGTCGTGCTCTACAAACGTGTCGGTCCGGCAATTGCCGGCGAAGAGCCGAAGCTGCAAAAAATCAAAGAGTATAAGATTCGTGTCAATGAGCCGTTAAAATATGACCATTACGCGTTATATCAAGTCGATTTTAAACAAAACGAGCCTTATAAAATGGCGTTTCAATTAACGGATAAAACGTCGGGGAAAACGTTTGGCACCGTCGTTATTGATTTGCACAATCCGGAAGCTTCCTATAACCTTGGGCACGGTTATCGCGTCGAACTATTAAGCTATTTTCCAGATTTTTATTTCGATGAAGACGGAAATCCGGCGACAAAATCAAAAATCCCGAACAACCCGGCGTTTGTGTTTAAAATGTTTACGCCGGACAAACCAAAAGGGGAAGTCAGTTTTGTAGCGATTCAGCAAACAATTGAACCGTTTGGCAATAATAAATACAAAATGGCATTTTCTGGATTGGAAACGCGGAACGTATCCGGTCTTACAGTGCGCCGTGATTTTACGCTTTGGATTTTAGGATTGGGCGGCATGGTTTTCATGATTGGCCTCATCCAAGGCATGTACTGGAACCACCGCCGTATATGGGTGCAGCGCGTCAATGACGAAGTATGGCTCGCCGCGCATACGAATAAAAACTGGTTTGGTTTAAAAAATGAAATTCGCCGCATCCTTGACGGAACTGGATTAGCGATGCCGGCCGACCAAGCGGACGAGGAGAGAAAAGCGGGACAAGGAGGGCAAATGCATGGCGCAGCTCAGTAGCACGCTACTATATATTGCTTTTATTCTTTACTTAATCGGAACGTTTTTTTTCGGCGGCGCGATTCGCGATAAAAGAAAAGAACGAACGGGAGAAAATCGCTGGTCACAACTTGGAATTATCACGACGATTATCGGTTTTCTTTCTCAATTAGGCTACTTTATTACACGGTGGATTGTGGCGGGACATGCCCCGGTCAGCAATTTGTTTGAGTTTACCACCTTTTTCGGAATGATGCTTGTCGCTGCTTTTATCATTATTTATTTTATTTATAAAATAAGTATTCTCGGCTTATTCGCACTGCCAGTCGCCTTATTGGTGATCGCTTACGCCAGCATGTTCCCACGCGAGATTACACCGCTGATTCCTGCATTGCAAAGCGACTGGCTGCATATCCATGTCACGACGGCGGCGGCGGGAGAAGCAATTTTGGCCGTTAGCTTTGTTGCCGGCCTCATTTATTTAATCCGTGTCGTTGACCAGTCAAAGCCAAGCAAGCGTACGTTCTGGCTCGAAGTGGTGATGTTCTGTTTAATCACGACGCTTGGCTTTGTGCTTGTATCCACGTCATTTAGTCTAGCGGATTATGAAGCAAAATTTACGTGGGTTGATAAAAATAAGCAACAGGCGGAAGTCGTTTACAATATGCCCGCATTAGTCGGCCCGCACGAAGGAAAATTGACAAAAGAAAGTGCCGACCGTTTCGAGCCGCTTGTTTACATGCCGGCCATTATCAATGCGAAAAAATTAAATACGGTCATTTGGTCGTTAATTGGGGGAACCGTGTTATACGCACTCTTCCGTCTTGTGTTGCGGAAGCGCATTGCCGCGGCACTGCAGCCGCTCGTGAAAAACGTCAATTTAGATTTAGCGGATGAAATCAGTTATCGCTCGGTGGCGATTGGCTTTCCAGTGTTCACACTCGGAGCGCTTATTTTCGCGATGATTTGGGCGCAAATCGCGTGGACGCGCTTTTGGGGCTGGGACCCGAAAGAAGTATGGGCGCTTATTACATGGCTGTTTTATGCCGCGTTTTTGCATCTTCGTTTATCAAAAGGGTGGCACGGCGAAAAATCGGCATGGCTCGCCGTGATCGGTTTTGCGATCATTATGTTTAATCTCGTAGCGGTAAATTTGGTGATCGCGGGGCTGCATTCTTATGCTGGATCATAATGGGAAAGGCGCTTTGCTTCATGAAAGGATGCCCCAATATTGGCATGGGCATCCTTTTTTACAGTAAAATAATATATGGGGGATTTTTTGTACAATAGTGAACTAGGGAGGATGTTCTATGGATAAACAAGTAAAGATTTTGGTGGTAGACGATGAAGAACGAATTCGCCGCTTGTTGAAAATGTATTTAGAACGGGAAAATTATGTCATCGATGAGGCGGAGAACGGGGACGATGCGCTAATGAAAGCGCTTGAAAATGACTACGACGTCATTTTGCTTGACTTGATGCTGCCGGGGAGGGACGGCATCGAGGTTTGCAAAGAAATCCGCGAAAAGAAAGCAACCCCAATTATTATGCTAACGGCAAAAGGGGAAGAATCGAATCGCGTTCAAGGATTCGAAGCGGGAACGGACGATTACATTGTAAAGCCGTTTAGTCCGCGCGAGGTCGTATTGCGCGTGAAGGCGCTGCTGCGGCGTGCGGCTAATACCGCGTATGTTCTCACAGATACGACGGCAAAAGATGTGCTTGTGTTCCCGCATTTAATGATCGATAATGACGCCCACCGCGTCACCGCCGATGGCAAAGAAGTGAACTTAACACCGAAAGAATATGAGCTGCTTTTGTTTTTAGCAAAATCGCCGGATAAAGTATTTGACCGCGAGCAGCTGTTAAAAGAAGTATGGCATTATGAATTTTTCGGGGATTTGCGTACCGTTGATACCCATATTAAACGATTGCGGGAAAAGTTAAATAAAGTGTCCCCGACCGCGGCGAAGATGATTGTCACCGTATGGGGAGTCGGTTATAAATTTGAGGTAGTGAACGACTGATGTGGCTGTTTCGCAGCGTTGTTGGAAAGCTTTGGTTTACCATCCTACTGCTCGTTTCCTGTGTGTTACTTATCCTGACGATTCTCCTTTTAAAATTTTTCGAAGACTACTATGTACAAGAAGCGGAAAAAGAGCTGACACAGCTGGCGACGAAAGTATCGGAAATCATGCATGATTATAAGAACGAAAAGCTGGCGCGCTCCATCGCCTGGACGCTTGTCGGCAATATGTCGAAAGCCGTGATTATCGTCGATTCGTCCCACTATTGGTATTCGCCAGCAAACGAAGGGTTGCGCGATTTACCGTTATCGTTAATTGAGCAGGATCGAGATTTGCACAAAGTATTGGCGGAAGGAAAAACCGTCAAGAAAAAGACTTATTTACCAAATATGCGAACAGGTAAGAACCAGTATAGTGATGTCATTATTGTCGGCGTGCCGCTTGAGATGGCCGATGGAAAACGGGGCGCGGTATTTATTTATCAATCATTGCGGGCAATTGAAGATACAACAAGGCAAACGAAAAAGTTGATTGTTCTTGCGGCATTTATCGCGATTGTATTAACAACCTTTTTTGCCTTTTTCTTATCAACCCGTGTTACCGCCCCGCTGCGAAAAATGCGGGAGGCGGCGTTTGAAGTGGCGCGCGGCAAGTTTGATACAAAAGTGCCGATTTTGACGAATGATGAAATCGGCGGACTGGCGATGGCGTTTAATCAGATGGGAAGACGCCTGCAGTTTAATATCAACGCCTTAAACCAGGAAAAAGAGCAGCTGGCAAGCATTTTAAGCAGCATGGCTGACGGGGTCATCACCTTTAACCGCGACGGCGAAATATTAATTACGAACCCGCCGGCAGAACGGTTTTTGCAAGCTTGGTATTTCGAGCAAGGAAACGACTCCGAAACAATCGCGCCGCTGCCGCCGCAAGTAAAAGAACTGTTTGTCCGCGTCGTCCGCGAGGAAAAAGAGCAGTCGATCGAATTGACGCTCCAAGGGCGGACGTGGGTCATTTTAATGACCCCGCTTTACAGCAAAACGACCGTGCGCGGCGCGGTAGCGGTGCTGCGCGATATGACGGAAGAGCGCCGTTTAGACAAGCTGCGCAAAGATTTTATCGCCAACGTTTCCCATGAGCTGCGCACGCCGATTGCCATGCTTCAAGGCTACAGCGAAGCGATTATCGACGATATTGCCGCCACTGACGAAGAAAAGAAAGAAATGGCGAAAGTGATTTACGACGAGTCGCTGCGCATGGGCCGGCTTGTCAATGACTTATTGGATTTGGCGCGCATGGAAGCGGGCCATATTACACTAAACTACGAAACTGTTCAGCTCGCGCCGTATATCGGGCGGATTATCCGCAAATTTCAAGGTTTGGCGAAAGAAAAGCAAATTGATTTGTCGGCAGAGTTTAAAAATGAAGATATCAAAATTACGATTGACCCAGACCGGATCGAGCAGGTGCTGACAAATTTAATTGATAACGCCATTCGTCATACTAATCAAAATGGAATGGTTAAAATCATCGTCGAACGAAGCGGTGACGGCGTCATGATTCATGTGCAAGATTCGGGCTCCGGCATTCCGGAAGAGGATTTGCCGTTTGTGTTTGAACGCTTTTACAAAGCGGATAAGGCGCGTACCCGCGGCCGTTCGGGAACGGGGTTAGGCTTGGCGATTGCGAAAAACATCGTCGAGGCGCATAAAGGAATGATTACCGTACACAGCAAACTGCATGAAGGCACGACGTTTACGTTTTATTTACCTAATGCCATGCGCGAATCATAAATGCCCTAGCTTTTCCCAAGCTGGGGCGCTTTTTTATACGATGAAAGGAGAGAAAAAAATATAGTGGTATAGACAACTAGATAATATAATGTTAAGATAAAAGTGGAAAGAAGGTGTAATCATCATGAAACGATGGTTGCTGAAAAACGCGGTTATATACGAGGAAAACGGCAAAATCGAGCAAGGGTATGTGCTGACAGAAGGGGACAAAATTTTGGAAGCAGGTCCGATGTCATCATGCCCGGCTTCTAGTGAAGCGGAGGTGGTAGAGCTTAGTCCGAGTTTTTCCGTCATACCAGGCTTTATTGACGTCCATATTCATGGCGCGGCGGGAGCTGATGTAATGGATGCGACAAGCGATGCGCTACGTACGATGGCCAAGGTGCTGCCAAAGGAAGGGACGACGAGTTTTCTGGCGACGACGATGACCGCGCCAAGCGAACAGATTGAGCAGGCGCTTCGCAGCGTGGCGCAATACATGCAAAGCGCCAACCAGCCCGGAAAGGCGGAAATACTGGGCATTCATTTGGAAGGTCCGTTTATTTCACCGAAACGTGCCGGCGCGCAACATCCAAAAAATATCATCGAACCGAATATCGAATTGTTCCAAAAGTGGCAGAACATTGCGAATGGACATATTCGTCTTGTCACGCTGGCGCCGGAAGAAAAGAATGGATTAGCGCTTACGGCGCATTTAAAAGAAACTGGAGTTGTGGCCTCGATCGGCCATTCCGATGCGGTATACAAACAAGTAAAAGCGGCGATAGACGCAGGTGTGACGCATGCAACCCACCTATTTAACGGCATGCGCGGCATCCACCACCGCGAGCCGGGAGTCGCCGGTGCAGTGCTGATGCACGAGGAAGTAATATGTGAACTGATCGCCGATGGCATTCATGTGGCGCCGGAAATGGTTCGCTTTGCTTACCGGAATAAAGGAAGCGCGGGGCTCATATTAATTACAGACGCGATGCGCGCCAAATGTCTCGGAGCGGGAATATATGAGCTCGGCGGCCAGGAAGTGACGGTGCAAGGGGAAAAAGCAACGTTGCGTGATGGCACGTTGGCGGGAAGCATTTTAAAATTAGGCGATGCGGTGAAAAATGCGATGGCGTATACCGGCTGCACGTTGGAAGATATCATCCGCATGGCGAGCTGGAATCCGGCAAAGCAACTCGGCGTCTTAGACAGAAAAGGAAGCATCCGCGCCGGCAAAGATGCAGATATTGTCGTATTAAATGAGCAGCATGATGTCGTGATGACGATATGCCGCGGAGAAATGGCCTATTCGAAATGGGAGGGATTCGACGATGAAACTGATCGAAGCCAAAAATTATGAAGAGATGAGCCAAAAAGCGGCCGACATCATCATTGATCTAGTCAAGAAAAAGCCGGATGCGGTGTTAGGGCTAGCGACAGGGGCGACCGTGCTTGGCACGTATCAGCAGCTAGTGAAAGACCATAACCAAAACGGAACGTCTTATCGCCATGTACGTACAGTGAACTTAGATGAATATCTTGGTTTAGCGCCTGATCATCCTAACAGCTATCACTATTACATGAATAAGCACTTATTTTCTCATCTCGATATTCCTTCTACACAAACGTATATTCCAAACGGTCTCGCTGATGACGCCGAAGCGGAATGCCGGCGTTATGAACAAGTCATTGAGCGTTTGGGCGGAATTGACTTGCAGGTATTAGGAATCGGGCGCAATGGGCACATCGGTTTTAATGAACCAGGTACCTCGTTTTCGGCACCGACGCATGTCGTCGTGCTGGCACCGTCAACAAGGCAAGCGAACGCCCGTTTTTTCCCATCTTTAGAAGATGTACCGCACCAGGCAATTACGATGGGGATCGCGACGATTTTACAAAGCCGGCATATATTGCTATTAGCGTCGGGAGCGGCGAAGGCACCAATTATGGCAAAGTTGTTTGAAGGAATTGTGACTGCAGATGTACCGGCATCGGTGCTTCATACCCATCCGAACGTCACGGTGATTGCCGATCAAGAAGCATTGTCGCTTGTGCCAGATGAAAAACGAAAGGTGTATGCGCGATGATTAACAAAAACTCGCCGCTTCCGATCTATTACCAGCTGGAGCAAGGAATTAAAGAAATGATCGAAAAAGGACAGCTCAAGCCGGGAGAAATGATTCCGTCCGAGCGCGAGCTGGCGGAAACGCATCACATCAGCCGCATGACCGTCCGCCAGGCGATCAATAATTTAGTCAATGACGGATACTTGGTCAGAAAGCGGGGCAAAGGCACATTTGTCGCCGCGACAAAAATCGAACAACCGCTGAAAGGGTTGACGAGCTTTTCCGAAGATATGCGCGCGCGCGGCATGAAACCGGGAACAATGGTGTTGGCTTTCAACATTGTTCCTGCCAGCACGTCGTTGGCTCAGCTATTGGATGTTCGCGAAGGAGCGGATCTTTATGAAATTCGCCGCGTCCGCCTTGCCGATGGGCTGCCGATGGCGCTAGAAACATTATATATTCCATGTGCGCTCGTTCCTCATTTAACCTACGAAATTGTAAGCGGTTCCGTTTATGATTTTATTGAAAAAGAATTAGGGTTAACCATTCAATCGGGCGTGCAAGTCATTGAAGCTTCCGTCGCCCGCAAGATGGAGGCGGAGCTGCTGCAAGTGAAAGAAGGCGCACCGGTGCTTCTGATGCAGCGCAGAAGCTATTTAAATAACGGCAGGCCGTTAGAAGTCGTCAAATCGGTTTATCGTGGTGACCGTTACAAATTTACGATTGAGATGGAACGTTCAAAATAAAAAAGAGGGGGAACTTCTTTCTATGTTAGGATTTTTACAAAGGCTTGGAAAAGCGTTTATGCTGCCGGTTGCCGTCCTGCCGGCAGCGGGGTTATTGCTCCGTTTAGGACAGCCGGATTTATTGGATATTCCGTTTATCGCCGCGACAGGAGATGCTGTTTTTGCGAACCTGCCTCTCATTTTTGCGATCGGGGTTGCCGTTGGCTTTGCCAAAGACGGAAACGGCGCAGCGGCGTTGGCCGGGGCGATCGGCTACTTTGTGTTAACAAAAGGGGCTGCTGCCATTGACAAAGATATCAATATGTCCGTGTTAGGCGGAATCATTTCCGGTGTGATTGCCGGATTGCTGTATAACCGCTACCATAATATTAAATTACCGGATTGGCTTGGATTTTTTGGGGGCAAGCGGTTTGTTCCAATTGTGACCTCGTTTGTCATGCTTATATTGGCACTTGTCTTCGGATATGTTTGGCCGCCGATTCAAGACGGCATTAACGCCATCGGCAAATGGATCGTCGGCGCTGGCGCGCTTGGGGTGGGCGTTTTCGGCTTCCTAAACCGATTGCTCATACCGGTTGGCTTGCATCACGTCTTAAATAGTTTCGTATGGTTTGTGTTTGGCGAGTATAACGGAAAAACAGGGGATTTATGGCGATTCTTCGCGAAGGATCCAGATGCCGGCATTTTCATGGCAGGATTTTTCCCAATTATGATGTTTGGTCTTCCAGCCGCAGCGCTCGCCATGATTGCCGCAGCGAAAAAAGAGCGGCGCAAAGCCGTATCCGGTGCGCTCATCAGCGTGGCGTTCACTGCCTTTTTAACGGGAATTACCGAACCGATTGAGTTTTTGTTTATGTTTTTATCGCCGTTGCTTTATGTCGTGCACGCCGTATTAACGGGGCTTTCGCTGGCGATTGCGACGATGCTCGATATTCATCACGGGTTTACTTTCTCGGCCGGTGCGATTGACTTTTTCTTAAACTATGGAATTGCGCGAAAACCGTATCTATTAATCGTGCAAGGAATTATCTATGCCGTCGTTTATTTCGTTGTGTTCTATTTCTTGATTGTCAAATTGGACTTAAAAACGCCTGGCCGTGAAGAAGAAATCGAAGGCGAATTTACGGAAAGCGGCGCAGCGCCATCGGGCGGCGGCTATAAAGATGTCGCGGTGAAGTATATGGAAGCGCTGGGCGGTAAAGATAACCTCATCCAGATCGACAACTGTGTGACCCGCTTGCGCTTAAAAGTAAAAGACATGTCGAAAGTCAATGAGACTGAACTGAAACGTTTAGGAGCAAAAGGTGTCATCCGCCTCAATCAAACGGATGTGCAAGTCGTTGTCGGCACGGATGTCGAGTTTGTCGCCAACGAGCTGAAAAAGCTATAATGCAAGCGGAAGCATTCCAGCTCTCTCCACTATGAGAAGAGCTGGAATGTCTATTTTTCTATAAGAGAGCAAGAAAGGGAAGTGGTTTTGATGAAGCGGTTGCTAGACTGCAGTGCCTCGGATTTCCAGCGTATGAACGGAAAAGAGTTGAAACGATCGATTCAGGCAGCGGAAGGAAGAACGATCGTCGCGGAAGTGATCGGCTCCGTTGCCCCGCTTTATCCGGCGGTGACGAATGCGGAATTGGCCGCGGCGTTTGGCGCGGATTTGTTATTGTTGAATATGTTCGATGTATTCTACCCGCTTGTGAACGGATTAGATGTGCATGAACCGGATCAAGCCGTAAAACGTCTAAAACAATTAACGGGGCGCCCGATAGGGGTTAATTTAGAGCCCGTTGACCCTAACGCAAAGCAGCTAGAAAGCCTTGCTTCTCTTCCAAAAGGAAGGATGGCGACGGAGGAATCACTGCTAGAAGCAAAACGTCTGGGGGTTGATTTTGTCTGCCTAACCGGAAATCCGAAAACAGGCGTAACCAATGAGAAAATTATCCGCGCGATCGAAACAGCCCGTGCCGTTTTTGGCGAAGAGGGACTCATTATCGCCGGGAAAATGCACGCAGCTGGCGTGGCTGGGGAAACGGGAAGCGGCATTATATCGGAAGACGTGGTGCTGCGCTTCGTTCAAGCGGGGGCCGATATCGTCCTCATGCCGGCGCCAGGCACTGTGCCTGGTGTAACGCTCGAAAAAACAGCACAGCTCGTCCGCGCTGCCCATGAACATGGGGCGCTGGCGATGCTGACGATCGGCACGAGCCAGGAAGGGGCCGACGAGGATACGATCCGCCAAATCGCGCTCGCAAGCAAAATGGCCGGCGCCGATCTGTACCATATCGGCGATGCGGGCTACCACGGCATTGCGATTCCGGAAAACATCATGACGTATTCGATTGCCATCCGTGGCAAGCGCCATACATATATTCGCATGGCGAGGTCGCCGTTGCGGTAAAAAGATAAGCGCCCTCACTGTGTAAACGAAGAAGGAGCGTCATTCCTTCTTCGTTTTGTCTAAATAGATGTTCCTTCTTGCTGGAAAAACGCTTTAACATTTTTTCTGAGAAGTCTCCCTCCCCTACACGAGGGAAGGAGGAAGATGAGACGGGAGATTTTTGATTCCTAAAAGCGAACATCGTAAGCGGGAAGTAGTTAGAAGGGTTGGAACAGGACCGATATTGCTTACGGAATCCCACGGGAAGACTTCCGATAAAGCCATCGAACGGAAGGAGGCCCCCTTCTTCGATGCAGAAGCTTCTTCGAGGGAGATGGCAAGAAACTCCCGCCTCTAAATGAAATGAAGGTGGTGGGAGAGATTCATTTTCTGCCATCCTCTCTACTCAGGATAACCCATATAGACATAAATCGGTTCATTATTTTGCAATCGCTTAGCCACAAACGGAACAAGTTGGAGTAGCGGCAAACAACATTCTTGTTAATATTTTCAAAATAGTCATAAATTACTTTTTTATTGAATATATCAAACTATTTGATATTGTATATAAAATGGTGTACGTTGTTATCAAACCATTGTGCAGCGAAAAGGGAGGAAAGGAGGAAGGGGATGATTACCGAAGAATGGTTTCGTATTTTAATTTTTGTTAGTGTACTATTGCCACTTACCTCACTTATCGTGCTCTTATTGTTGAGTGTGGGAGAAAAAGAAATCGACTATTTGCAGTTGGAAAATGCGCGTGTACGCCTTGAGAAAGAGCTGCAGCAAAGTAAGTACATGCAACTGCATCAGCAAATTCAGCCGCATTTTTTATTTAACACGCTAAATGCGTTTATTTCATTGGCTAGATTGGGAAAAAATGAAGAAATGATCAAAGGGATGGAACATTTGTCACTCTTTTTGCGATATAGCTATCAATCGAAAGAAGCGCTTATCCCCATAAAAGAAGAATTAGCCCATACGAAAAACTATTTAGCCATACAGAAACTACGGTTTGGCCGGAAATTAACAGCATTGGTGCGTGTCGATAAAGAGGCGGAAAGAGCACTAATTCCTCCATACACATTGCAAACGTTGGTAGAAAATGCGTTTAAACATGGACTAGAGAAGAAAATAGGAGAAAAATATATAGAAATTACATTATCACGCGAGGGAAATTGGCTCTATTTGCGGGTTTGCGACAATGGAAACGAGGGACAAGCTGTATCTGTAGAGAAAGGTGGGATAGGGTTGGACAATCTAAGGAAACGGTTTAATCTTCTATTTGATATGCCAACAAGAATATCATTGCAAAAAAATACGCGCGGTTTGACAGAGGCGCTTATCGTTTGGCCTTACGTGCCAGGTGAAGAAAAATGAAAGTGCTGGTCGTGGATGATGAATATTTGGAGTTGGAACAGTTAACGTATTTGGTGAAACGGAAGTATCCATATTGGGAAGTGTATGCCGCTGAAGATGCAGCGCAGGCAAAAAAATTAGCCGCGGTACATCTATTTAAACTGGCATTCATTGATATTCACCTTCCAGGACAATCGGGGCTAGATTTGGTCCATACGTTAAAACAGCTCCATCCAATGATGACGTTTATTATTATTACTGCTTATCAAGATTTCGAATACGCAAAGCGGGCCATTCAGTTAGAAGTGTTGGATTATTTAGTCAAGCCGCTTATTGAGAGCGAACTAGATAGCGCCCTGCAAAAATTTATTCAAAAACACCCGGAGGCGTTAGTAAAATCTTCGATCATCCAGGAAGCGATCGAGTATATTCATGCAAATTATGGACAAAAAATTAGTTTACACGATATAGCAGAAGCAATTCATGTCAATCCGGCCTATTTAAGCAAACGGTTTACGGAAGAAACAGGAATGCATTTCAAAGACTATGTTATCCATTATCGGATTGAAAAGGCGAAAGAGCTACTTATCAAAAGGCCGGATTGGCCGGTGGCACGGATAGCGGAAGAAACCGGGTTTGCCAGCCAGCATCATTTTAGCAACTCCTTTCGAAAATACGTCGGTATGACACCAACCCAATACAAGGAGAAGTATGTATGATAGATTGGTACTCTCTTTTATTTCTCGCCTTTTGTTTATTGCTTACCGTGATCCATTATGTCGGCGAACATTTGTCTGAATCTGTTTTACATTTTCATCAAGAAAAGATAGGACTAAGCAAAGGGACGGATTTTCTGCTGATTCGTTTTGTTACAGGAGAGGTGTTGTTGTTTTCGTGTTACGCTTCTGTACAGTATGGGGCAGCTTCAGGATTTGTTATCGGAGCTGCCGGTGTTTTCTCGATCTATTGGCTGAAAAAGATAATGATGTATATTATCATCCGGAAAAATCCACGAGCGTCAATGATGCACATATTTGCCGGTCTGATGACTTCTCGTGCGTTTTCGTTTATGTATATATGGATTGTCCTTTTTTATGTGAGCCGGCTCGTACTAGCTGCGGCGCTATCTTCATTTCTCTTTAGGCATGTATTCCATCTACCTAATTACGCGTTGTTCCTTTTGCTATTATATGTTTATGTTTTCACTGTTCTTGCCGGCACACGGGGAATCCAGAAGATCGGCACCATTCAATTATATTTGATTTATATAGCCGTTTGCATCGTTCCACTGTCGTATTATTTAACGAGCGGAATTATAAAAAATTACTCTGTTCTTGCAGACAAGTTTCCTTCTTTCCTGCAGGTCCAATCAACTCAGCTGGTTTCACTGTTTTTCGCCGTACTAGAAGTGATGATGGGTCAGCTTATTGTAGATGAATATATGTGGCGCATTGGTTTAGCTATGAAAAAGGAACGGATGAATATGATCTTTCATGTAGCCGCCTTTTGTTGGATGGCAGTTCCGCTTGCGGTCACCGCGTTGTTTGTTCCTTTTGCAGTCCAGCTAGGCGGAGGAAGTAGTATAGCGGGAATGCTTCATAATCTGTTTAAAGCCCCTTCCGCTTTTTTTGTATTTTGCCTGACAGTTGCTTTTCTCGCCTCTTTCTCCTCCAGTATTGCCATATCCCTGCAGTCTCTTCTTCGGCTAATGGAGATGCAGGCTGTTTCACGGTGTAATAGGAAAGTCTTAAATCAAAGCAAATATTATATCGGTTTTTGTATCGTTATCATTGTTTTTTGGATGCATCATTGTTTTTCTATAAAGCAGATGATGCTCTTTTTTGTTATGCTTGCCTCTTCTTTTTATGGATTGCTTGCTTTGTTTTATTTACAAAGACAGGTAAGACTGGCAATGTTGATCCCAATTGTCGTTTTCTTTTTTATCAATTGGCAATGGATGATGTCGCGCGGGGAAGTGATGGTTGTTGCGGCCAACGGAATGGAATGTTTTCTCAGTCTGTTTATTTATCGCATAATTCAAAACATAAAGAAATTATAAAAACTAGCGAAGAAAATGCAAAAAGACGCGGATCAACCCCATTATAATAAAAAATACAAATTGAAAAGGGGGAAGGAGATATGACGCTCATTCCATGCGAAACATCGATTTATGCGTTTAGTAAACATCACCAGCCTGTCAAAAAGGTGAAATCCGGAGAGACAGTGGTGATTGAAACGTATGATTGCTTTCAAAATCAAATTGCTTCCAACCATACGCCGTTTGACTCCATTGACTGGAATCATATTAATCCGGCGACAGGGCCAATTTATATTGAAGGAGCGGAGCCGGGAGATATTTTATCTGTCAAGATTGAAACAATTCGTTTAAAAGGGCAAGGAGTAATGGCTGTTGGGCCAGGACTCGGAGTATTGGGCGAACGGATTCCGCAGTTTGAAGCAAAAATCATCCCAATTCAAGGGAATAAAGCGATTTTTAACGAAAAAATTGCCATTCCATTAAATCCGATGATCGGCGTCATTGGAGTTGCTCCTAGCGGTGAGGACGTTTCCTGCGGAACACCAGGACCGCATGGCGGCAATATGGATACAAAGCTCATTACAACAGGAGCTACTGTATATTTTCCTGTTTTTGTCGAAGGTGCCCTTTTTGCGTTAGGGGATTTGCATGCAGCGATGGGGGACGGAGAAATCGGTGTGTCCGGCATCGAAATTCCAGGGGAAGTGACAGTTACGTTTCACGTTATTAAAGGCCATTCCTTAAAACATCCTCTTTTGCAAAACGAGGAAGGCATCGCGACGATCGTATCTGCCAAAACATTAGATGAAGCGGTGAAACAGTCGGTGGAAGAGATGGTGGATTTGCTTCTTCCTCATACCGATTTAACATTAAATCATTTAACGATGCTGATGAGTGCGGTTGGACAGACGCAAATCAGCCAGGTGGTAGATCCGCTGGTTACAGCCCGATTCTTCGTGCCGCGCTGGGTGCTCGAGGCATATCAAATTGAATTATTCCAATCGTAAAGGGGTGAAGGGCAATGGCACAGATGGAAGCAAAGCAGACGGGGCAGATAACTATTGAACAGCTTGGATATAAACAGGAATTAAAGCGTTCATTAAGCTTTTTGGATTTGCTTATTTATGGACTTGTATTTATGGTGCCAATTGCTCCTTTTGGCATTTATGGATATGTAGCGGAAGGCTCCAAAGGCATGGTTGCCCTTGCCTACCTTATCGGAATGATAGGAATGATTTTTACAGCACTTAGTTATGCGCGCATGTCCGAAGCGTTCCCCATTGCCGGGTCCGTCTACTCCTATGCACAGCGGGGGATTAACGAGCATGTAGGTTTTATTGCTGGCTGGGTGATATTATTAGACTACATTTTTGTTCCAGCCTTGCTATATCTCGTCAGTGCGGCGGCTTTGGCTGATATTGTTCCGCAAATTCCAATCTATGTATGGTTAGTGCTGTTCATTGGGATTAATACGGTGATCAATATTCTTGGCATTGAAATAACGGCGAGAGCGAATAAGATCATCGTCATTTTAGAGTTAATCGTTTTGGCGATTTTTGTGGTAACCGGCATTATTGCCGTCGCGAAAGGGGTAAACGGAGCGCAGTTCAGCTTTAAGCCGTTATACGACCCGCATCATTTTAGCATGAGAATGGTAATGGGGGCCGTTTCGATCGCCGTGTTAAGTTTTCTTGGCTTTGACGCCATTTCGACGCTGGCCGAAGAAACGAAAGGCGGAAAAAAATCGATTGGCAAGGCTATTGTATTTTCTTTATTAACAGTAGGGGTGCTTTTCATCATTCAAACGTGGGTAGCAGCTCTCATTTGGCCCGACTATACAACGTTTAAAAACGCGGATGTTGCTTTTTATCAAATCGCTGAAATCGCCGGCGGTTCATGGCTGAAGTGGACAACGATTTTGGCAACGGCGTTTTCATGGGGGATTGCCAACGCGCTCGTAGCACAAGCGGCTATTTCGCGCATCCTGTATAGCATGGGAAGGGACAGAAAACTGCCAAAAATATTGTCAAAAGTACACCCAGAATTTCAAACGCCATATGTCAGTACCATTATTGTCGCTGTCATTTCCCTGATTGTCACTACCGTTTTTGCCTCGCAAATTGATAAGCTTGCTTCGCTTGTAAACTTTGGGGCATTAACAGCATTTCTGTTCTTGCACGTTTCCGTGATCAACTATTTTCTGCGCAAACAAGGAAGCAAAGATTATTTGAACCACCTTCTTTTTCCGCTTATCGGTCTAGTGATTATCGGCTATGTATGGTATAGCCTTGATCCGTTAAGCAAAAAACTTGGATTGATTTGGCTCGCTATTGGCCTTGTATATTTGCTTTTCTTAAAATTAACAAACAAAGACTCTAGTTTCGGAGATGAACTGCAATAACGTGATAAAATCCAACGCGTTTTCCGAGCGCGTTGGATTTTATTTTTGCCTAAAGATTCGGGAATGGAAACCCATATGATATAATAAACATAAATAGGTACCTTTAAAGAGAGGGGCTGTATGATGTTTGGAAAAGTCGCCGCTGATGTGCTTGGATTAAGTGATATCGGCTCGGTCATTAAGCCGGAAAACTACGATAAAGTCGACGCCGATGATTACGTAATGCATGAAGATGGGGAGAAGATTTATTTCTTAATTAAATCGAAATCAGATGAGTATTGTTTTACGAATAAAGCGCTGATTCATTTGGATGGCACGAGCGCAACCAGCAAAAAACGCGTATTGCGCCGCTATGATTATTACAAACATCCGATTTCCGACGTGTCGCTCGAAACGGCGGGAACCGTTGATCTAGACGTGGAGATTAAATTTAAAATCGGTGCCCATGTCTATTCGATTGACGTTCATAAAAAGTATTTAGAAGAACTAAAAGATTTATATAAGTCGCTGCTCGCCATCGCCGAGCTTTGCCATGAAAACGAAACGAAGCTGGAGTACGCGCACAAAAGTTTGGAATTGACTGCGAACGTATTCGGGCGCGTGAAAAGTGACACAAATAATTTCTTTGCCGATTTCAAAGCGGTGAATGAACTCGCGTTTCAGTGGCTCGTTGACGCGAAAACAAAATATACGGTGAAAGACTTCGGCTTTGTCTTTGAACGCTATATTAACAATTAACAAGCTAATCTAGTGAGATTCGCGTCAGCCCGAAGAAATAAAAGAAGCGAAGTTTGTTGAATTGAACCGAAACCCTCGACGCATTCCCCTTCTATAATGCGAAGCATTTAGGATGAGTACAGCTGTATTTAAGACAATGGATGCCCCGATTAGAATCTTTGATTTAGTCGGGGAGGTTCACCGGTATATTAATAATTGAGCTGTTCCTTTGTCCCCCGCCATCGGGGGATTTTTATATATCTTGAAATCAATGAACCTTTCATTTTTTTATTGCCAAAGTTTTTCTTATCCTTTAATATTATAACTGTCAATTGTTCGACAATTTCATACATTCGCAGCAAGGTGCCAAATGGAGCGATTCGCTCTTAATGGCTTAATAGGGAATCTGGTGAAAGTCCAGAACTGTCCCCGCAACTGTAAATGCGGACGAAATGAAATCGCCACTGTACGGTACGATGGCATGCGCCGTTTGCCGTATGGGAAGGTTCAGAGTAGGATGAAGCATGAGTCAGTAGACCTGCCTTGCCTGCTTGTACGTTTCCTAATCTTCGGGGGGTGAGAGTAGGAAGCGGCAACGGTGGCTGCCTTTGTGCATACATATTGCCGTTTCTTGCTCATTCCGAGTTAGGAATGGGCTTTTTTATTTTACTTAAGAAGGGGGAACGAAAAATGAAAAAATGGAAACAGTATGTGATGCTGCTTGTATTTGTACTTACATTCGGCCTATTGTTCGGATGCAATGGAGCGAACGAAAGCAAATCGCCTGCGAAAAAAGAAGCAACAAAAACGGAACAAACTGCGTTTCCGGTAACAGTGAAAGATGGATTAGGGGAAGAAGTGACGATTAAGTCGGAACCGCAAAAAATCGTTTCCTTGATTCCAAGCAACACGGAGATTGCCTATGCGTTAGGATTAGGCGACAAAATCGTTGGCGTCAGCGATTTTGACAACTATCCGGAAGATGTGAAAACGAAAGAAAAAATCGGCGGCATGGATTTCAACGTTGAAAAAATTATTTCGCTGAAACCGGATTTAGTGCTTGCTCATGCATCAGGCGCGCACAACTCGAAAGACGGGCTCAAGCAGCTGAAAGATGCAGGCATTACGGTGCTAGTAGTCAATGATGCGAAATCGTTTGCTGATGTATATCATGCGATCGAATTAGTTGGCAAGGCAACTGGAACTGATGGCAAAGCGCAAGAAATCATCAACAACATGAAAACGAAACTGGAAGAAATAAAAGAAAAGGCAAAACAAATTAAACCGGAAGATCAAGTAAAAGTATGGGTCGAAGTATCACCAGCTCCAGAAATTTATACGGCTGGAAAAGGGACATTTATTGACGAGATGCTTCAGGCCATTTCCGCGAAAAACGTTGCCGGTGGCTTGGAAGGCTGGCCGATGGTGACGGAAGAAAAAGCGGTGGCATACAAGCCGGATGTGATTATTACTACCTACGGCGGAGCGAAACAGGTGTTAGAACGCGCGGCGTGGAAAGACGTACCGGCGGTGAAAAACAAGCGCGTATATGATGTCAATACCGATTTAGTCAGCCGTCCGGGCCCGCGTCTTGTTGAAGGAGTAGAGGAACTTGCAAAAGTCATTTACCCGGAAATCTTTAAGTAATGCATCGATGTATATCATTGCCGTAACGGTTGCGGCCGTCTCGCTTTTATTAGGGATATCGATAGGTTCGCTATCGATTCCCTTTTCTACTATTATCAAGATTCTTTTTTCGACCTGGCTTGGGTTGCCGCTGCCCGGCGATGTTCCCGATGATCTCGTGCAAATCGTGATGGCGATCCGCCTTCCGCGCGTGGTGCTCGCGTTTCTTGTCGGCGCGTCGCTGGCAGTTGCGGGAGCGGCGTTTCAAGGGATGTTAAAAAATGCGCTTGCCGATCCGTATACGCTTGGCGTGTCATCGGGAGCCTCTGTCGGTGCGGTGCTCGTCATTTTTTTCGGTATTCAACTGCCGCTCTTTGGCACGTTCACTTTGCCGATCGTCAGCATTTTATTTGGTCTGGGGACGCTCGCACTTGTGCTTTTATTTACAAGGGCAGTGGAACGGCAAATGTCGGTGGAGACGATCATTTTGGCCGGGATTATATTTGGAGCGTTTTTCAGCGCCCTTATTTCTTTGATGATTGCGCTGACTGGGGAGGAATTGAGACAAATTATTGCCTGGCTGATGGGAAGCGTCGCGATGCGGGGCTGGAAATATACGGTGCTTCTCCTTCCGTTTTTTCTGCTCGGCGTCGTTTTGCTTCTTCTGAATGCGCGCGAGCTTAATGCGTTCGCCTTTGGCGAAGCGGCGGCGCTCCATGTCGGGGTGAACGTGATGCGCCGCAAAATCATGATTTTAACGGGAGCCTCGTTATTGACAGGGGCGGCCGTATCGGTGTCGGGAACGATCGGATTTGTCGGGCTTGTCGTTCCTCACATGGTCCGCCTTGTCTGCGGCCCGAACCACCGTTTGTTGCTGCCGCTGTCTTTGCTATACGGCGGGGCCTTTCTCGTGCTTGCCGATTTGCTGGCGCGCACGATCATTTCGCCGCGCGAATTGCCGATTGGCGTCATTACTTCTTTGATTGGCGCGCCGCTGTTTGCGTTATTATTTTTCCGAAGAATGAAAAGAAAGTTGTGATCGATGTGCTGGAAGTAAACAACGTGTCTTACCGCTATCAGCGCAAACAAGTGCTTCATGATATTACCTTTACGGTAGAAAAAGGGGAAATATTTGGCATTTTAGGACCGAATGGCAGCGGGAAAACGACCTTGTTGAAGCTGTTAAGCAAAGAGTTATCCGTGCAAAGCGGCAGCATCACCGTGAATGGACGGCCGCTTCCTTCTTTTTCGCATAAAGAGTGGGCGCGTTTTGCCGCGGTGCTCCCGCAAACGATCGATGTGGCGTTCGGCTATACGGTCAAAGAAACGGTGGAGCTTGGGCGCTACGCCTACCAGCGCCGGTTATTTCCGGTGTGGACGGAGGAAGATGAGCAGGCGGTCGATGCGGCAATTCGTGAAGTTGGCCTCGCTGAAAAAGCGGGCGAAAGCATTGAGCGCTTAAGCGGAGGAGAGCGCCAGCGTGCCTATTTGGCGCGGGCGCTGGCGCAAAATCCCGAGCTGCTGCTGCTCGATGAGCCGACGAATCATATGGATATTACCCAGCAGCTCCATCTGTTAAATCAGCTTGTTCGTTCGGCGAAAGAGAAAAAACTGACCGTGCTTGCCATTTTTCATGATATGAATATCGCCAGTTTATATTGTGACAGGCTTTTAATGCTAAAAGAGGGGAAAGTGGTTGCGCTTGGCACGCCGGAAGAGCTGATGGAGCCGGCGCTTCTCCATTCGGTGTTTCAAGCTCCGGTAAACAGACAGGCGCATCCAACCGTTTCCAAGCCGCTGCTGGCCTTTTTGCCAGAAAAGGGATTGCCAATCGTCGAAGAGCAGGAACTGTCTGAACGCCTTACATGGACAACGATGAACGACTGCATCGCCATCACTGCTGCGGAGCCGCTCAAGGTGTTGTCTTCCGCGCTTGTTGGCTCGGGGTTTCAATGGGCGACCCATTTTGTCAACCGGCAAGTTTCCAAAGACTATAACTGCGAAGATGCGGAATTAGAGATGAAGCAATATTTACAGAAGAGAGGGCTACCCGTCTCCAGTACGATTGGAATGATGACAGCAGTCGACATCCATGATGTCGTTTGCATGTATGAAAAACAAGACGCGTTTTCGCTCTGGGCGGTGGTGACGGCCGGGGTAGGAAATGCCGTTGATGCCGCGCGTTCATGGAAGCGGGTGCAATTCGAGCAAAAAATCGGCACCATTAATATGATGATTTTTATCGATGGGACGTTAACCGATGCCGCCTATGTGCAAGCGGTGATGACGGCGACGGAAGCAAAGGTGAAGGCATTGTATGAAGAAAACGTCCTAGACCCTGAGACGAACACGCACGCGACCGGCACTTCGACCGATTGCATCGCCATTGCTGCGACGCAAACTGGGAACACCTTCGCCTATGCCGGCACGATTACGCCGCTTGGCAAAGCGATCGGCCGCGTCGTTTATGAAGCAACAAAAGAAGCGCTGCGCCGATACCGAAAGCGGAGGAGTTTCTCATGAACCATTTGCTGGCGCTTGCACTGGCGCTTGTGCTCGATTTTTGCCTTGGCGATCCGCGCTGGATGCCGCATCCGGTGCGGGGCATGGGAGCGCTTATCACTTTTTTGGACCAGCGGCTAAACAAAGGAGCATATCGGCGCGTAAAAGGGATTGTAACGGTGGTGGCGGTCACGGGAACGGTGTATATCCTTTCATTGATTGTCGTTAAAATTAGTTATTCGCTCTCTTGGCTCTTTGGGGTCGTCGTCGAAGCGATCCTGATTTTTACCACGATTGCCACGAAAAGCCTGCAAGAAGCTGCCTGGAATGTGCTGTTGCCGCTCGAGCGGGGGGAGATGGAACAAGCGCGCCGCGAGTTAAGCATGATTGTCGGCCGTGATACGGAAAACTTGGATGAATCGGAAATTGTCCGTGCCTGCGTGGAAACGGTGGCGGAAAATACGAGCGACGGCATTACCGCGCCGTTGTTTTACGCGTGGATCGGCGGCGCACCATTCGCGCTTTTTTATCGCGCTGTCAATACGTGCGATTCGATGCTCGGCTATAAAAATGATACGTACCGCGCGTTCGGCTGGGCGTCGGCAAGACTGGATGATGTCATGAATTATATACCGGCGCGTCTGACAGCGGTCGTCATGGTGTTCGTTCATGGCGGCAAGCGATTTCGCTGCTGCTGGCGCGTGCTGTTTCGCGATGCCCGCAAGCATCCAAGCCCAAACAGCGGCTGGCCGGAAGCGGCAATGGCGGCGCTTTTAGGGGTGCAGCTTGGCGGAACGAATACGTATCACGGCATCGTTTCCAGTCGGCCGAAGATCGGTGACCCGCTCGTTCCTTTGCAAACAAAACATATTCGCCAGGCGCTCCGAATTATGGCCGTGACCGTTTTATCGTTTGCGCTGTTATTGCTGATAGGAGGGATGATCGTTGCGTTTACCGGCGCATGGAGCGAATCCTCGCAAGTTATATGAATCCTGCAATATTCCGCTTCCGGAAAGGTACATCGATTTTAGCGTCAATACGAACCCGTATATGCTTCCGCCATCGCTTTGGCCTTCGCAGACGGAGTTTTGCCAATGGGCGATGGAGTATCCCGATCCTGAGGCGCGGCAGTTGGCCGAGCTGCTTGCTGAGAGAGAAGGGGTATCGCCAGAGCAATTGCTTATCGCCAACGGCGCTTCCGAGTGCATTTATTTGCTCGCAAAATGGTTTGCCAATAAACGGGTCGGTATTCTCGAACCGACGTTTTCCGAGTATCGCCGCGCCTGTCGGGCGCATGGCTGCGACATTGTCTCGCTTGCTGCAACGGAAGAGCAAAATTGGAAATATGAGCAACAGAAGTTAATGAAATTAATAGAAGAGGTCGATGTTCTCTTTTTATGCCATCCCAACAATCCAACGGGAACGGTGATGGAAGAAGATGAGCTGTATGCGTTGCTTGCCGCGGCGGAGGAAGCAGGGACGTTTATGGTGATTGACGAGGCGTTTTACCCTTTTTGGCTTGGCGGCTTTACGGTAATGCAGTGGATGAATGACTTTTCCCGCATAATCGTGTTGCGCTCTTTGACGAAAATCCATCATTTAGCAGGAGCGCGAATTGGCTATATGGCCGCAAATGAAACGGTCATGGAAAAAATAAAGGCGTTGCAGCCGCCATGGAGCGTAAGCCGGATTGCCCAGCAGCTGGCGATTCGTTTTTTGCCGCTTGAGGAGTTTGTTGCGCAAACGAAACAGATGATTGCAAGAGAGAGGGAAAGAATCACAGACATATTGCGCGCATATGGCTACTCTGTTTCTCCGTCTGTCGCTAACTTTTATTTATTGCGGCGGCCGGGGTGTTCAACAGAAGAACTATTTTTTTCTTTATTAAAGGAAGGGATTGTACCGCGCCATACCGTAAATTTCCCTGGTCTTGACGGTCGTTATTTGCGCTTTGCCGTGAAAACGAAAGAAGAAAATGACGAATTATTGCATGTGTTAAAGCGGTGGGGAACATGATGGTGTTTATTAGCGGCGGTGTCCGCAGCGGAAAAAGCAAAGTGGCCGAAAGGTGCGTGGAAAAGCTAGCGGCCCCGGAATTCTCCTTGCACTATATTGCAACGGCAAACGCCAATGACAACGAAATGAAGCAACGCATCATTCATCACCAAAAGCGGCGGGAGAAACAAGCGATGCCATGGACCACATGGGAACAGCCTGTTTGCCTTGACCAGCTGGTCGGATCATTTACGAAAAGGGATGTCGTGCTGCTCGACTGTTTGACAAATTGGCTCGCCAATGAGCTGTTTCGTGATGACAGCTGGAAAGAGGAAACATTATGTTTCCGTAAAGCGGCGTACATGTGGGAAACGCTACAGCGGCTGGCGGGAGTGTGCAAAGCGTTGATTATTGTTTCCAATGAATTGTTTTGCGGGGGAGTGCCCGATGATATCGGGACATATCACTATATGAAAATGCTCGGCTGGCTTCATCAGCAAATTGTCGAGGAAGCGGAGGTTGCTGTTTTAGTCCAGCACGGGTTGGCAACGGTCAAAAAAGGAGAGTTGTTCCGATGAAAGCGGCTTGGAGCGGGTTGTTATTATCGTTGCAATTTTTAACGGTGATTCCGGTGCGGAAGCAAATTGATTGGAACAGTGACGTAGCGCGCTGGTCCGTCCGTCTCTTCCCGCTGATCGGCGCCATTATCGGCGTTGTCGCGGCTGTGATGTACTGCCTGTTTTCTGCATTTTCTTCCTTTTCTCCGCTGTTTTTGGCGCTGTTTCTTATGTGGCTATTGGTTTGGCTTGCCGGCGGCTTGCATGCGGATGGCTGGATGGATGTCAGCGATGCCTTTTTTTCATACCGTGACATCAAGCGCCGCCAGGAAATTATGAGTGATTCCCGCGTCGGAGCGTTTGCCGTTTTATCGATTTTCTGTTTACTTTCGTTCCGCCTTTTGTTTTTGTTGGAAACGATACGCGCTGGGCTGAACGCACTTTTTCTTATTGCCGTTCCACTGCTGTCACGAACGGGAGCGGCTTGGCTTCTTATTTGCGGAAAACCAGCAAAGCCAACCGGAATGGCGGCTGCTTTTCGTGAACATACTACCCGCATGGATGGTTATGTGGCGATGGCGGTTAGCATCGTGCTGCTTGCGTGTATTTGCATCATTGATGCTTCCGTGATCGAAAACGTTGGCTTATTGGTAGGCGGAACGATTGCGGCGGTTTGGCTGGCGCGAACTTCGTTTGAAAAGCAATTTGGCGGGATTACCGGCGATACGCTCGGAGCGTTTGTGGAAGGAGTGGAAACGTGGCTATGGTGTCTCATCTGGCTATTACGTTCATCCGGCACGGGCTGACGTCGGAAAATGCGGCGCGGCGATATATCGGGCATACGGACGTGCCGCTTGCAGAGCAGGAAAAAACGCGGCTTCTTAAAGCAAGCTTGCAGCTTTTCGAGCCTGTTGGTTTGCTTGTGTCAAGCGATTTGCTGCGCTGTCGGCAAACGCGCAAGCTGTTGTTTAGAAATGATGATGTCCCAAAATACGAAATGGAGCAATGGCGGGAAATAAATTTTGGCGATTGGGAAGGAAAAACTTTTCCAGAGTTGAAAGAAATAAAAGAATATCAGCAATGGCTGCATTCTCCGCTTTCCGTAGTACCGTCAAATGGGGAAAGCTATCAAGCTTTTTGCCAGCGGGTGGAAGAAGCGCTTGAACAAACCATCCTGCTTGCCAAACAAACAAACGCGAAGCATGTCGCCGTCGTCACGCATGGCGGACCGATTCGTTATGTATTAGAAAGATACGCGCCGATCGAGAGGCCGTTTTGGGAATGGGTGGTGCCGTTTGGCGGCGGGTATACGTTGCAATCGACGCTAGAGAGGTGGAAGGAGAAAAAGCGATGCATTTCATTGTTGGAGGTGCTTTTCAAGGAAAACGAAAATGGGTGTGCAAACATTACGGAATAGAAGAACGAAAGCAAATCCTTTGGTATAACGGATATAAAGGGACATATGGCGGACCGGATGAAAATATATTAGAACGAATCGTAGTACTTGAAGGGCTGGAAGCGGCGATTCGCCGCCTTCCTGACCTCCGTTATTGGGGGCAATTTTTTTCGCGGTGGCAGGAATGGGAGCGGCAATGCCCGGGGCGCACGGTAGTATGGATTGGCACCGATATTACCCAGGGAATCGTGCCGATGGAGCAAGAAGAACGATTATGGCGTGATGTAACGGGGTGGTGTTACCAGCAGCTGGTGCAGCTTTGCAGCCGTGTGGATCGCATTTGGTGCGGATTGGCAGAACGAATCAAATAAAGGGGGAAAAACGATATGAAACTATATACAAGAGCTGGGGATAAAGGAAAAACAAGCTTAATTGGCGGACGGGTGGACAAAGATCATTTGCGCGTCGAAGCGTATGGCACCCTCGATGAAGTCAACTCGTTTGTCGGACAGGCGATGACGCTATTGCATGATGAGAAGTTTCAAGATATATATACAGAACTGCAAAAAATTCAACATGAATTATTTGATTGCGGCGGCGATCTAGCTATTGTGAACGGAAAGCTTCCATATAAAGTAACGGCGGATATGGTCACTTTTTTGGAACAGCGTATTGATGAATATGTGAAAGAAGCGCCGCCGCTTGAAAAGTTCATTTTGCCTGGCGGTTCTCCGGCAGCAGCGGCACTTCATGTAGCGCGCACGGTGACAAGAAGAGCGGAACGGTGCATCGTTTCGCTGCAAAAAGCGGAACCGATCAATGAAATTGTGTTGCAATATGTGAACCGCTTATCTGATTACTTTTTCGCCGTTGCTCGCGTCATTAACGCGCGTTTAGGAGTAAAAGACGTCGAATATGAACGGAGCGCTATTGTGTTTCGAGATCGGGAGGAAAAACAACAATGATAGAAAACAGGAAACGATTTGCGACCATAATTGTTTTCATTAGTTTATCGGTCATCGGCTCGCTATTAAAGCTGCCGACATCTGTCGGCAGCATTGCGTTGGATAGCGCCCCAGCGCTCGTTGCAGCGGCGCTGCTTGGCGCCGGCCCAGGGGCGCTTGTCGCCGCGTTTGGACACATGATTTCCGCGTTTTTTGCCGGATTCCCGCTCGGAGCGTTTCATCTGCTCGTCGCCGGCGAAATGGCCGCACTCGTCTTCGGATTTGCCCTCTTATATCGCCGTAAATGGAAAAAGACGGCCTTTTTTGCCTTTTTTGTCGGAAATGCCTTTTTGTCGCCGCTTCCGTTTGCATTATGGATGGGAAAAGCGTTTGTGATTGCGATTATTCCTGCTTTAGCGGTCGCTACTGCTGCTAATCTTGCCATTGCGGCCGTCGTCACTCCCGTGCTGGTGAAAAGGATGACGAAAGAAGCGGAGAAGGTGCCGTATGCGTGATGTATTGTTTGTGCCGCTTACAGAGGGGATGGAGCTTGCAATGGCCGCCGACGGCTCGGCGGCCATTGGGGAAAAGGAGAAAGATCTTGTAAACGTTCCATATGATATTGTTGCTTATTTTGCGGCGCGCGTCGCTTTAATGGAGCTATTGAGTGTGGGCGCGGAACCTTACGCCGTCGTTTTGCAAAATTTCGCCGCTGATCAAGCATGGGAATCTCTCTGCCGCGGCATTCGTCAAACGTGTGAGGAGCTGCATTCAGACATCCCGATAACGGGAAGCAGCGAGTCGAATTTTTCTACCATCCAATCTGCCGTTGGCGTTACGGCGATTGGCACCATCGCAAGAAGCAAAAAACGGATCGCCGTCACACCAAAAGGCGCGAAATTTGCCGTCATCGGGGAGCCACTTGTTGGGGACGAAGTGTTGAAGCGGAAAGAGCGGATCGTCCCTCTCTCGTTATTTTTGCAATTATTAAAGCAACCGCATATTTATGAGATTGTACCAATCGGCTCGAAAGGGATTTATTACGAACTGCAGCAATTGCTGCAGGCAAACGGACTGGCTTTCTCATCATGTTCCTGCGCGCTGCCGCTTTTTGCTTCAGCTGGTCCGTCTACCGCTATATTAATTAGTTACCATTCTTGTGCGGAAGAGGAAGTCAAAAAGATTGCCAAAGATTTATTTTTTCCACTTCAATTCGATAAATAAAAGGAAGAATATTCTGCAAATATTCTTCCTTTTTTCATGCAGAAACTTTATGATGATTGTAACGGAACGATTTGGTGCGGCGACAAATGTAGTAGAATGGGAGGAGAAAGGATGGACTCCGTCTTTGAGGAGTTGTATGAGAAGTATCATCATGACATTTTTAATTTCCTATTTTATATGGTGCGAAATCGCGAGCAAGCAGAAGATCTCGTTCAAGAAGTATACATAAAAGTATTGCGTTCGTATAAGCGGTTTAAAGGGGAAAGCAGTGAAAAAACATGGTTGCTGTCGATTGCGCGCCATGTGGCGATCGATTTTTTCCGCAAACAAAAAAGCCGACGGCGCAAAATATTAGGGAAATTAGATTGGAGTGAAGAACAGCTTGGCGATGGACAGCTGTTGCCGGAGGAAATCGCGATTCAAAAAGAGGAGATTCAGCTGTTGTACCGTTGTTTAGAACGTTGTACGATCGATCAGCAGCTTGTCATCGTGCTTCGTTTTATCCAATCGCTGTCCATTACGGAGACAGCGGAGGCGTTAGGATGGACGGAAAGCAAAGTCAAAACGACGCAGCACCGGGCGTTGAAAGTGTTGAAAAAGCATATGGAAGAAGAAATGGAGAAAGGAAGAGGACAGCGTGAAAAAGTTTCGGTGGAATGACGAATGCCTTGAGCATGCGCTACAGCAGATGCCGATGATTAAAGATCATCGTTCGAAGGAAGAAATATATCAACAAATCAAAGCAAGAAAAACGGTACGTCAGAAAGCCTGGTTTCTTCCAGTGCTAATCCCCATTGTGGTGGCGGTGTTTGTAATGGCGATCTATGCTCCTAGCCTTCCATTCACACAACGCCCGGAAAAAGGAACCGAGAAGTTAGATCAGCATCTGATAACGCTACAGGCAAAGCAGCCGGCGAAGGAGAGCCAAACGCTTTTATCTGAGGGGGAGCACGATTCGTTTTTATCGCGTATTGCGACAAAAGAAGCATTGAATGATCAAGATATTGTTGTAGTAGGGATCCCTGACCAACAGTCGCAAATCATCATTCCTATTAGCGTTCCAGTAAAAAAATATGAACCAGCGGCTGAGCAGCTCGCAATGGCCACATCCAAAATTGATGAACAAAAATGGGGGATATCAAAGCGGCTACTTGATGGTGTCACGATTGCTCCTTCTCGTGAAAGCAATCAAGTCTGGTTCGTTCGCGTGCCAAAACAACATCCGGTTTTTTCCGAAGGACCGATGGGGGAGTCTTTGTTTCTTGCCAGCATTGAGGAAACGATTCGCTGGATGGGAGGAAAGATAGTCCGCTTTTTTACCGAAAAAAAGGAAGGAATGGCGCTTCATTATAGAGGATATGTCAAAGAACTGGAAATTCCGAATAAGAAGCGGGCGTATTATTTATACTGGTCCGGCTCGACGCATCCTGTATTTCTTGTTCCGTCGCCGCAGCATGTTCCAACGTTTTTAGAAGCATTAAAACAAATGAAAAAAGATGGAGATGGGCCGCTGCGCTCCGTTGTTCCAAAAGGAGTTGGCATTAAGAAGGTGAGCGTGCAGAATGATCTTGTCGTGATCGAGTTTACGGAAGATTCCAAGTTAAATGGACTGCCAGCGGTTCAATGGATGGTCGAGGCAATTTTGCTTACGGCGAAAGAGTTCGGCTTTCGCGCCGTCACCTTTAAAGGCGGAGGCGTCAAACAAATTGGTCCGTATATGTTTGGGGAAAAAATCGCCGTACCTGTTGGCCCAAATCCGATTATGTCTTATGCATCCGCACAATAAAATTTATTACAGTTTTGTTAATGTAGCAATGGTAATGTTCTATTTGCCGCTTTTTTCACATAATACATATATGGTGGAATGATAACGAAAAGGAGGAGCGGATGATGGGGGATGTGATGAGACGTTTGCTTGTCGTGGCGGGCATGGCTGTTTGCATTCGCTTGCTATTTATGGTTGGGCTGGCAGGGTGATGTGTGAAAATTCGCAAAACCATTGTCCTCCCCATCTCTATGCGATATAATGATAGAAACATAGTGGGAGGAGAGAGAAACATGTTAACCGATTACCACAATCATCTCGAGCGGGGAACGTTGACCCTCGATTATTTGCGACAATTTACCGATGAAGCGGCAAGAAAGGGAATTCAGCATTTTGGTATATCTGAACATGCCTACCATTTTTACCAAACAAAAAATATTTTATCCAATCCATGGGTTGACGCGCGCCGCTACTACGATATGGCTGACTATGTCCGGCTGTTCCATGAAGCGTGGGATGCCGGAATTGACGTAAAAATGTCCATTGAAATGGATTATACGCCGGGAAAACATGAAGAAATGGCGCAATTTATCCAATCTTATGAGTTTGATTATGTGATCGGTTCGATTCATTGGGTTGATGATTTTGGCATTGATTTGGCAGAGTATCGTCATGAATGGGAACGCAGGGATCTATACGATACATACCGCAAATATTTTGACCAAGTTGTCACCTTGGCCGAGTCCAACTTATTCGATATTATCGGCCATCTTGATTTGGTCAAAATATTTAAATACGTTCCGGAAGATGAAGAATTTTTGCTCGAACAATACGATCGTGCGACAACCGCGCTGGCAAACTCGAAAACATGCGTCGAAATCAGCACAGCAGGACTGCGGAAGCCGGTCGGCGAGCTATACCCGGATCAACGGCTATTGCAAATGTGCTACGATAAAGGCATCCCGATTGTACTTTCCTCAGATGCGCACGTTCCTGAACATGTAGGGGCAGATTACGACAAGGCGATTGCGCTTGCCAAAAGCGTCGGCTATACGGAACTGATGACGTTTCATAAGGGAGAACGGAAAGCGGTGCCGCTTGGATAAAAGCGGTGATGATGCAAAAAAGGAATGGGGCTTCCCATTCCTTTTTTGTTTAGGAAACTTCTAATCTTTTGACAATGTCAATGTCTTGGATTTCCGCTAATTTTTGCAGCAAAGCATCATCGATTGGCTTGTCTAACGAAAGCAGCATGATTGCCTTGCCGCCTGCTTCTTGCCGTCCGACTTGCATCGTGGCGATGTTTACTTGATGTTCACCAAGCACGTTTCCGACTTTTCCGATCATCCCCGGGCGATCTTGGTGTTGAATGTAAAGAAGATGGCCTTCCGGTGCAAAGTCAATCGTAAATCCGTCAAAGTGGACGATGCGGTCGCCATAGTTTGGAATGTGTGTGCCTTTGATCGTAAATGTTCTATTTTCGCCATGAACGGTAAGGGAAATGCAGTTGGCATAGCCATGTGTTTCATCAGAAAACTTTTCGCCGTACGTAATGCCCCGTTCTTTTGCGATCATGGCCGCATTTACTTCGTTGACTGTCGAAGCGACACGCGGCCGTAAAAATCCGGCGAGCAGGCTGCGCGTGATATAAGTCGTTTCTAAATCGGCGACGGTTCCTGCATACGTAACGGACAGTTCTTGAACCGGAATGTTCATATATTGTGAGGCGATCATGCCCATTTTCTTCGCTAAATGGTAGAATGCTTGAATTTTTTCGTATACGTCTTTGGACAAGGCTGGCAGATTAATAGAAGATGTAACCGGTTTGCCTTCCAAAAACTGCAATATTTCCTCAGCGACTTGAGTAGCGACATTTAACTGCGCTTCTACCGTGGAAGCGCCAAGATGAGGAGTGACGATCACATTATCAAACGACAATAATGGATGGTCTCCCGGCGGTTCTTGTTCAAAGACATCGAGGGCGACCCCTGCCACATGGCCATTTTGCAAAAACGGAATGAGCGCCTGTTCATCAATAATGCCGCCGCGGGCACAGTTGATGAGATACACTCCTTTTTTCGTTTTTGCCAAATTTTTCTCGCCAAGAAGTCCCTTTGTTTCTTTTGTCAGCGGAGTGTGCACGGTAATAATGTCGGCGCAAGCGAGCACCTCATCAAGCGTATGAATCGATACACCGAGTTTTTCGGCGCGTTCTTTCGTTAAAAACGGGTCGTATACGTGCACGGCCATGCCAAAGGCGCGCGCGCGTTTCGCTACTTCAGAGCCGATGCGGCCGAACCCGATGATGCCTAAATGTTTTCCTTGCAGTTCCACGCCAACAAACGCGGAGCGATTCCATTCTCGTGATTTGACCGAAATATGCGCCTGCGGAATGCGGCGCACGAGCGCGGCCATCATTGCAAAAGTGTGTTCGGCGGCGGAAATCGTATTTCCATTTGGCGCGTTAATGACGACAATCCCGCGCTTCGTCGCCGCTTCAACATCAATATTGTCAACCCCGACGCCGGCGCGGCCGATAATTTTTAAATTTGGCATTTTCGAAAGCAGTTCTTCTGTTACTTTTGTCGCGCTGCGGACGAGCAAGGCGTCAAATTCATGCAGCTCTTTTTCTACTTCACTGACCTTTTTTTGCACGATTTCAATTTGTTCGGATTTTTGTAGCGGGGCTAATCCTTCTTCGCTGATAGCGTCAGAAACTAAAATGCGAAACACGTCGATGTGCTCCTTTCTTATTCAAGAATTTTAAATTTCTGATAATTTATCATACTAAAGCGCTTTCTGTCAATGAGATGACAAGAAGTCATACCAATGTAAACGTTTTTATTGTCGAATGTTCGGATTTTGCTTAATAAAAGCGCCCAAGTCGTCATGGAGACTTGGGCGCTTTTTGCTTATTTATTTTTTTGTTCGTTGTAGCGGGCGATGCATTCTTCAATTAATTTGGCAGCAGCTTCCGGGCCTTCCCATGTGCCGATTTCCGTCCGTTTTCCTTGCAAATCTTTATAGCGCTCAAAGAAATGGGCGATTTCTTTTAATTTGTGCTGCGGAAGATCTTCAATGCTTCGGATTTCGTCGAAACGCGGATCTTCAACCGGAACACCGATGAGCTTTGCATCCTCTTCGCCGCTGTCAACCATGTTTAAATAACCGATGACACGCGTGTCAATCACGCAGCCAGGGAACGTTGGGTTGGTGGTGATGACTAAAATATCGAGCGGATCGCCGTCTAAAGCGAGCGTGTTTTGCAAATATCCGTATTCTGCCGGATAAAACATTGGCGAGTACAGGACGCGGTCCAGTTTGAAAATACCCCGTTCTTTGTCAAATTCGTACTTGTTTTGGCTTCCTGTCGGAATTTCGATAAATGCTTCAACCACTTTATTTTCGAATGCCACAACACGTTCCTCCTTTAAATTATGTATGCGTTTCTATTATAAAATAGATGGTAAAGGGTAGCAACTGCAGAGATGAGCCGTTCGCAAACATCATGAATGTGGGATCCATTTAGCTCGATTTTATTGAATCAACACTCTTAGCGAAACATAAATAAACCCCTCTTGCAAAAAAGCAAGAGGGGGGATGTTCATCAATCAAATTTATTTGGGTCTCCGTCAAATGGCTCGTCCGCGACTTTAATCGACTCGGTTGGGCAGCCTTCGAAGGCGTCCATCATGTCGTCGATCAAAATTTCCGGAACTTCTACGATACCTTGGTTATCGTCTAAAGTGACGTAGGCGATGCCGTCTTCATCGTAGTCGTAAATGTCTGGAGCTGCCGCTCCGCACGCTCCACAGGCGATACATGTTTCTTTATCCACAATCGTATATTTTGGCATGATAAAAACCTCCCCAAATTCTATTCAAAACGGATGAGCCATCTCCGTGTTGCGTACTCGGAAATGAGCTTTCACTTTTATAATAAGGCTGTTTCGGCAACTTTTCAACATAAAAATGTCACATCTGTATTTTTACACATGCGAGCGGTGTTTACTTTTTTCTAAACGGAAAAACTTTATGCGCGAAACAAGACGGGTATTTCTGTTAAAATAAATGTAGACTAAGCTGTTTGCATAAAGGAGCAGCTGGCATGAGAGATGGATATGCTGCGTTTTTACTGTTGTTTTGTCTAGACCGCTTCAACGGCGAAAGGTCGTTGGCGGCGGTCTATCACTTATTTTCCGGAAAAAAATCGGCGCAAACGCTGCAGGACAGTAAATGGTTCCAGCTTGAACCGTTTTTTGGCGTATGGAAAGATATTACGTTCAGCGAGATCGAGGCAGCAGCACAATCGTTGTTAGAAAGCGGCTTGATTGCCCCTGTGCAACATCGCGCTTATATATTAACAGAAAAAGGAAAAAGATGGCTGGATGAACAGCTGCAGCGGACATTTTTTCCGATGCATCTCAATGGATGGCGCTACCACGACTTGGAAAAATGGTTTTGGTATCGTTTGTCTTTGCTTGTGCAAACATTATCGAACCTTCTTCATCATACCCGTTTTGAGCCGATCCACCGCCATGAAAAAACATTGATGTGGGTGAAGCGCTATTTATTATCACAGCGAAGAACAGTGCGGACATTAGCAGAATCGCTTTATAGGGAGCTGGAGGGCCTTCTCGATGACGTTTCCGAGGAAGAGGCGACGGTGTTTACCTTGCGCCTGACGAGTTTTGCGCGGATCGGCTGGACGAACGAGCAAATTGCATCGTATTTACAAAAAGATCGCGTATACGTTCAGTTTCAATTCCAAAACGTGCTCCATTATATGATGGCAACAGCGGAAGCGAACCGTCCCTCCATTTTATATGAATTGATGGATGGATTGTCATTGCCGGTGCCATTGACGCTTTCTGCGCAAAAAACGTATGAATGGCTATTGCGCGGGAAATCGCTTGGCGAAATTGCGCGGCTGCGCCGTTTAAAACGAAGCACAATTGAAGATCATGTTGTAGAAATTGCCGCTAATATTCCGCAGTTTTCGATCACACCGTTTGTACATGAAAAAAAGGCGGCAAAGATTGCGGAAACGGCCCGAAAATTACGGACCCGCAAATTAAAGTTGATTCGCGATGCGATTGGTGACGACGTCAGCTATTTTGAAATCCGCCTCGTATTGGCAAAGGAAGGGGAGATGTGGTGACGTTAACGCAACTGCTTCAAGAAAAGTTTGGATATTCTTCATTCCGCAAAGGGCAGCAGGAGATTATCGAAGACCTTTTGCGCGGATATGATGTGTTGGCGATGCTGCCGACGGGAGGGGGAAAATCGCTTTGTTATCAGTTACCAGCCTATTTATTGCCGGGCAGTGTATTAATCATTTCCCCGCTTGTTGCGCTCATGGAAGACCAAGTGCAGCAGCTTCGGCAGCGCGGTGAAAAGCGGGCCATTGCTTTCAATAGTTTTTTAGAAGCAAAGGAGAAGTGGCGGGCGCTTGAGCAGCTTCATCAATTTCGTTTTATTTATGTCTCGCCGGAGATGCTGCAATCGGAGCGCCTGCTTGTCGCCCTAACACATACCCCTATTTCCTTATTTGTCGTCGATGAAGCTCACTGCATTTCTCAGTGGGGATACGATTTTCGTCCTGATTTTTTAAAGCTAGGGGAAATCCGGCGCCAGCTCGGGTCGCCGCCGTGCCTAGCATTGACAGCTACGGCGCCTCCGGAAGTGATGAATGATATTATCGATATTTTGCGTCTTTCTCCGCTGCGCCGCCATATTCATTCCGTTGACCGTCCGAATATTGCGCTCAAGGTAGAAAAGCTAGGCTCGCTTTTCGAGAAAGTGGATCGCTTGCTCGACTATGCCAAGCGTCTTCAAGGTCCTGGAATCATTTATTTTTCGAGCCGACAATGGGCGGAAACGATGGCGCATAAGCTGCAGCAGGAAGGAATCGAGCGGGTGGCGTATTACCATGCAGGCATGGATGCCGAACAGCGGATGCTGGTGCAGCAGCAATTTTTACGCGGACAATTAGACATCGTATGCTCTACGGCTGCGTTTGGCATGGGAGTCAATAAAGAAAATATCCGCTTTGTTCTCCATTTTCATATGCCCGGTCAAATGGAAGCGTATCTTCAAGAAATCGGCAGGGCGGGGCGCGACGGAGAAAAAAGCATTGCGATTTTACTATATACCAATGGGGACGAGGGCATGGTACAATCGCTAATGGAAGCGGAACTGCCAGACGAAGCACAGGTGAAACAGCTGTGTGAAAATTTATTATATGGCGCTTCACGAGACGATGTAGAGCAATACATGGATATGTGTCTGTTTACGGACGTCCAGAAGCGGATTTTTATGTACTTTTTGGAAAAAGAAGGGGTCTTTTCTTCCAATCGGACGCTTGCCAAGCAAGAAATTGCCCGCCTTTATGGAAAAGTGACAAAGAACGTCGAATTGCGCCGGCAATGGAAGCGGAAAAAGCTAAAGGAAATGGAAAAATGGGTTTTTCACCGCTCCTGCCGTCGGGAGGCGATTGTCCAAGCCTTCGGGCAGACCCTGACGGACAAGCCGGAGCGGTGCTGTGATTGTTGTGGGTTGCCATTAGACGACTACTTCCGTACGAACAAGGAAAAACACCCTACCCATTTCCTTGGCTGGCGGGCCGAGTTACAGCGTATTTTCTTTTAAAGCGAGGCGTAGTGAATGAAGCGGCAAAGTGAACAAATCCAAATGATGAGCGATCGCGAAGTGCTTCTCCATTTATATTTGACACAATTATTGCTAATTATCGTGTCCGTCGTTATCGCATTTTTTCTTTTTGATGTTTCGACATTGCGGCGCATTTGGCAGTTTGATTTGGCTAAGGTGGTTGTCTATGGCGGGGGAAGCGCCGCCATCGTATTAGCGCTTGATTTTTTAGCGATGCGCTATTTGCCAAAACAATGGCATGATGACGGGGGGATTAATGAGAAAATTTTCCGCAGCCGTCCGATTCCGCATATCTTTTTTTTATGTTTATTGATCGCTTTCAGTGAAGAATGGCTGTTTCGCGGCGTCATCCAGACGCATTTCGGCTTGTTTGTCGCCAGCACAGTGTTCGCCTTGTTACACATCCGCTATTTAGAAAAATGGTTTTTGTTTGTGATGGTAGTGCTGTTAAGCTTTTTTCTTGGTTCTATTTATGAATGGACCAAAAGCCTATGGGTAACGATTTTTGCCCATTTTCTGATCGATTTTATTCTAGCGGTAGATATTCGTCTCCATTATGTGCGCGAAAGGAAACAAAATGGGGGTAATCATGAGTGAGTGAGCAGCGTATCGAGGATCAAGCAGAAGGATTGCGGGAATTGGTGCAACAAAAAAATCAGTCGATAAAGGAAGGCGGCCTATCGCTTCCGCCGCGCAGCGAGGTGCATCGGAAGAAGCCAAAAAAGCGGGAAAAGAAAAAGAAGTGGAAGCTGAAGTATCCGCTCGTGCGTTTGTTAGTACTGTTTTTCATTTTGCTGCCGATTTCGATGTTAAGCATTTATTATACCAATCAAGACTCGAAAATAGTGACGGTTGTCACCCGCAGCGAAACAGGCAGTTATGAATTAGTTGATATTGCCTCCGGTGAGAAGGGAACAACCGAATCAAGTGGCTCAACAACAGCGGCACAAAATCGGCCTGGATTAAAGACAAAAAAGACAAACAAAAAAGAAACAGGGCAAAAAGTAATCACACATGTCGTGCAGGAAAATGAAACACTATACAGCATTGCGATGAAATATTATCAGAGTGATCGCGGAATGGAAATCATAAAAAAATGGAATCATTTGCAAAATACAAAGCTCCATCAAGGACAAGTGTTGCAAATTCCGGTGACGGATGTGAAAAAATAAAACGATCGTTTTTTCGTTCTAACGAAGCAGGCTCGTACATACGTTTATAATAAGAAAGGGTGGAGGAAAAACGAGGGGATGGAATGATGGGAAATTTTCTTGAGCGTGTGCCGATGGATGAAGTCACAAGGCAAATGCTGCTTGGAGTGATTGAAAAAAAACAAAAATGGGAGCGGCTGAAGAAAAAAGTTTTTTCTTTGCAGCTCGTTACTTTCGGCGGATTCGCGTTGTTTTTCATCTATATTTTATTTTTTCTAATTTTTCCAAGTGACACATGGAAGGCGCTGATCAACGGGTTTTTGGGGAAACCGGTGCATTTATATATATTATTACTGCTGTTTACCTCGTATTGGGCCATTTTATATTACAAAGGAAAATGTGATAAAGCGGAAGAGGAATTTCATTCCCTTCGTTGCGAAATCATTCAAAAAAGCATCGATTTATGGAAAGAAGAACAGCAATGGAAAGAGCGGCATAAACTGTTTGAAATGATGAAAAGGGAGTACGATATTAATTTGTATTATGAAAATAGCTGAATGGTGCTCCCATTCAGCTATTTTCCGATTAGAAAAATTTCTTCCGGTCACGCTCTTCTTTTAAAATTTCAACTGCTTCACGAAAACGCTGGGCGTGGATGATTTCACGTTCACGTAAAAAACGAAGCCCATCGTTTAAATCTGGATCATCACTCATATTAATGATCCATTGATAAGTAGCCCTCGCTTTTTCTTCCGCCGCAATATCTTCATACAAATCGGCAATCGGATCCCCCTTCGCTTGAATGTATGTCGCCGTAAACGGAACGCCGGCGGCATTATGATAAAATAAAGCGCGATCATGATCGACATAGTGTGCATCAAGACCTGCTTCTTTCAGCTGTTCTAGGGTGGCATCTTTTGTTAATTTGTATACCATTGTTGCAATCATTTCCAAGTGAGCCAATTCTTCTGTCCCAATATCTGTGAGTAAACCCATTACTTTATCAGGAATGGTGTAGCGTTGATTTAAATAACGAAGCGCGGCAGCGAGTTCTCCATCCGCCCCTCCATACTGTTCAATTAAATATTTCGCCAGTTTGGGGTTGCATGTGCTGACACGGACAGGGTATTGCAATTTTTTTTCATAAATCCACATCCTAATTTCCTCCCTTTACAGCGTGCTGCTTTGCTATACTTGCCAAGGCCAAGGAGAATCATTCCAGTTCCACGGATAGTTGGAATAGCTGTTTCCATATTGTTGCAATGGACCATAACAGGACTCAAACTGTTTCTTCAGTTGTTTCCGTTTTTGCGCAAGCTGGTTAAATTGTTGGATGGCTTGGTAGTCGGTAGGATGGGTGTCGAGGTATAACGTTAAGTCGACGAGGGCAAAATCGACTGCTTGAAGCTCTTCTAAAAGTTCATAGTATTCTGGTGGCATCTGTTTCATTGTCCATCACCTTTAGTTTTCATTTCGTAAGGGCCATAATATGGATCATAAAAAATTTTCCAAAGAGTTCCTTTTTGTAACGCTTCATGCAAGGGGAATTGCGGCAAGTTTGGCGGCTGAAATCCGACATATTGGTTCGGCGCGGTGACAAATGTTTTGACACGAATTGGCGGACAGGGGTCAAATGGGCTTACATATGGTTCATAATGCTTTCGTGTGGTGAACATAAAGAACCTCCTTTTGGCAGAACTTCAGTCTATATTTATGACCATTGCGTTTTATTCATGACTCCCTTTTTCAGTGAATACATGTAAGAAAAAAGGGAGGAAGCAGAATGTGGTTTCATCTGTTTTGCATTGCTGTCGGATTTTTATGTGGATATTTAATGATTCATTGGCTGCCGCCATTGACTCCGTTTGATTTCACCCGTTTTATCACCGAGCTTATTTTTAATCCTTTGCGGACGTTTTTAGCGCTGGTTTGCTTTTTTGTTGGTTTTTTGGCAAATGCGGTAGTGATTCGCACCGTCATTGAAGGAATTGTGTTATGTCTGCAGGGAAAGCGGGTGCGCTGGATGGAATGGCTTGTTTGCTGCGGGGGGATGGGAAGCTTTTATTGGCTATTTCAATGGGAAGTGAGGTTAGCTGCTTTATTTTTTATTTTCTCCTTTTTTTATGGTATGATATCGGTGGATTTGGATCGTTCTCGGCAGTATAATCGGAATTTATAGGGGGCATTATAGATTGGTTTGGATCGTCTTTTTTGCTTTTCTCTGTATATTGGCTTATATGTGGTGGGAAGCGCATCGAAACCGCGTTGTTCACATTGAGCTGGCCTTTCCTCAGTTTCCAAGTAGTTTTCGGGCGTTTTCCATTTTTTTTATTTCCGACCTTCATCGACGGATATTGGCGAAAAAAATTGTGGAGGAAATAAAAGGAAAGGCGGATATTGTTTTAGTTGGCGGGGACCTTACGGAAAAAGGGGTGCCCGCCGCGCGTGTCAAGGAAAATATTCGCCGTTTAAAAATGATTGGACCAGTTTATTTTATTTGGGGGAATAATGATTACGAAGCGGAATATGATTTGCACTCGCTTTTGCTCGAGGAAGGAGTGCATATATTGGAAAATAGTGCTGTTATATTGCAATCCCCGAATGGCGAGAAGCTGGCTCTCATTGGCGTGGAGGATATGAGTAAACGGCGCGCAAAATTAGATAAAGCGCTTCAAGGGTTGGATGAGAATGCATTCCGCATCCTTGCTTCACATAACCCGAAAATTGTCGGGCGTCTTCGCCCTGAACATCGCATTTCGCTTGTGATCAGCGGCCATACGCATGGAGGGCAAATTCGTTTCTTTTCGTTTGGGCTCTATGAAAAAGGCGGTTTAAAAAGCGTGAACGGAACAGCTGTTTATGTCAGCAACGGATACGGGACGACAGCCATTCCGCTTCGCTTTGGAGCCCCTGCGGAAACGAATTTGATTACCATTCGTTCGTTGAAAGAAGATAAAGAAAAAATGCTTGTCTAAATGACTGCAAACGATGTAAACTCATTATAATAACAAACGAACCATTTATGAATTATTTCATACAATAAACATAAGAGATGGCTGTGTAGGTAAGGAGGGGTGTTGATGCGTCTTGAACGCTTAACCCACAATAAAATTAAAATTTTCCTTACGTTTGACGATTTGATGGATCGCGGTTTAACGAAAGAGGATTTATGGAAAGATACGTTTAAAGTTCATCAATTGTTTCGCGATATGATTGAGGAGGCAAGCGAGGAACTCGGCTTTGAAGTAAACGGGTCGATCGCGGTGGAAGTATACTCTTTACCGGCACAGGGAATGGTTGTTATCGTAACAAGCGAGGGCGAGTACGATGAAATGGAGGAGGAGTTTGCCGACGATTATATTGAAATGCAAGTAACGCTCGATGAGAGCGATGACATATTTTACGAATTTCAGACGTTTGAAGATGTCATTCAGCTTGCTCATCGTCTGTACGCGATCGGTTGCTTAGACGGAACGCTTTATTCTTACCAAAACCGATTTTACTTGCATGTCGCGGAAGAACCTCCGATTCCGGTCGATAATTTTGTCGCTTTGTTGGCGGAGTTTGGCAGCCCTTCGACGATAACGATACATCGTGTGCAAGAATATGGTAAAAAGCTAATCGAGCGTCGAGCGATTGAACAACTCGTTCATTATTTTCCAGCAGATTAGCGCATAATCAGACTCCTTCATGTGGACAAGGAGTCTGATTTTGTTGTTTAAGGGCAAGAAAAACCAATATATAATAAGGAAAAAAACGCATATAAACATAAAAAAGATGGAAATGGTTATAAATAGTCGTAAATCGCTTACCATTTTATTTTTTTTCCTTTGCATAAATAGTAAGAAGGTGTATACTATGACATGGAAGGCGACAATATCAAATATCATAGTGAGCTTATAGGAGGTTTACGTATGGTAGCCGATAAGCATACCAGCGAAGAAAAAGAACAAAAAGAATATGACGTATTAACAGCAACGCAAATCGTTATACATAGAGCTCTGGAAAAGCTGGGATATCCGGAAGAAGTATACGAGTTGCTAAAAGAGCCGATTCGCATGCTGACAGTGAGAATTCCGGTGCGCATGGATGACGGTACGGTGAAAATTTTTACCGGCTACCGCGCCCAGCATAATGATGCGGTTGGTCCAACTAAAGGAGGCGTTCGTTTCCATCCAAACGTCACAGAGCGCGAAGTGAAAGCGCTATCTATTTGGATGAGTCTAAAATGCGGCATTGTCGATTTGCCATATGGCGGCGGAAAAGGTGGAATCGTTTGTGATCCGCGCACAATGTCTTTCCGTGAATTAGAGCGGTTAAGCCGCGGCTATGTGCGCGCGATCAGCCAGATCGTTGGTCCGACAAAAGACATTCCGGCGCCAGATGTCTTTACGAACTCACAAATTATGGCATGGATGATGGACGAATATAGCCGGATTGACGAATTTAACTCGCCTGGATTTATTACAGGAAAACCGTTAGTGCTAGGCGGCTCGCATGGGCGCGAAACTGCCACGGCAAAAGGAGTAACGATCTGTATTCGCGAAGCAGCGAAAAAACGCGGCATTGATTTAAAAGGAGCTCGCGTTGTCATCCAAGGCTTCGGGAATGCGGGCAGCTTTTTAGCGAAATTTATGCATGATGCCGGCGCGAAAGTCATCGGCATTTCCGATGTGTACGGGGCACTGTATGACCCGAACGGTTTGGATATCGATTATTTGCTGGAGCGCCGCGACAGCTTTGGCACAGTAACGAAATTATTTAAAAATACAATTACGAATAAAGAATTGTTGGAACTCGACTGCGATATTTTAGTGCCGGCAGCGATTGAAAACCAAATTACGGAAGAGAATGCACCAAATATTAAAGCAAGCATTGTCGTGGAGGCGGCAAACGGCCCGACGACGCTAGAGGCGACGGAAATTTTAACAAAACGCGGCATTTTGCTTGTCCCGGACGTATTAGCAAGCGCGGGCGGCGTAACGGTTTCGTATTTCGAATGGGTACAAAACAACCAAGGATTCTATTGGACGGAAGAAGAAGTGGAAGAGCGACTAGAAAAAGTCATGGTGAAAGCGTTCAATAACGTATATGAAATGGCGCAAACACGCCGTGTCGATATGCGCTTGGCCGCTTATATGGTCGGCGTCCGCAAAATGGCGGAAGCATGCCGGTTCCGCGGTTGGGTATAAAAAGAATTTTATTTGCAACATGCCAAAAAATCCCCTATCATATGGTAGGGGATTTTTTGATGCTATAAGGAGTGAAGGGCATGGTAAAAGAAGAAAAAATCATTATTGTCGGCGGGGGGCCTTGCGGACTCGCTGCGGCGATTGCTTTACAAGATGTGGGTTATCGCCCATTAGTAATAGAGAAAGGAAATATCGTTAATTCCATTTATCACTTTCCGATTCATCAAACGTTTTTTAGTACGAGTGAGCGTCTTGAAATTGGCGGGGTTCCGTTTATAACAGAAAATCGAAAGCCAAAGCGCAATCAAGCGCTTGCCTATTACCGCGAAGTCGTCGCGCGAAAGCAAGTGCGCGTGCAAACGTTTGAGGAAGTGAAGCAAGTAGAGAAACAAAATGATGGAACGTTCCTTGTCAGCACGACAAAAGGACAATACCGCGCCGAATATGTCATTGTTGCGACAGGATATTACGACAACCCAAACTATATGAACGTGCCGGGGGAAGAGTTGCCGAAAGTGACCCATTATTTTAAAGAAGCGCATCCATATTTCAATACCGACTGCGTCGTTATCGGCGGAAAAAACTCGAGTGTTGATGCAGCGCTTGAACTTGTCAAAGCGGGGGCGCGCGTTACGGTATTATACCGGGGAAGCGGCTATTCGCCAAGCATTAAACCTTGGATTTTGCCGGAATTTGATTCTCTCGTGCGCAAAGGAATTATTAAAATGGAGTTTAACGCTCACGTAAAGGAAATTACCGAAGATGCTGTCATTTACGAAGTAGAAGGAGAAACGAAAAAAATCAAAAACGATTTTGTTTTTGCGATGACGGGATATCATCCCGACCATAATTTTTTGAAGAAAATGGGAGTAAAAGTCGATCCGGAAACGGGGCGGCCGTTTTACAATCCGGAAACGATGGAAACGAACGTCCCTGGCATTTTTATCGCCGGTGTCATTGCAGCGGGAAATGATGCTAATGAAATTTTTATTGAAAACGGCCGCTTTCACGGCGGGCAAATTGCTGCTTGCATTGTCAGACGGGAACAAGAGAAACAGCAATGACAGGAAGAGGCTGGAACAAACCAGCCTCCTTGATTATTCCATAAACATTTCTTGCAGTTTTTGCGGGTTGTTTGTTATTTCCAGGGCGACAAGCAGTTTGATGCGCGCTTTTTGCCCGTTTAGCCCATTGGAAAAAATGACGCCCATTTCTTTCAGTTGCTTACCGCCTCCTTCATATCCATAGATGTCTTGGACAATTCCGTTAAAGCAACGGGATACAAGAACGACTGGAATGCCGGCGTCAAGCAAAGAACGCACCCCTTGAGCGGCGCGCGGAGGCAGATTTCCCTGCCCTAACGCTTCAATGACAACTCCGTCAAGCGGAAGCGTTTGAATGGCATGAAAAATTGCTTCATCCATACCTGCATACGCTTTTAATAAAATCACGTTTTTCGATATCGTGTGAACCGGATATGTCGTGCGTTTTGTCGGCGCGTGGTGAAAAAACACCCCCCGCTTTGTGACGATGCCAATCGGCCCGTACTGCGGGCTTTGGAATGTCGCAATGTTGGATGTATGTGTTTTTGTCACGTTTTTAGCTGTGTGGATTTCATCATTGAGCACGACCAATACCCCTTTTCCGCGCGCTTCATCACTTATCGCCACTTTTACTGACGAAATTAAGTTGTACAGCCCATCCGCGCCGATTTCGTTGCTAGAGCGCATCGCGCCGGTAACGACAATCGGCACATCGGTCCGCACGGTTAAATCTAAAAAATACGCCGTCTCTTCAAGGGTGTCTGTTCCATGTGTAACAACAATGCCTTCCATTTGTTCGTCGGCGATTTTTTCCTCGATGCGATTGCGCAATTGCAGCATTTCCTGCGGCGTCATATGCGGCGATGGCAAATGGAACAGCTCTTCTACATAAATATCAGCAAGACTTGCCAATGGCGGAGTCGCATCATGAAGCGGATGTGTTTCATCAGGGCGTACGGCTCCTGTTTCCTCGTCTTCTTTCATGGAAATGGTGCCGCCTGTATGAATAATTAGGATTTTTTTCATTATTTTCCCCCCATTTGAAAGTTCTATCATGCAATAATAAAAGAAGGTCATTTTCAAATGTTCTAGTCTCATGTTACCATAAAGAAAAAGAATGGAAACGGGGATTTGTATGTTCGCATTAATTTCCTCTGGCATTGCTCCAGGAATTGCGCTGCTTAGCTATTTTTATTTGAAAGATGAATACGAAACAGAACCGTTATCCTTTGTATTGCGAATATTTATCATCGGAGCGCTGCTGGTGTTTCCGATTATGTTTATTCAATATGTGTTTCGTGTCGAGGGGATTGCAGTTTCTACGGTCGTTCGCGCCTTTTTTTTGTCCGGATTGTTGGAAGAGTTTGTGAAATGGTTTATCGTTTATTTCTTTGTTTATGATCATCGTGAGTTTGATGAGCCATACGACGGCATTGTTTATAGCGCCAGTGTGTCGCTCGGGTTTGCGACGATGGAAAATATTTTGTATTTATTGGCGAACGGTGTGGAGGTTGCTGTAACGAGGGCGCTTTTGCCGGTTTCCAGCCACGCTTTATTCGCAGTCATCATGGGTTTTTATTTTGGCAAGGCAAAATTTACGAGAAAGAAACGGCGTTACTTATTTCTTGCGTTTTTTCTGTCTTTTCTGCTGCACGGAATGTATGATTTCATTTTGTTAACGCAGGAGAAATGGAGTTATTACATGGTTCCATTCATATTGTTATTATGGTGGGTTGCGCTTCGCAAGGTAAAACAGGCAAAAGCATTACACGGTTACGAAAAAATTCTTTCTGTAAAAAGTCAAGCATAATAAGCTTGGCTTTTTGCTTTTTTTGCATAAAAAGGCAAATTCGAAAGAAAATAGGGATAAAACAACAGTTGCAATACGGGAGGGTTTGCGTATGGTTAGGAAGATGCAGAGGTATTTATGGCTTGGTATTCTTATTGCTTGCCTGTTTTTTTGTATAAAACCGGCTGAAGAGGCAAAAGCATTTTCGAATCAAGTGATTCAGCGCGGGGCTGTTGGGGATGACGTCATCGAATTGCAGGCGCGGCTGCAATATATCGGATTTTACAACGGAAAAATTGACGGTGTTTTCGGCTGGAAAACGTACTGGGCAGTGCGCAATTTTCAATATGAATATGGGCTTCCGGTCGATGGCCTTGTCGGCGAGAGCACAAAAGTAAAACTAGTAAAGGTATCGAAATATCATGAGGGATTTGTGAAGGAACAAATTCGTAAAGGAAATGAGTTTACCCATTACGGAGGCAAGCCGTTAAGCCAGCAAGTCAAGAAAAATAATAGGGGCGGCAACGGAAACAGATCGGTAAGAGCGACAGCATCCAATGTGCCAAAAGGTTTTTCGCAAAACGATATTCAACTGATGGCAAACGCGGTATATGGGGAGGCGCGCGGGGAACCTTATATCGGCCAAGTCGCAGTGGCGGCGGTCATTTTAAATCGTCTTGAGCATCCTTCGTTCCCGGATACAGTGGCGGGCGTTATTTTCCAGCCAGGAGCATTTACGGCGGTAGCCGATGGACAAATTTGGTTGACTCCGAATGAAACAGCGAAAAAGGCGGTGCTCGATGCAATTAACGGCTGGGATCCTACCGGTGGAGCCATTTATTATTTCAATCCGGCCACCGCAACGAATGCATGGGTTTGGAATCGGCCGCAAATTAAACGGATTGGTAAACATATCTTTTGTAAATAATGCAGGAGGTGAGTGAAATGATACGGAATTTATTAATCGGCGTACTGTCACTTGCTGTGGTAGGAACAGCGTATTGGGGATACCGGGAGCATAAGGAGAAAAATGCAATCTTAATTCATGCGGAAAATAACTATCAGCGTGCTTTCCATGACTTAGCGTACCAAATTGATTTGCTGCATGATAAAATCGGAACAACGCTTGCCATGAATTCTCATGCTTCCTTGTCCCCGGCTTTAGCGGAAGTATGGAAAATCGCTGCCGAAGCTCACTCTGATGTCGGGCAATTGCCGCTCTCCTTGCTTCCGTTTAACAAAACGCAAGAGTTTCTTGCAAAAATAGGAGAATTCAGCTACCGGACAGCGATTCGCGATTTGGAAAAAGAGCCGCTTACGAAAGAAGAATATCGTACGCTGCAGGCGTTCTATAAAAATGCGGCAACCATTCAGCAAGAACTGCGCAACGTCCAGCATTTAGTATTAAAGAACAACCTGCGCTGGATGGATGTCGAATTGGCACTCGCCACGAACGATCGTTCCAGCGATAATATCATTATCGACGGGTTTAAAGCAGTGGAAAAAAATGTAGATACTTTTACGAAGTCGTCTGAATTTGGCCCGGCTTTTATTGGCTTCGAAAATACGGAAAAAGGTTTTGTCCGCGCAAAAGGAAAAACGATTTCGAAAAATGAAGCGAAACGCATTGCCCGTTCTTTTCTTGGATTAAAGGGCACGGAAACCATCAAAGTAACGGCAAGCGGAAAAGGAGCGGATGAACGCTTTTACAGTCTGACGATTCATGATCCGAAAACAAAAGGCGATATTTATATGGATATTACTGCAAAAGGCGGTTACCCAATTTGGGTGATCAATAGCCGTCCAATTGGCAAACAAGCGATTAGTTTACATGAAGCGGCAAATAGAGGGATGAAGTTTTTGCAGCGACATCAGTTTAAAAACTTAGAGCTTTATGATAGCTCCCAATATGATAACGTCGCTGTATTAACATTTGTGACAAATGAAAACGGAATTCGCATCTATCCAGAAGCAATTAAAATGAAAGTAGCTCTCGACAACGGAACGATTGTCGGCTTTTCTGCGCGCGATTATTTGTCTTCTTCCATCAAGCGCCCACTTGCGAAACCGAAATTGACGATGGAACAAGCAAAGAAAAAAATCAATCCGAATTTAAAGATTATGGAACAGCGCCAGGCCGTCATTATAAACGACATGAACGAGCCAGTGCTCTGTTATGAATTTTTAGGGACACTTGGAGAAGACACCTATCAAATTTTTATTAACGCAAACAGTGGAATGGAGGAACAAGTGGAAAGGCTGCAAAGCACAGAGCCAAGCTATAGTTAAGGTAGTTGTTTAGGGAAAAGCTTGATGAGGGCTTTTCCTTTTTGTTTTAATAAATAAGGAGAGAAAAACGTGAGGGAGAGACGATGTTGAAAATAGGGGATATGTTAACGTTAGAGCCGTTGGATGGCGGGGAAGAAAGATATAAAGGCAAAGTATTGGAAATAGGGGATCACTATATTCATATAGGTTATCCAGTTGATGAAAAGACAGGGAAAACGGTATTTTTACTAAACGGAATGCAATTTAAGGCAAGCTTTGTCGGACAAGATGATTGCCTTTATTTATTTGAAACGGAAGTGACCGGAAAGGTGCGGCAACCGGTGCCGATGATCGTCCTCGCTTATCCGGATGCTGATAAGCTCGTGCGCATTCAGCGCCGCCGCTATGTGAGAATAAAAGTCAATGCCGATGTGGCGATTCACCCGCTTCATCAGGAATTTGCACCATTTACGACGATGACGACCGATATTAGTGCTGGCGGAGCGGCGGTCGTATTGCCGCCGCAATATCATCGCCAGCTGCTGCCTGGAATGGTCGTCGAAACATGGCTAGTGCTCGCAATGAGGTCAGGTGAATATCACTATTTAAAAGTAAAGGCGAAAATTGTTCGGACGTTTCAAAGCGAAAATGGCGTCTATAAGGCATCGCTGCAATTTTTAGACGTAGCTCCCCAGGATCGCGTGCGATTAATTCGCTATAGTTTTGAACGGCAATTAGAAGCAAAAAAGGCGGAAAACAGAGTGAATAAATGGGGGGAAAGCGTGGAATAATGGCGTATAAAAAATGAAAGGCAGGCCGATATCGCCAATGAAACGGTTTGAATCCTTTTTATGGAAGCTTGTCATTATTCAGTTTATTTTTTTAATCATGGCACAATGGCTTATTTTATACACTCCTCTTCCCCCTTATTTAGGAAAAATTTATGAATATGAAGGAGTCAGCAAGCAAGAAAAAACAAAAACGATCGAAACTACCGTCGACCGCTGACGGTCTATATGATAAAATGACATCGAAGCATGCAGGGATTTCCTGCTTTTTTCTTTGATAAAAATATTAAGTGAGCAGGAGGAGTTATGAGAAAAAGAATTAATATTGCCATTGATGGACCGGCGGCAGCAGGGAAAAGCACGGTGGCGAAAATGATCGCCAAGCGGCTCTCTTATATTTATATTGACACGGGTGCGATGTACCGGGCGCTCACATATCGAGCGCTGCAGCAAGGAATCGATCTTGGCGACGAACAAGCGTTAATTTCGTTATTAAAAGATACATATATTGAATTAAGGCCGTCACACGAAGGACAGCTTGTGCTGGTCAATGGAGAGGACGTTACAAACGTGATTCGCAGCAAAGAAGTAACCAATGCGGTTTCATTAGTCGCCAAACATCGGCTAGTTCGGGAAGAAATGGTAGCGCGTCAACGTGCGCTAGCCCAAAATGGCGGCGTCGTCATGGATGGACGTGATATTGGCACACACGTCCTTCCGAATGCGGAAGTAAAAGTGTTTTTAAAAGCCTCCGTAGAAGAGAGAGCAAGACGCCGACATAAAGAGAATATTGCGCGGGGGTTTCCATCCGATTTAGAAACATTGAAAAAAGAAATCGCGCGCCGCGACCAACTCGATTCCGAACGTGAAGTAGCACCGCTTAAGAAGGCGGAAGATGCGATCGAAATCGATACTACATCATTATCCATCGAAGAAGTTGTTGGACGCATTATGGAAATCGTAAACGAAAGGATTGGGTGACGTTGGATTTTTATTCGTTTGCCAAGGGAGTTGTCAAAAGCATTTTAACGCCTCTGTATCGCATTAAAGTAATAGGGGTAGAGCAGTTCCCGCAAGAAGGGGGAGTACTTCTTTGCGCAAACCACATTAGCAATCTCGACCCGCCGATCCTTGGCATTACCGCGCCAAGACCAATTCATTTTATGGCAAAAGAAGAATTGTTTCGCGTACCAATTTTAAAAAACTTGGTTAACCATTTGCACGCGTTTCCAGTTAAACGCGGAATGAGCGACCGCCAAGCGTTGCGGACCGGATTGGAAGTGTTAAAACAAGGGCATGTGTTAGGCATTTTTCCTGAGGGAACGAGAAGCAAAGATGGAAAGTTAAAGAAAGGGTTGCCTGGTGTCGGTTTTTTTGCGCTCCGGACAAGCGCCGTCGTTGTTCCTTGCGCGATTATTGGCCCGTATCGAGCATTTGTGCCGCTGAAGGTGATTTACGGGCCGCCGATTGATATGGAACCGCTGCGCGAACGAAAAGCATCTCCGGAAGAAGCGACCGATTATATTATGCAGCATATTCAGGCACTGCTAGATCAATATCGTTAAGCATTCGATTACATGTATATTGAGAAAATATGGTATACTAAATAGAAAAGCGTTCCTATTGTCCGTTATCCAACGTTAGTTCGGTGGTGCGGCGTTGATAAAGAAGGCACGCTTTTTATAGGATGGTCAGTTGATGGAGGAGGGTTAACGATGACAGAGGATATGAATTTGCAGGTAAACGTTTATAAAGTGGGTGATATCGTTCGCGGGAAAGTGGTAAAACTGGAAGATAAGCAAGTGCTTGTCGATATTGAAGACAGCAAACAAAGCGGGATCATCCCGATTAGCGAATTATCCAATTTGCATATTGAAAAAACAAGCGACGCTGTTTCCGTCGGGGATGAAGTGACAGCGAAAGTGAAAAAAGTAGAGGAAGGCCAAGAAGGGGAAGAGGATTTGCTGATTTTATCGAAAAAAGCGGTCGATGCAGACCGTGCCTGGGAAGAGTTGGAGAGAAAATTTGCCAGCGGAGAAACGTTTGAGGCGGTAGTGAAGGATATTGTCAAAGGCGGGCTTGTCGCAGATATAGGAGTGCGCGGCTTTATCCCTGCTTCCCTTGTTGAACCGCATTATGTCGAGGATTTTTCTGACTATAAAGGGAAGACGCTTGCCGTGAAAGTAGTGGAGCTGGATCGCGAAAAAAACCGCGTCATTTTATCTCATCGTGCGGTTGTGGAAGAAGAACAGCAACGCCAACGGAAGGAAGCGCTGCAGCGTTTGCAACCGGGGCAGGTGCTTGAGGGCGTCGTACGCCGCATCACCGATTTCGGTGTGTTTGTCGATGTCGGCGGCTTTGACGGTCTTGTACATATTTCGCAGCTTTCCCATACCCGTGTCGCCCATCCGTCTGAGGTTGTAAAAGAGGGAGAAACCGTCAAAGTAAAAGTGCTTGCGGTTGATGAAGAAAATGGCCGCGCTTCTCTTTCGATCAAAGAAGCAATGCCGGGTCCTTGGGAAGGAATTGCGGAAAAAATCGCTCCTGGCGATATTGTCACTGGCAAGGTAAAACGGCTTGTACCGTTTGGCGCGTTTATTGAAATTTTCCCAGGCGTGGAAGGTCTTGTTCATATTTCACAAATTTCTAATAAGCGTATCGGCACGCCGCATGAAGTGCTAAAAGAAGGGGAAGAAGTCAAAGCGAAAGTGCTCGATGTAAACGAAGCGGAGCGCCGCATTTCGTTAAGTATGCGCGAGCTGATTGAAGAAGAAACAGCATCCGAAGAAGACTATAGCCAATATACAAAGCTGTCCAATGAAGGAAGAGGTTTTCAAATTGGCGAAGTCCTCGGGGAACAGCTGAAAAAATTAAAATAATGAGGATGAGGCAATGGATAGAGCAAAGCGAAAGATAGAACATATTCAGCATGCGCTCTCTACTGCCGATCAAGATGCAAGCGGCTTTGCTGACATTACGTTTGTTCATCAAAGTTTACCTGATGTACGCATAAACGATATTCACTTGCATACTGTTTTAGGCGAACTTTCGTTAAGTTCGCCTTTCTTTATCAATGCCATGACCGGCGGCGGAGGAAAAAAGACGCTAGAAATTAACAAAGGATTAGCAGAGGCGGCAAAGTATGGCCAAATTGCGATGGCGGTTGGTTCGCAGACGGCGGCGTTGAAAGATGATGCAGAGCGGGAAACGTTTACGGTCGTACGCAAAGTGAACCAAAACGGCATAATTTTCGCAAACGTTGGCAGTGAAGTGAGCGTGGATGATGCGAAGCGCGCCGTCGATATGATTGAGGCGGACGGTCTGCAAATTCATTTAAATGCGGTGCAGGAGCTTGTGATGCCGGAAGGGGATCGCGATTTTACCGGGGCGCTGTTTCGTATTGAACAAATTGTCCAAACCGTTCAAGTACCTGTTATCGTAAAAGAAGTAGGATTTGGCATGAGCAAGGAAACCGCTTCGCGTTTAAAAGAAGTGGGTGTGAAAATCGTCGACGTTGGCGGCTTTGGCGGCACCAATTTTGCCCGTATTGAAAATAAACGACGTTCCAACATAATAACGTATTTTAATGATTGGGGAATTCCAACGGCAGCATCGATCGTCGAGGTAGTGCAAACCGCTCCTTCATTAGCGGTGATCGGCAGCGGTGGCGTTCGTACCGCGTTGGATGCTGCGAAAGCGATCGCGCTGGGGGCATCGGCGGTAGGAATGGCGGGGCCGTTGTTGCGAACGCTTGTCGAACAAGGGGTGGAAGGGTTAGTTGCCTATATTGAGGAGATTCATCACGATTTAACATTGATTATGGGAGCGCTGGGGGCAAAGACGATCGCCGAGCTGCAGCGTGTGCCGCTTGTCATTCGCGGTGATACGCATCATTGGTTAACAGAAAGAGGCTTTGATACGAAAGTATATAGTTGTCGATAAATTCACCCCTTCATCTCGATGACGAAAATCACGGGATGAAGGGGTTTTTCATTCATATGTTTCTGAGAACTCTCCCCCTCTAAGCATTGGGCATTCATAACCGGAAAAGCTCATTATTGTCACTGTTTCCCATCACCTTTGAATTCGGTTTTTCTCAGAAATGAGAAACCCTCCACTTTTTATACGCTTATATAAACTTTATTGCCAGAAAAATGATTATCTCATTTGAAAATGGAAAAAATAAAGGTTGAGAACGCCTATCGTTAGAAAGAAGGGAATTGCATGTTTTTTTTCAAAGAAAGTAAGAAAAAAAAACAAGTAGTAAAGAACCAGCAAGAGCAAAACCAAAATCAGATTCAAAGTCAAAATCAGCAACAACGGGACTTTCTTTCTAACGACTTGGATCAAAATCTACAAGAACTGCAAAATATCTATAAAAATTGTATGGATGTCGTTTTTCGCCCATTTAAAATTGGCGGAAAAACAAAAGCTGTTCTTATTTATATCGACGGTTTGTCTAACATCGAAGAAATCGATGCGGGCGTACTCACTTCTTTGATGAAAGAAAATAATACCGATCAGCTAATTTATGTTAATCATATACTAGAACAAAAATTGACCGTTTCCAAGGTAAAGAAGGTACAAACGATTACAGATTGCATTGAACAGATCTCTGGTGGAAACCCGGTTTTGCTTATCGATCAACAAAGCGAAGCATTCGCTTTAGGTTTGTCAAATTGGGAAAAACGTTCCATCGAAGAACCGACGGGGGAAGCCGTGATAAGGGGGCCGCGGGAGGGCTTCACCGAATCATTGGGGACTAACCTTGCTTTGTTGCGCAGAAAAATAAGAAGCCCGAAGCTAAAAACAAAATCAATGAAAATTGGCGAGTACACCCAAACCGAAATAGTCATCACTTATATTGAAGGAATTGCCGAGCAAGACTTAATCCAAGAAGTAGAGGCACGGCTTAACCGCATCAAGTTAGACGGCATTTTGGAAACGAGCTATATTGAAGAGTTAATTGAGGACAATCCTTATTCCCCGTTTCCTCAAGTCTTGAATACAGAACGGCCTGATGTGGTGGCGGCAAACCTGCTTGAAGGGCGAGTAGCGATTCTTCAAGACGGTACTCCTTTCGTTTTGATTGTACCGGTTTCTTTTTATTCTTTTCTGCAATCAAGTGAAGATTACTACGAACGATCCTTAATCAGCACGGTAACCCGCTGGCTGCGTTACATATTTGTCTTGATATCTCTTTTGCTGCCGTCGTTGTATGTGGCGCTCCTTACCTTTCATCAGGAAATGCTTCCTACTACACTTTTGGTAACCATCGCTGCTTCTCGGGAGAAGGTTCCTTTTCCGGCACTGGTCGAAGCGTTGCTCATGGAAATTGTATTTGAGGCCCTGCGTGAAGCGGGATTGAGGCTTCCTAAACAAGCGGGTTCTGCGGTTAGTATCGTTGGTGCGCTGGTGATTGGGCAAGCTGCGGTCCAAGCAGGCCTTGTTTCTTCTCCTCTGATCATGGTAGTTGCCTTGACGGGGATTGCCTCTTTTACCATTCCCCGCTATGCGGCTGGAATGGCATTAAGGATGCTGCGCTTTCCGATGATCTTGTTGGCAGGGACGTTAGGGCTTCTCGGGATTATGCTTGGGCTGATTATGATTGTTACTCATATGGCGACGCTTCGTTCTTTCGGCGTTCCTTATTTAGCTCCGATGGCTCCAATACAAGGGGGCGAAATGAAAGACGTGTTGTTGCGCGCACCTTGGTGGAAGTTCAATACACGCCCTCATTTAACGGGAACGGATAATAACATCGAGCGGCAAGGTCCGGATCAGAAACCGAATCCTGATCACGGAGATAACGAGACGAGTAAAGGAAAAGGAGGATCATGATGATGATCGAGAAAGGAAAAATATCTGCCGCACAAATGGCGATGATGATGTATCCTACAATTATCGCCACAGCCATTCTTTTAGTTCCCGCGATCACCGCCCGGCACGCGAATCAGGATATGTGGCTCTCTCCTCTTTGGGCTTCTCTCGTCGGTTTTTTGACGGTCCATATTGCCGTTCGGTTGCATCAGCTCTATCCACAGAAAACCCTTATCGAGTACAGCGAGGATATTCTCGGCAAATTTCTAGGGAGAGCGGTTGGGTTGATCTTTTTATTTTTCTATTTGCATATAACTGGAATTATTATCCGAGAGTATGGCGAATTTATTGTAGGTAACTTTCTTTTGCATACTCCACTAGTCTTTGTGATGGGAAGTATAGTCCTAGTGTGCTCCTTTGCCGTCCGCGGCGGAGTGGAAGTGATAGGCAGGCTTGCGGAATTGTCCGTACCTGTTGTGGTTATCATGATATTGATCATTATTATCCTTTTGATCCCGGATATGGAAGTAGAGAATATGTTTCCGATTATGGAAAAGGGAATAATGCCCTCGCTCAAGGGTGCGCTGGTCCCGCAAGGCTGGTTTAGTGAGTTTCTTCTTATCGCTTTTCTTCTTCCTTATGTAGCCGATCAAAATAAAGGAAAGAAATGGGGCATGATCTCGGTCACTGCGGTCATGTTGACTTTATCTTTCATCAACATTGCCGCCCTTCTCGTCCTAGGAGGAATCACCGACCGTTTTGTTTATCCCGTGGCGAGCGCCGTTCGTTACATTAGCATCGCGGATTTTCTTGAACACCTTGAAGCCATGGTAGCGACTCTTTGGGTAGCAGGGGTTTTTTTGAAGATTGCTGTCTTTTATTATGCTTTAGTGCTAGGAACGGCGCAATGGCTGAATTTGTCAGATTATCGCCCGATCGTTTTTCCCGTGGGATTTTTAATGCTGTTATTTGCCGTCTGGTCGGCGCCGAATTTAATGGAGTTGACCCGTTTTCTAGGAGGTTCTTCCTTGTTTTACCGGTTGTCGATTCAAACGGTACTTCCTCTCCTTCTCCTATTCATCGCAAAATGGCGCAAAAGAACTAATAATCAAAAATTAACAGGATAGCAACGAAACAAGGGGAAAAAGGAGATAAACAAAAATGGGCATCTTACAAAAAGCGGCAAAAATTCTTTTCGTTTGTGTTCATCTTATTTTGCTAAGCGGCTGTTGGGACCGGACGGAAGTCAACGATTTAGCGCTAATCGTAGGATTAGGGATTGATCAAACAAAAGATGGAAAAATCATGCTTACAGTGGAACTAATCGTCCCGAGAGCAATCGGTGGAGGAGGTCAGATGATGGGTGGCGGCGGTGATGGTGGCGGTGGCGGGGGTGAAACGATAGTAAAATCGGGAACAGGTGTCACCGTGGCTGATGCGATCTCAAACCTGCAAGAGAAGCTTCCTCGCCGTGTCTTTTGGGGACACACGAAGGTGATCGTGTTCGGGGAGAAAGCAGCAAAAGCAGGAATTCGCCAGCATCTCGACTTTCTGAGCCGCAATCCGCAAACTCGCCTGCGTTCCAATGTATTAGTGAGTAAAGGAACTGCAAAAAGTGTGCTTGAATTGCTCTCCCCGATCGAGCAAAGCTCGTCAGAAGTGATGCGGGAATTGTCAGAATCGCAACTTTTATTGCGAGTAACGGTAAAAGACGCTCTGCAAATGCTAAGCGGCGATGCCGGCGCAGCGGCGCTTCCCATGGTGAAGATCTTGCCGCCGGAAAAAGGGAAAAAAGATCTGCAAACGATCGCGTTTATCCAACGTTCCGCCATTTTTAAGAAGGATAAAATGATCGGGGATATTAATGATAAATTGACTCGGGGCGTACTTTGGCTTAGAAATGAGGTCAAACAGGCGAATGTCACGGTTACGCTGAAAGGGGAAAAGGGAAATATTACGGCCACGTTGATAAGAGCACATACCGAACTCATCCCCAAATATGAGAAAGGCAAGTGGAAGATGATCGTGAAGGCGACCGCGGAAGATGATATCATATTAAACGGAACGAAACTGAACTTAATGAATCCTAAGTATACGAAAATGATCGAAAAAGAATTGGCAAAGGAGACGAATAAGCTCATTAGAGCCGCATTGAAAAAAGTACAAAAAGAGATGAAGGCTGATATTTTTGGCTTTGCAGAGGTTTTCCACCGAGAATATCCAAGAGAATGGAACCGGGTAAAGGATCGTTGGGAGGAAATCTTCCCTGACGTTGAAGTGATCGTGAAGACGAAGGCATACGTCCGCAGACCGGGCATAGGCACCGTTCCGCAAGGATTGCCTGAACAAGAGGTGAAACAATAATGAAGATTGTTTTTATACTGGGCACTCTTGTTTTGGTTGCCCTCATCTTTCTATACGAGTGGCCGCGAATAAACCGGACACAGAAAAAAGAAAAAGTCGTTTTTATTGTACTTTTAAGTCTGGGAACGATTCTTGCGATTGTGTTAATATGGAATCCTAATCTTCCGGGTCCGACGCAGATGGTTGATTACATTTATCAACCTCTTGGGCGAATGATGGAAAAATAAAGGAAGGTTTCCTGTTCTGCCACACGTATTTGGTCTTAGGGAACAACAGTATCATCCGAAACGGGCTCTTTGTCTATGGAGATGACGGATGAAACATAGAAGGTGCAGAGGAAGATTTGTGGTTGGGCTGATCTAGGTTCATCTCTGACTGCGATGAAGGGAACAGAACGCTAAATACTTAAATTCATTTCAACCATTTGGGAAAAAGTTTTTTCAACACTTTAAAAGCTGACTCGATTTGTAATCATGGAGTCAGCTTTTTTGATGCCATCCTTCCGAGTCCGCCTGCGCGTGTTGCAGATCAATGCGTCGCTTCCGCTTTTCTTCTTTGTCTAGCTTCAGGCGCCCTCTGCTTTTCTTAGTGCTGATTTCGTTCTCTCGCTGCTTTTGGGTCTTCGAGTCTTGTCGCGCCTTTGTATTCAAGAGATTGATCACGGTCAGACTCGACGCGTCTGGACTGCTTTAATTTTTTTTCTTGCCGGTCTTTTCCCACTTCGTTTTCGCTCCTTTCTTCTTCTATGTCATTCTTTACTATAACTATTTTTTGTTTTCCTTATGCGCGAATGAATTTTTTTCATGAAAGATGAAATAATGAACATAATAGAGGTGGAAAACATGGAAGGTCTTTATTTTTATTCTTTTTTCTGGGGCTTATGGGTGGTCGCTACTTTTTTTATGAAAAAAACGTCCCGGCGGACAATGCTAGCAGCGGTCGCTTTAATTACGATTATTCTTTCATCCGTATCGTTATATATAGGCAGTTTCCGCATCACGCTTTCTTTTCTCTTTCTTTTTTTCTTATCCTGTTATTTCGTGGCAAAACAAGGCCGCTGGGAGCTTCTATACATGGCGATCGCCGCTTTGACGGTTGCTTTTGCCTACACATCCTTTCAACTGCTTGTTCTCTTTGATCCTGTATGGATATGGATGGATCGTACATGGATGCTGGCAATCATATTACTCATCCTATGTTTTTTATTTTACGAAAATATTCAATCGCGCTTGCTATGTTTAGTCATTGGCAGCTGCCAGGGGGAAATGTTGTATTCTATTATTTCGCACAAAGTTTCATTTTCGTATATTATTGGATCTTATTCTTTTTTAGATATGGTGTCCCTTAGCGCATGCTGTATGTTTATTTGGGCGCTAGTCGATCACATTCCGGTGTATATAGACGGAAAGAAATCAATAAGGGGGACAAGGCAGTCATGAACGAATATACTTTTCCAATTATATACGGAGTCGTCATCGGGGTGCTGACACGGCTCTATTTATTGCGGACGGACTACCGTCAGTATCCGACCTATTTGCATGGAAGAACGATTCATATCGCTCTTGGTGTGATTGCAGCTGGTCTCGGTACGGTTGCTGTACCAGCTATCATGGAGAAAGAATTTACAGCGATCACTTTTTTGGCGCTTGCCGCGTCTCAGTTTCGCGAAGTGCGCAATATGGAGCGCAATACGTTGAACGAACTTGACCAATATGAACTTGTCCCGCGCGGAAAGACGTATATTGAAGGAATTGCTGTTGTTTTTGAAGGGCGGAACTATTTAGTTATTTTTACTTCTTTCTGTTCCACGCTTGCTTATTTAATATGGAATGTTTGGGCAGCAATGGTGGTTAGCATGATTTGTTTGTTCATTGCGCATCGGTTTATGACCGGAAATCGCTTGAAAGATATCGCGGAGGTGGAATATGTAAAGCCGCATTTTGAGGGAGCGGGGTTATACGTTGATAACATTTATATTATGAACATCGGGCTGCAAGCGCGCCGCGAAGAGATTTTACGGTATGGGATGGGATTTATTTTAAAGCCCAAAAATTTTAATGCGCGCACAACCATTGCTAATTTAGGGCAGCGGCAGGCGATTTTGCATGATGTCTCTACTGCGCTCGGTGTGTATCGCGATTCAGGGACGCCAGCGCTTGTTCCGCTAGCGAAACGGGATTTGAATGATGGACGGGTTGGCGTTTTTATTTTGCCGCAAACCAATGACGTTGAAAAGGCAAAAGCGGTTATTGAAAACGTGCCGATATTGGAAAACGCAATCCGCATGCCTAAAAAACGTCGGTTTATCCAAAGGGGAGAATAAAACGGATGACACACGAAAAAATGATTTTAGCGGTGATTACAACTAATCAGCAAAAAGTGGCGGGCGGAGCACCGGTTTTTATTTGTGAAACGAAGGAGGAAATGGAAAAGGTAGCCGCCAACTTAGAAGCGATTCTGGATGGCATTGCCCATGAGCTTACCGAAGAATTGCTTATTATCGTCAAACATTAGATGATTGTTGGGAGATGGTGTTTTTGATAAAATAAAACAGTTGTAGCCATGCCCTTTGGAAAAGGGCGTTTTTTACCGTCGCGATACGTAAAGAAAGGGTGATAGCATGACCAATCCAGTCGTGGCCATTGTTGGCCGTCCGAATGTCGGAAAATCAACGATTTTTAACCGCATTGTCGGTGAACGTATTTCCATCGTCGAGGATGTGCCCGGGGTAACTCGCGACAGAATTTACAGCAGTGCAGAATGGCTGAATCATCAATTTTACTTGATTGATACAGGCGGAATCGATATTGGCGATGAGCCGCTTTTAGTGCAAATTCGCCAACAGGCAGAAATCGCGATCGATGAAGCGGACGTCATTATTTTTATGACAAACGGCCGCGACGGTGTTACGGCTGCGGATGAGGAAGTAGCGAAAATTTTGCATCGTTCGAACAAGCCGGTCGTTCTCGCCGTCAATAAAATTGATAACCCGGAAATGCGCGACTTGATTTATGATTTTTATGCGCTTGGATTTGGCGACCCATACCCAATTTCCGGCTCGCATGGAACAGGGCTTGGCGATTTGTTGGATGCGGTCGTCCGCCATTTCCCGAAACGAGGTCAAGAAGAATATGAGGAAGATGTGATTAAGTTTTGTTTAATCGGGAGACCGAACGTTGGCAAATCGTCCCTTGTTAATGCCATTTTAGGAGAAGAGCGCGTCATTGTCAGCGATATTGCCGGTACGACGCGTGATGCTGTCGATACAACGTTTGTGAGGGACGGACAGGAATATGTTATTATTGACACAGCAGGAATGAGAAAAAGAGGAAAAATTTATGAAAATACCGAAAAATATAGCGTGTTACGCGCGCTGAAAGCGATTGAACGTTCGGATGTCGTTCTTGTCGTCTTAAACGCGGAAGAAGGCATTATCGAACAAGATAAAAAGATTGCCGGATACGCTCATGAAGCAGGACGCGGTGTCATTATTGTCGTCAATAAATGGGACGCCATTGAAAAAGATGACAAAACGTTGATCGAATTTGAGCGGAAAATTCGCAACCACTTTCCATTTTTGGACTATGCGCCAGTCCTTTTCGTTTCGGCAAAAACAAAGCAGCGTCTGCATAAACTGTTGCCGCTTGTCCGCATGGTGAGCGAAAATCATGCGCTGCGCGTGCAAACAAATGTGCTGAACGAAGTGATTATGGATGCCGTGGCGATGAATCCAACCCCAACGTATAACGGGCGGCGCTTAAAAATTTATTACATGACGCAAGTGGCTGTAAAACCGCCAACGTTTGTCGTTTTTGTCAATGACCCGGAACTAATGCATTTCTCCTACGAACGCTTTTTAGAAAACCGCATCCGCGACGCGTTCGGCTTTGAAGGCACGCCGATCAAAATCATCGCCAGACCAAGGAAATAAGAAAAGCGGAAGCGCCGCGTTCAGCCTTCGAAGCCAAATGTTCTTCGCCTGCAGGGGTGCTTGTCACCCCGAGGGCGAAGGTTATTTGGCAGAAGAAGGCTAGGCGCTGGAGCTGGACAATAAGAAAAGCGAAGGCGGCCCAATTTCGCCTAAAAGCGGCCCGCGTCCTGCGGGCAACGGCGAAATGTCGCCATCCTGGCTCCCCCGAAGCGAAATGTTCTCCGCCCGCGGAAGTGCTTGCACTTCAAGGGCGGAGGTTATTTCGCACAAGGGAGCTAGCCGCCGAAGCTAGACAAGAGAGAAAAGCGGAGGGCGCCTGCTCATCGGCGAAACGCGCTGGAGGACCCGCGAGGAGGCTGTTGCCGCCGCAGCGGGGCCGAAGCGACGCGAGCCGATGGCGCCCGGAGCTAGACAATAAGAAAAGCGGAGGGCGCCTGCTCATCGGCGAAACGCGCTGGAGGGCCCGCGAGGAGGCTCAGACCAAACAAAGTTTGGTCTTGCGTGGGTTACTCAGAGAAGTTAACTCAATGTGTCGCCGCCGCAGCGGTGCGGAGGTGCCGCGATAGATGACAGATCTTTGGATAAAAGGAAGTGAGAATAGTGGAGCAAATTGCAGTGCTAGGAGCAGGAAGCTGGGGGACAGCGCTTGCGCTGGTCCTTGCCGATAATGGGCATCAAGTCCGGCTATGGGGACAACGTGCGGAACAAATTGAAGAAATAAATCAAAAGCGAACGAACGAAAAATATTTGCCTGGCATTCAACTGCCGGAAGGAATCGTTGGCTATACGGATCTTAGCCAGGCGTTAGACCGTATTCAAACCGTGGTACTGGCTGTGCCGACAAAGGCGATTCGCGAAGTGCTGCGGAAAGTGCGCGATTGCATCCATGAACCGATTACGATCGTTTCTGTCAGTAAAGGAATCGAACCGGACACACATAAGCGTGTTTCCGAAATTGTCGAAGAAGAAATGGGCGAGCTCTTAAAAGATGTTGTCGTTTTATCCGGTCCGAGCCATGCCGAGGAAGTAAGCCTGCGCCACCCGACGACGGTAACCGTTTCCGCGAAAAATATGGAAGCGGCGGAGCGCATTCAAGATTTGTTTATGAATCACCAATATTTCCGCGTTTATACAAACCCTGATTTAATCGGAGTCGAACTGGGCGGGGCGCTGAAAAATATTATCGCGCTAGCGGCCGGCATTACGGACGGATTAGGATATGGGGATAATGCAAAAGCGGCGCTTATGACAAGAGGTCTGGCAGAAATTGCCCGCTTAGGCTGCGCACTTGGCGCTAATCCGCTGACGTTTGCCGGATTAACAGGTGTCGGTGACTTAATTGTCACCTGTACGAGCGTTCATTCACGAAATTGGCGTGCTGGCCATATGTTAGGAAAAGGAAAAAAGCTGGATGAAGTGCTTGAAAGCATGGGAATGGTCGTAGAAGGGGTCAGAACAACGAAAGCAGCCTATCAGCTGGCCAAAAAGCTTGGGGTAAAAATGCCGATTACGGAAGTGCTTTACGAAGTGCTATTTGACGGAAAAGATCCAAAAGACGCGGTAGATTCATTAATGTCGCGCGGAAAGACGCAAGAACTTGACGATTTAATGAATATTCTTACAGAACCGCAACAGGAAAAGTGAAGAAAATAGGCGTTCGATGATACAAGTTGTTTGCGCTCTGCATACAATATCACGAACAATTATAGACTTGAGCTTCCGGATAAAGGGTATTTACAGTTAAACTGAAGTAAAGAAAGCCCCGCTTTACTTCAGTTTTTTTTTGCATGACGGAGAAAACAGACTTAGGTGCAATGAAATACATTTGCTGTTATAATAAGTGTCGAAAAAGGAGGAAAAACGGATGTCGCCAGCTTTAGCGAAAATGTGGATTGCCATTACATCCATGGTATTTATGTTTATTTCCGTCGCTTCTATTTACATTAGCCGCTACAAAGCAAAAAACAAGATCATCCGCTTTATTTTGGCATTCATCGCCTATATTTTGATGATCTTAGCGGGAATTATTATTATTTTTGTCGTCTTTAGCGGCCCTACACCAGAATAACAGTTGCAGTTAAAGGATGGATCGTAAATGAGATGGATCATTCGTTGTATTGCTTCATGTCTGATCGTATTATCCCTTTCCGGTTGTTTATACCCAAAAGAGCGTCTTAAACAAAATCAAATTCCGTATGAAGATCAAGTTGCGGTGGTACAATCAGCAGTAAACCAGTACCGTAAAGCAACAGGGGGGCTTTTGCCGATTAAAACACGCGATATGAAAACACCAATTTACCAGAAGTATCCGATTGATTTCAGCAAGCTAATCCCCCGCTATATGCAGGAACCACCGGGAAACGCTTATGAAAGCGGCGGTGTTTTCCAATATGTCATTGTCGATGCGGAAAAGAACCCAACCGTGAAATTGCTAGACTTGCGTATGGCCGAACGGATTCGTGATTTAAAGCTGCGCTTGCAAATGTATCAAGACAACCATCGATATCCGCCGTTTAAGGAAGTGATCGCACCGGGAGTGTTCACGCTCGATTATAAAAAACTCGGTTATAAAGAACCACCGTATGCGGTCAGCCCGTTTTCCGGCAACAATTTGCCGTTTGTCATCGATGGGAGCGGGGAAATTTATATCGATTATCGCATCGACTTATATAATGCATTAAAAAAAGAGAAACATCATTACCGTCCGGGCGAAGATATTCGCGACATATTAGTGAAGCATTCGTTATTCGTGCCCGCCTACTCCCTTCCATATACGATTGACGCACAAACGAAGGAACCAATTTTTTTAACGAAATGAGTCATGAACCCTTCTCTAGAAAAATACATTCTAGAGAAGGGATTTTTTATATCCATTTTAGTCATAAATGAATAGGACAACATCATATTCATATAGTGTCCTACAATACTAGCAAAAAATTTGGTTGTTTATGATAACGACCCAAAGACTGGAGGGGAGTCATTTGGAAAAAGTCGATATTTTTAAAGATATCGCCGAACGGACAGGTGGCGATATTTATTTAGGAGTAGTCGGTGCGGTCCGAACCGGCAAATCGACTTTCATAAAAAGATTTATGGAGCTTGTCGTCATCCCAAATATTAAAAATGAAGCAGATAAAGCGCGTGCGCAAGATGAATTGCCGCAAAGCGCCGCGGGGAAAACAATTATGACCACCGAGCCGAAATTTGTGCCAAATCAAGCGGTGACCGTAAAAGTCGATGAAGGATTGGAAGTAAATATCCGCCTTGTGGACTGCGTTGGCTATGCTGTCCCTGGTGCAAAAGGGTATGAAGATGAAAACGGCCCGCGCATGATCCATACGCCATGGTATGAGGAACCGATTCCGTTCCAGGAGGCGGCGGAAATCGGCACAAGAAAAGTCATTCAAGAACATTCGACGATCGGTGTTGTTATTACGACGGACGGCACGATCGGCGAGATTCCGCGCCAAGATTATATCGAAGCGGAAGAGCGTGTCATTAACGAATTAAAAGAAGTTGGCAAACCGTTTATTATGATTGTTAACACCGTACGCCCGCACCATCCGGAAACGGAAGCGCTCCGCCGCGAGCTGGTGGAAAAATACGATATTCCAGTGCTGGCAATGAGCGTCGAAAGCATGCGAGAAGCCGATGTGTATAACGTGCTTCGTGAAGCATTATATGAATTTCCGGTATTAGAAGTGAATGTGAACTTACCGAGCTGGGTCATGGTGCTCCGCGAAGATCATTGGCTTCGCGAAAGCTATCAAGAAGCCGTGCGCGATACAGTAAAAGACATTAAACGGCTGCGCGATGTCGACAGAGTTGTGCAGCAGTTTAGCGAATATGATTTTATTGAAAAAGCAAGCCTTGCCGGCATTGAAATGGGGCAAGGAATTGCCGAAATCGATTTATACGCGCCGGATGAATTGTATGATCAAATTTTAAAAGAAATTGTTGGCGTGGAAATTCGCGGAAAAGATCATTTATTGCAGCTGATGCAGGACTTTGCCCATGCAAAAGCGGAATATGACCAAATTGCCGATGCATTAAGAATGGTGAAACAAACCGGCTATGGCATTGCGGCGCCGGCGCTTTCCGATATGAGCTTAGACGAGCCGGAAATCATTCGCCAGGGTTCCCGCTTCGGCGTCCGTTTAAAAGCGGTTGCTCCGTCGATTCATATGATTAAAGTAGATGTCGAATCGGAATTTGCACCAATCATCGGCACGGAAAAACAAAGCGAAGAACTCGTCCGCTATTTAATGCAAGATTTTGAAGACGACCCACTCTCGATTTGGAATTCCGATATTTTCGGACGATCACTCAGCTCGATTGTCCGCGAAGGAATTCAGGCAAAACTAGCGCTGATGCCGGAAAATGCCCGTTATAAACTAAAAGAAACGCTAGAGCGCATCATTAACGAAGGCTCCGGTGGTTTAATTGCCATTATTCTATAAAAAGGACTCCATGTTTGGAGTCTTTTTTTTGTCGACAGGTGGTGCAAATGAATAGAAACCCTTAAAAAACAAGGATTTTATCTTGATAACCTATGACGCATATGGTAATCTTTTATCAGAAAAAGTTGCTATTCATTGGCAACGAAAGCCTGTGCCGGAAGTCATCGGGATGAAGCGGAACTGCTTTTGAACCAAGCCAAAGAACGAGAAACACCCTATGAAAGTCTAGCGGAACAAGAATGTCTACGCGAAGGAGCAGAAAAACTCTTTTATTCGAACGTGCCGATTTCCAAAGTTTTTTGGTGAAATATACTTAAATTTTATCGATTTGCAGAAAAATATGTTGAATTATATCGATAAATTGGTTAATATTAGGCATGTCACCACATTTTATACGTATAGAAATGCACGAAAGTGTGAAGAAATGGTATTAAGCAAGTAATTTTAACAATCCTCTTGGGAGGAGGTGAGTGGCATGAATAAGACAGAATTAATTAACGCAGTTGCTGAAACTAGCGGTCTTTCCAAAAAAGATGCAACAAAAGCGGTAGACGCTGTATTTGAATCTATTACAGAAGCGCTAAGAAAAGGCGATAAAGTCCAATTAATCGGTTTCGGGAACTTTGAAGTGCGCGAGCGCGCAGCTCGTAAAGGGCGCAACCCACAAACAGGGGAGGAAATGGAAATCCCTGCGAGCAAAGTTCCTGCATTCAAACCAGGTAAAGCTCTTAAAGATGCTGTAAAATAAGCTTACATAAAGGAGCTTAGAAGGAAGGGTAAGCGACGCGCTGCCCTTCTTTTTTGCTTTTTTTTCGTTATCTATGCTAGAATCGGATTACATTCAGCTTTTATGATGCAGGAGGATGTTGCTTGTATGTCACATGTGAATTATGAACAAATCGAATATGCCGTTCGGTTAATTTTAGAAGCGATTGGCGAAGATCCCAATCGCGAAGGACTGATCGACACGCCAAAGCGGGTTGCGAGAATGTATGCCGAAGTATTTGCGGGATTGCACGAAGATCCGAAGGAACATTTTCAAACAGTGTTTAGCGAAGACCATGAAGAGCTTGTGCTTGTGAAAGATATTCCGTTTTATTCAATGTGCGAGCATCATTTAGTCCCGTTTTTCGGCGTTGCCCATGTCGCCTACATTCCTCGTGAAGGGAAAGTGACAGGATTAAGCAAACTGGCACGGGCAGTCGAGGCGGTCGCGCGCCGCCCGCAATTGCAAGAACGCATTACGGCGACAGTGGCCGATTCGATTGTAGAAGCGCTCGATCCCCACGGCGTGATGGTCGTTGTCGAAGCGGAACATATGTGCATGACGATGCGCGGCGTAAAAAAACCGGGAGCGAAAACAGTGACCACGGCGGTGCGCGGCGTGTTTGCAACCGATCAAAACGCCCGGGCCGAAGTGTTATCCCTCATAAAAGCATAAAAAATGCAAATCCTTTTAAAAAAGGAGGAGAGAATGATGCACGTAAATAGCGATTATGTAGTTATTAAAGCGCTAGAGGACGGAGTGAATGTCATCGGATTAACAAGAGGAGCGGATACACGTTTTCATCATTCGGAAAAGCTCGATAAAGGCGAAGTGTTGATTGCTCAATTTACGGAGCATACATCGGCGATTAAAGTGAGAGGAAAGGCGTATATTCAAACAAGACACGGTGAAATTGAGTCAGAAGGGAAAAAGTAATTGTACTATTTTTATGAAACTAGAGCGTTTACAAAAAAATTATGGTATAATTACTCCGTTGTATTGTATGCAAATTTTTGTGGGACAAGGGTGATGATTTTGAAACACATCATGAAAAAAATCGCATTATTAAAAGAACAAATCGAACGCTTTCTCCATCATTCTTATTTGTTCGAGCATATACCAGCGAGACAAATCGATGAAGACCGCATTTTGTTATCCTTATCCGTTTTGGAAGATGCAGCCATTGCTCCAGAGAAAGTCGATCACTATATTATTCCGATGATGCTTGTGCAAATCGCCCTTGATACCCATGATGAAGTAACAAATTCTGTTTCCGAGGAAGATGATTTAAAAACGCAGCAATTAGTTGTCCTTGCCGGCGACTTATACAGCGGTTTATATTACGATTATTTAGCGAAGTTGAATGAAATTCCGCTCATTCGTCTCTTTGCGGAGGCGATTCGCGATATCAACGAACATAAAGTCCGATTGTATCAAAAGGATATTGAGCGGATTGAAGCGTTATTTGACAGCGTCGGAACGATTGAATCCGCATTAATTTGCAAAATGGCCGCCCATTTTTCCACTCCTGTATGGGGAAAATTTTCTTATTATTATTTGCTGTTAAGACGATTAAACTTGGAAAAAGAGATGTTCGTTCGTTCCGGTTCTTCCGTTTTGTTTGAACAAATGGAAAACATTATCTTTCCAAAATCCAAAACGGTCACGAAAGAGCAGAAGCAATATTTGCTCCATATTTGCAATCGATATATCGACCATTGCAAAGAGGCGTTGTTAAACGCGAAATTACAAGTCAATGAGATGTTGCAAATCCGCATTTCTGAGCTTACCGGCGGTTTTTCAGCCATCGCGAAAAAGACGGTGGAAGAAGGGTAGAAGTATGCATCAATCGAAAGAAGAACGAGTTCACCATGTGTTTGAAAAAATTTATCAACACTATGACCGCATGAATTCGGTCATTAGCTTCCGGCGCCATCTGAAATGGCGGGAAGATACGATGAAGCGGATGAATGTCCAAAAAGGAAAAAAAGCGCTCGATGTTTGCTGCGGCACAGCTGATTGGACGATTGCGCTCGCCGAAGCGGTCGGTCCAAGCGGTGAAGTATATGGGCTTGATTTCAGCCAAAACATGTTAAAAGTAGGGGAACAAAAGGTAAAAGAGCGGCAGTTGACGAACGTCAAGCTTATTCACGGCAATGCGATGAATTTGCCGTTTCCTGATAATACGTTTGACTATGTGACGATCGGCTTTGGGCTGCGCAATGTGCCTGACTATATGACCGTGCTAAAAGAAATGTACCGCGTCGCAAAGCCGGGCGGAAAGGTCGTTTGTCTCGAAACATCGCAGCCGACGCTAATCGGCTTTCGTCAGTTATATTATTTTTACTTTCGCTTTATTATGCCTTTATTCGGAAAATTATTTGCGAAAAGTTATGAAGAATACTCGTGGCTTCAAGAATCGGCTCGCGATTTTCCGGGCAGAGATGAGCTGGCGCAAATGTTTCGCGAAGCCGGTTTTGTCGATATCGAAGTGAAGCCGTACACCTTTGGCGTTGCCGCGATGCACTTAGGTTATAAACGATAATAGTTAAGGTGAACATCATGAAGTTAAAGGCGATGTATTCATTTTTGAATGCAGATTTACGCAAAGTGGAAAAAGAGTTAGAACAAACAATCCAGTCCGAGTATGCGCAGCTTAGCGAGGCGGCGCTGCATTTATTGCAGGCGGGCGGAAAGCGGATCCGTCCCGTTTTTGTATTGCTTGCCGCCAAATTTGGCAATTATGATATCGAGCGCATTAAGCATGTGGCGGTAGCGTTAGAGCTCATTCACATGGCTTCCCTTGTGCATGATGATGTGATTGACGATGCCGAGCTGCGCCGGGGCAGACAGACGATTAAAGCCAAATGGAGCAACCGTTTTGCCATGTATACCGGCGACTATATGTTTGCCCGTTCTCTTGAGAGGATGACACGCCTCGATAATCCGCTTGCCCATCAAGTGTTGGCGAATACAATCGTGGAAGTGTGCCGAGGGGAAATTGAACAAATTAAAGATAAATATCGCTTTGAGCAAAATTTACGTTGCTATTTGCGGCGCATTAGACGCAAAACCGCGCTGTTGATTGCCGCCAGCTGCCAGCTTGGCGCGATTGCGGCCGACGCGCCGAGAGAGGTGGCGGAGCGTCTTTACTTATTCGGGTATTACGTTGGCATGTCGTTTCAAATCACCGATGACATTCTTGATTTTACCGGAACGGAAGCGCAGCTCGGCAAACCGGCGGGGAGCGATTTATTGCAAGGAAATGTAACGCTGCCTGTTTTGTTTGCCATGGAAAATGAGCAGCTGAAAGCTAAAATTACAACCGTGGTACGCCCGGAAACAACGGCGGAAGAAATGAAGGAAATTATTGCGCTAATTAAACAAACGGATGCGATTGAAAAATCGTATGTGCTGAGCGACCGGTATTTGCAAAAAGCGCTGCTCGTATTAGAAACGCTGCCAAACAATAAAGCGCGTTCCACATTATATGATATTGCGATGTATATCGGAAAAAGGGATTTTTAGCGCTTTCAAGGAGATTATTGCTATTGGCCGAAAACAATGATACTATTTTGGTGGGGAACCCGGTTTCCTAGTACATATTACAGTAGGGGTGGAGAATAGATGATGGAAAGAACGTTTATCATGGTGAAGCCTGACGGGGTTCAGCGCAATTTAATCGGTGAAATTGTTTCCCGCTTTGAGAAAAAAGGCTTTCAGCTTGTCGGAGCAAAATTAATGCAAGTATCCCGCGAATTAGCGGAACAGCACTATGCCGAGCATAAAGAACGCCCATTTTTTGGCGAATTAGTCGATTTCATTACGTCCGGCCCAGTGTTCGCCATGGTTTGGGAAGGCGAAAACGTCATTGCAACTGCACGGCAAATGATGGGAAAAACGAATCCGCAAGAAGCGGCGCCTGGCACGATTCGCGGCGACTATGGACTTACGGTAGGCAAAAATGTGATTCACGGCTCTGATTCGCCGCAAAGCGCAGAACGCGAAATCAATCTCTTTTTCAAAGAAGAAGAGCTTGTCAATTATTCGAAATTAATCAATCAGTGGGTATACTGAAAAGCCGGTCAGCAATATGACCGGTTTTTTTGTTGCGGTTTTTTCTTTCTCCCCTATCAGCTTTGCGATATACTTATGGCGTAGATAGTTATCATTGGCAAAAGAGAGAAAAGCGGGGAAAAACAGGGATGAACGACTATCAGCAATTTATCGCAAACATCAAGCGGAAAACGGGCATTGACTTGTCTTTGTATAAAGAAGCGCAAATGAAAAGACGGCTGACATCGCTTTATGAAAAAAGAGGACTGAAAAACTTTCAGCAATTTTTTGCAGCGATCGAAAAAGACGAAACGCTGTTTCATGAGTTTTTGGACCGGATTACGATTAACGTTTCCGAATTTTATCGAAATGCGAAACGTTGGGGAGTACTGGAAAAAAAGATTTTGCCGAAACTGCTTGCGCAAAACCGCCGTTTAAAAATATGGAGCGCCGCCTGTTCCACCGGGGAAGAACCGTATACGATAGCCATGATATTATCCAAATTTATGCCGCTGACTCATATTTCGATTCTCGCCACCGATATCGATGAAAACGCGATCGCCCGCGCGCAAATCGGGCTGTATACGGAGCGATCCTTACAGGAAGTTCCGGAAGAAATGAAAAAAAAGTTTTTTACGAAAGAAGGAATGTATTATAAAATAGACGAAAAGATAAAAAAAGCGGTGACATTTAAAAAACATAATTTGCTTGCCGACCCGTTTGGGCGTTTCTTTGATTTAATCGTGTGCCGCAACGTGCTCATTTACTTTACGGAAGAGGCAAAGCAAAAGCTTTATCGTCAATTTAATGAAGCGCTGCGGCCAGGCGGGATTTTGTTTGTCGGAAGCACGGAGCAAATTTTTAATCCGGCTTTATACGGTTTCGAAATAGAAGATACGTTTTTTTATCGCAAAAAATGAATAATTTGCCAAAGAGTTCATCGCCAAGATGAATTCTTTTTTTATCGGAAACTATTTTCATTTTTTAAATTTGTGATATATTTTTACTTAACCGCGTTAAAGAGTTGAAGGGAGAGAAAAACATGCGCTATTTAACAGCAGGGGAATCACACGGGCCGCAGCTGACAACGATTTTGGAAGGAGTGCCAGCGGGGCTCACGCTGCTTGCCGAACATATTAATAAAGAGCTGGCAAGACGGCAAAAAGGATATGGGCGCGGGCGGCGGATGCAAATCGAAAAAGACGAAGTGAAAATTTTAAGCGGCGTCCGCCATGGAAAAACGCTTGGTTCGCCGATTACGCTTGTCGTCGAAAACCGCGACTGGAAACATTGGCAAAGCATTATGGCCATTGAACCGATCGATCATGAGGAAGAAGTGAAGCGGAAAGTGACGCGTCCACGTCCGGGACATGCCGATTTAAACGGCGCGTTAAAATACGGGCATCGTGATATGCGCAATGTGCTCGAACGTTCGTCAGCGCGTGAGACAACGGTGCGGGTTGCGGCCGGTGCGGTGGCGAAGCGGATTTTAGAGGATCTTGGCATCCGCGTGGCCGGACATGTGTTGGAAATCGGCGGCATCCGCGCCAAGCGGCTTGATTATCAATCGCTCGCGGAATTGCAGGAAGTGACAGAAGCGTCACCGGTTCGCTGTTTTGATGAAGAAGCAGCCGTTAAAATGATGGAAGCGATCGATAACGCTAAGAACAACGGCGACTCGATCGGCGGCATCGTCGAGGTGATTGTCGAAGGAGTGCCGGCAGGGGTAGGAAGCCATGTTCATTATGACCGCAAGCTCGATGCCAAAATTGCCGCCGCGATCGTCAGCATCAACGCCTTTAAAGGGGTGGAGTTTGGCATCGGCTTTGAAGCGGCGCGCCGCCCGGGAAGCGAAGTGCACGATGAGATTATTTGGAGCAAGGAAAAAGGGTTTACGCGCCGGACGAACCGCGCTGGCGGCTTTGAAGGCGGAATGACAACCGGTATGCCGATTGTCGTGCGCGGAGTGATGAAGCCGATTCCAACGCTGTATAAGCCGTTGCAAAGCGTAGACATTGAAACGAAAGAGCCGTTCGCGGCCAGCATTGAGCGCTCGGACAGCTGTGCCGTGCCGGCGGCCAGCGTTGTTGCCGAAGCGGTAGTGGCCTGGGAAGTAGCCGCGGCGATCGTCGACCAATTCGGCCAGGATCGCATGGACCTCATTAAGGAAAACGTTGAAAAAATGCGCCGCTATGCAAGGGAGTTTTAATTATGAAACAATTGCTTATTGAAACGAAAACAAAACAGTATCCGCTTTTTCTCGGGGAGGGGATTATCCATTCCCTGCCGGAAATTCTTCGTTCTTTATCTTTTCCTAAAGGAACGAAACTGCTGATTATCACCGATCAAACGCTGAAATCGTTGTATTTAGCGGAGCTTCAGGCGCTGCTAGCCGATGACTACGAAGTGTATACGCATGTCATTCCGAGCGGGGAAGGGGCAAAATCGTTCGAGCAATATTATGCATGTCAAACGGCCGCGCTTGAGTGCGGCCTTGACCGTCATTCTTTGATTCTTGCCTTTGGCGGCGGCGTGGTCGGCGACCTGGCCGGATTTGTCGCGGCCACTTATATGCGCGGCATTCGCTATATACAAATCCCAACCACGTTGCTTGCGCATGACAGCGCCGTCGGCGGCAAAGTGGCGATCAACCATCCGCTCGGAAAAAATATGATTGGGGCGTTCCACCAGCCGGAAGCGGTTGTTTATGACATCGCCTTTTTGCGCTCTCTACCGGAAAAAGAACTGCGCTCCGGCTTTGCCGAAGTCATTAAGCATGCGCTGATCCGCGACCGCCGTTTTTACGAATGGCTGCGTCAGGAAATCCATACGCTTCGTGATTTAACAGGGGAGCGGCTTCAATATTGCATTCAAAAAGGAATTGAAATCAAAGCAAGCGTCGTGCGTGAAGATGAGAAAGAAACGGGAGTCCGCGCCCATTTAAATTTCGGCCATACGCTTGGGCACGCGTTAGAAAGCGAGCTTGGCTACGGTGCGATCACCCATGGCGATGGCGTGGCGCTCGGGATGCTGTTTGCCATTTTTGTCAGCGAAAGAGTATATGGGCGCTCGTTTGCCGACTATCAGTTTCCCGCCTGGTTTCGTACATACGGATTCCCTGTTTCCATCCCAGCATCGCTAAAACTCGAGCGCCTGCTTGAAAAAATGAAAGGCGATAAAAAAGCAAGAGCAGGGATGGTGCGCATGGTGCTGTTAAAAGATATTGGCGAAATAGACATTGAAGCGCTCGACGACGACACCTTATCCGTACTGCTTTGTGAATTTGCCCAACGGGAGGAGGGAAAGCCATGATCCGCGGCATTCGGGGAGCGATTACGGTAGAGCGCAATGAAGCGAACGAAATTGTCGACGCCACGGAAACGTTGCTGAGGGAAATGATTCGGGCTAATGACGTCGCAGCAAGCGACGTATCGTTTGTGCTTATTTCGGTGACCGATGATATTACCGCGGCCTTTCCGGCGCAAGCGCTCCGCCGTTTGGAAGGGTGGACGTACGTACCGGTCATGTGCATGCGGGAAATTCCGGTGCCGAATTCTTTGCCGCGCTGCATCCGGGTGATGATGACCGTTCATACGACGAAAAAACAAGAAGAAATCTCTCATGTTTATTTGCGGGATGCAGCCGTCTTGCGGCCGGATTTGTCGTTGACAAAAAAAACCGAAATGTAATATGATAGGAAACAAAGCAGTAAGTAAGCAGAGTGAGAGCAGAGTTTAGGGTAGATGAGAATGAGCGAGTTTAGTTGAGGTGAGCGTTTGCTAAATGAATGCAAAGTCTACCCAAAGGCATCTCTGTCTTTGGGTTTTTTTATTCCCCGATTTCGCCTCATAAACCCTCATTCTCCATCCGAATAAACGGAGGGAGAGAATCATGTCCAACTATACGCTTGCCGCATTTTTGGAAGATGCGCGCCATTTCCGCACGATTCCGATTGTGCGCCGCTTTTTAGCCGATGTATTCGAGCCGCTTAAAATCTTTGAAAATTTGCAAGAGGATGCGGTGTTTTTACTAGAAAGCAAAGATGATCAGTCGCCGTGGGCGCGCTATTCCTTCATCGGCTTGTCGCCGTTTTTGACGCTAGAAAGTGAAACGGGTCACACGTTTTCTGTCATCGATGAGCGCGGTGAAGAAATAGCAAACACTTCTTCGCTGAAAGAAGCGTTTTGCTTCATCGAGCAAAAGCTTTGCGTCAAGCGGCTGAACGAAGCGGTTCCGTTTACTGGCGGTGCAGTCGGCTTTTTAGGGTATGACTTTATTTCCGCCATTGAAAAAGTTCCCATTCATCCAAACCGGGACCTTTCCATGAAGATCGGCTATTTTACTTTTTGCGAATCTTTGATCGTATTAGACCACCATAAACGCGAGCTTCTCTTCATCCATTACGTCCGTTTAACGGAGCAAGACTCGGAGGAAACAAAGAAGCACAAGTATGAACAAGGGCTTAAACGGATCGCCGCCTTAATGAAAAAAGCGGCAAGCGGAAGAGAAGAGCGTTTGTTATTGCTTGATCACGCAGACGAAGAGAGTGTTTCCTTTCAAAGGGTTATCTCGAATTATGACAAAGCGAGATTTTTACAAGATGTAGAGACGATCAAACGCTATATTGCCAGCGGGGACGTGTTTCAAGCGGTTTTATCGCAGCGGTTTGCCGTACCGGTTCGCGTCAGCGGATTTCAAGTATACCGGATGTTACGCCATATTAATCCATCGCCATATATGTTTTACTTTCGCCTCGATGATTTTGAAATTGTCGGCAGCTCCCCGGAAAAGCTCATTCAAGTGTACAACCGCCATATGGAAATTCACCCGATCGCCGGAACGAGAAGGCGAGGACGGTCGACGGAAGAGGATGAGCAGCTTGCCGACGAGCTTTACCATGACCCGAAAGAACGAGCCGAACATTATATGCTCGTCGATTTAGCCCGTAACGATATCGGGAAAGTGGCCAAATACGGAACGGTTCGGACGCCCGTATTAATGGAAATCGGCAAGTTTTCGCACGTCATGCATTTAATTTCGAAAGTAACAGGCGAACTAAAGGAAGAGGTGCATCCGATTGACGCCTTGCTTGCCGCGTTTCCGGCCGGCACGGTAAGCGGTGCGCCAAAGGTAAGGGCGATGCAAATTTTACAGGAGCTAGAGCCGACGGCGCGCAATTTGTATGCCGGCACGATTGCCTACATCGGCTTTGACGGCAATATCGATTCGTGCATTGCGATTCGCACGGCGATCGTCAAAGACGGCTGCGCGTATGTGCAGGCCGGCGCGGGGATTGTCGCTGATTCGGTTTCCGAACTCGAATGGAAAGAAACGTGTAATAAGGCGAGCGCCTTAATGAAGGCGATTGAGCGTGCGGAACAATTATTTATGCGAGGGGAGAGTCTATATGTTGAAACAACTTCTTCACAAATGTATTGACGGATATGTGCTGACGGAGGAAGAAGCGTATGAAGCGATGATGGCAATTATGTCCGGCGAAGCGACGGCAAGCCAAATTGCCAGCTTTTTATCGATTTTGCGTTTGCGCGGGGAAACGGTCGATGAATTGACGGGATTCGTGAGAGCGATGCGCAGCCGCATGATGACCATCGATTATGAAGAAGAAGTGATCGATACGTGCGGAACGGGAGGAGACGGGGCGTCGACGTTCAATATTTCCACAACAGCAGCGATCGTCATTTCCTCGCTTGGCGTTAAAGTGGCGAAGCACGGCAATCGCGCCGTTTCCTCCAAAAGCGGAAGCGCGGACGTGCTAGAAGCGCTTCGCATTGATATTCAAGCAACTCCAGAGGATGCGAAACAAGCATTAAAAACGAAAGGATTAGCGTTTTTATTTGCGCCGCTGTATCATTCGGCGATGAAACATGCCGCCCTGCCGCGGAAAGAGATCGGCTTTCGCACCGTATTTAATCTCATTGGGCCGCTCGCCAATCCAGCACACTGCAAGCGGCAAGTCATCGGGGTTTATTCGACGCAGTACGCGGAAAAACTCGCAGAAACGCTGCGCCGCCTTGGCTCTGAACATGTTTTATTCGTAACGGGAAAAGATGGACTCGATGAATGCAGCATTGCCGCGGAAACGGATGTGGTCGAACTGAAACATGGGGAAATCCGCCGTTTTGTCATCACGCCGGAACAATACGGGCTTGCGCGCGGAAAATTGGAACATATTCAAGTACACACCGTTAAGCAGAGCGCCGAGCTATTAAAGGCGGTCATGGAAGGAAAAGCCAATGAAAGCGCGACTAATATCGTCCTTCTAAATGCCGGCGTCGCCTTATATGCGGCGGGGAAAGCGGACACGATTCACGAAGGCGTGGAGATGGCGAAAGAAGCGCTGCTGACAAAGAAAGCATATGAACAATTTGAGCGCTTGCGTCTGAAAGAGGTGGAAAAATATGCTTGAGCAAATTATTGCCACGAAACGCGAAGAAATGAAAACACTCACCTTGCCGGAGCCGCTGCCAGCGAGAAAGCAGCGTTCGCTGCGGGCAGCGCTCGAGCAGCCGAACCGCTCGCTTGGCTTAATTGCTGAAGTGAAAAAGGCTTCTCCGTCCAAAGGGGTCATCCGCTCGGATTTCCAGCCCGTCGATATTGCTAAAGCGTATGAAAAAGCGGGTGCCGATGCGATTAGCGTATTGACGGATGAACGTTATTTCCAGGGACATCGCTGCTATTTGCGCGAGGTGAAGGAGGCGGTAGGCATTCCGGTTTTGCGCAAAGATTTTATTATCGACCGCTTGCAGATTGAGGAGAGCGTGCGCATCGGCGCCGATGCGATTTTATTGATCGGCGAAGCGCTGCCGCCAAAAGCGTTGTACGAATTGTATCAAGAGGCGTATGACAAAGGGCTGGAATGTTTAGTCGAGGTGCATGCGCGCGAAACGCTGGAGCAAATTTTGGATTTGTTCATCCCAGAGATGATCGGGATTAATAATCGTGATTTGCACACGTTTGTGACGACTTTGGAAACAACCGAAAAAGTGGCTCCATTGATCCCGCCTTCGAGCATCATCGTCAGCGAAAGCGGCATCGCCACTTTCGCTGATGTCAAGAAAGTGCAAACGTACGGGGCGAACGCCATGCTTGTCGGCGAAGCGCTGATGTGCAAAGACGATGTGGAGGCGGCGGTATATGAATTGTTCGGGGAGGTCGATTCGCTTGCCCGTCCGTCTTAAATATTGCGGCAACCGTTCCGCGTCGGATTTGCGAAAATCACTGCAAAGCAAAGCGGATTACATCGGGCTGATTTTTGCCGAAAGCAAGCGGAAAGTAGAAGTGGAAGAAGTAAAGCAATGGCTGCAAACGATCGAGCTTGGCAAGAAGCAGCTTGTCGGCGTGTTTGTCAATGCGCCGACGGAGCTGGTTGCCAACATAGCATCGCAGCTGCCGCTTGCGGTCATTCAATGCCACGGCCATGAAACGGCGGCGCATGTCGCAGCGATCAAAGAAGCGACAGGACTGGCTGTCTGGAAGGCGATTCATCATGATGAAGATGCCGTTAGAAAGATGCAACAATACGCCGGCGTAGCTGACGGCTATGTCGTTGATAGCCGGGTAAGCGGGGCATGGGGCGGAACAGGAGTAGCATTTGACTGGAGCAATGTTCCGCTTTATTTAGAAGAAGCGGCCCGGCAAGCCGTCCCTTGCTTTATTGCCGGGGGGATTACGCCGGAAAATGTCGAGCGGCTTTTAGCCTATCGGCCGTACGGTATTGACATTAGCAGCGGGATTGAAGAAAACGAGGAAAAAAGCGTGGAAAAAATGAAAGAAATCGAAAAGAAGGTGGCGAACTATGTATAACGTTCCAAACGAGAATGGCAGATTTGGAGATTTCGGGGGAAAATTTGTGCCGGAAACGTTAATGCTTCCGCTTGAGGAAATAGAAGAAGAACTAACGAAGGCACTGGCCGATGAGACGTTTAAAGCGGAGTATATCCGCATTTTGCAGCAATATTCCGGGCGTCCGACCCCGCTTACGTTTGCGCCGAATTTAACGAAACTGCTAAACGGCGCTAAAATTTATTTAAAGCGCGAAGATTTAAACCATACCGGCGCTCATAAAATCAATAACGCCATCGGCCAGGCGCTTTTGGCGAAGCGGATGGGCAAGAAAAAAATTATTGCTGAAACGGGGGCGGGGCAGCACGGGGTCGCCGCAGCCACCGTAGCGGCGCATTTCGGCATGGAATGCATCGTTTTCATGGGGGAAGAAGATATTAAACGGCAGGAATTAAACGTTTTTCGCATGAAATTGCTAGGTGCCGTGGTGGTTCCGGTATACAGCGGCAACCGGACCCTAAAAGACGCGACGAACGAAGCGATTCGCTATTGGGTGCAGCATTGCGACGACCATTTTTATATGATCGGCTCTGTCGTCGGGCCGCATCCGTATCCAAAAATGGTGCGCGAATTTCAGCGCATCATCGGAGATGAAGCGAAGCAGCAGTTTCTTGAGCGCGAAGGAAAGCTGCCGGACGTCATTGTCGCGTGCGTGGGCGGCGGAAGCAACGCGATCGGCATGTTTTATCCGTTTTTGGAGGATGATGTGCAGCTTGTCGGCGTAGAAGCGGCCGGGAAAGGAGTCGATACCCCGTATCACGCCGCGACGATCACCAAAGGCACGAAAGGCGTTATCCACGGCTCTTTAACATACTTGCTGCAAGATGAATACGGGCAAATTATCGAACCGTATTCCATTTCAGCCGGCCTCGACTATCCAGGCGTGGGTCCGGAACATGCGTATTTGGCGAGCATCGGCCGCGTCTGCTACGAAAGCGTGACCGATGAGGAAGCGATCGCCGCGTTTCAATTGTTATCACGGGAAGAGGGAATTATTCCGGCGATCGAGTCGGCGCACGCATTGGCCAAAGCAGTGGAACTGGCGAAAACGATGGACAGCAGCCAAACGGTGCTCGTTTGTCTATCGGGCCGTGGGGATAAGGACGTGCAAACGATGATGCGCTATGTCAACGTAAAGGAGGATGACGACGTTGCCGCTATGTACCGTAACTAAACCGATGTTTATTCCGTTTATTGTCGCCGGAGATCCAAGCCCAGATATTACGGTGGAACTGGCGCTTACGCTTCAAGAAGCAGGCGCTGATATGTTAGAGCTTGGTGTGCCGTATTCCGACCCGCTTGCGGATGGCCCGATTATTCAGCGGGCGGCCGCCCGGGCGCTCTTCGGACAGATGACGCTGCAAAAAGCGGTCGAATTAGTTCCGAAAATGCGAAAAAAAGGTGTGAAAATTCCAGTTATTATCTTTACGTATTACAATCCTGTGTTACAATTAGGAGAAGAATACTTTTTTGCTTTAGCGCAAAAAAACGGAGTCGATGGGGTGTTAATTCCGGATCTTCCGTTTGAAGAAAGTGGCCCGCTTCGCCAGCTTGGCGAAAAAACAGGCATCCCGCTTATTTCGCTAGTGGCGCCGACATCGAAAAAGAGGATGGAAACCATCGCTTCCCATGCACAAGGGTTTTTATACTGTGTCTCATCGCTCGGGGTAACTGGGGTGCGCGACACGCTACCGGAAACATTAAACGACTTTTTAGCGGAAGTAAAGCGGCATAGCCGCGTCCCTGTCGCTGTCGGATTTGGCATCTCCACTAGCGAACAAGTGAAGATGCTAAAAGACTATTGCGACGGTGTAGTCATTGGCAGTGCGCTCGTGCAAAAAATAGAGCAGCTGAATGAACAGCTGCAAACTCCAGCAAACAAAGAAGAGGCGCTTGCCGAGTTTCAACGTTACGCCCGTTCGCTTGCAGCGCCGCTGAAGCGCGCATGTTTATCACAATGAAAGCTCGAAATAAGGAGTGTCGTTATGGAAATCAAAGCACAGTTAAGGGGTTTGCTCCCTTATCAGCCGGGAAAATCGATTGAAGAAGTGAAGCGGCAGTACGGACTTTCTGATATTATTAAACTAGCATCGAATGAAAATCCATACGGATGTTCCCCAGCTGTGAAAGAGGCGATCATCCGCGAATTAGACCATCTTGCCGTTTATCCAGACGGATATGCACGTCTGCTGCGGGAAAAAGTGGCGGCGCATTTAGGCGTAAAAGAAACGCAGCTGATTTTTGGCAACGGGTCCGATGAAGTCGTACAAATTATTTCCCGTGCGTTTTTATCGGCTGGCACGAACACGGTCATGGCTGCGCCGACATTTCCACAATATCGTCATAATGCGGTCATCGAAGGAGCGGAAATTCGCGAAATTCCGCTTATTAACGGACGCCATGATTTAGAGGCGATGCTTGCGGCCGTTGATGAAAAGACGCGTGTCGTGTGGATTTGCAACCCGAATAACCCAACAGGAACGTATGTCACAGAACAGGAACTGCAATCGTTTTTGGAGCGCGTTCCTAAGCATGTTCTTGTGGTGCTTGACGAGGCATATTATGAATACGTGATGGCGGACGATTATCCGCAAACCGTTCCACTTCTTACGCAATATGATAATCTCATGATTTTGCGGACGTTTTCGAAAGCATATGGACTGGCGGCGCTCCGGGTCGGATATGGCATTGCCAGCGAAACGCTTATTCAAGGGATGGAGCCGGCGCGCGAGCCATTTAATACATCCAGCATCGCACAGGCCGCAGCGGTCGTAGCACTAGATGACCAAGCGTTTATCCGTGCCTGTTCGGACAAAAACAGAGAAGGGCTCGAGATGTTTTACCGTTTTTGCGACGAAAACGGCTTGCGCTACTATCCTTCGCAAACGAATTTCATTTTGATTGATTTTACGATCGAAGGAAATGAAGTGTTTCAATATTTGCTCGAGCGCGGCATTATCGTCCGTTCCGGCAATGCGCTCGGCTTCCCGACGTCCGTGCGCATTACCGTTGGTTCAAAAGAGCAGAACGAACGGGTGATCAGCGCGTTGGCGCAAATGATCCGGGAAAAACAACTTGTATAGCGGATGAACCGTCCCGTTGCTTTCCAAGGCAGCGGGCGCATTTTTCCACTTCATCCCGTGACTTAAGTCTTGGGATGAAGTGGAAAACGGTTTTGAATCGAGCCGGCAGGGCGCTAAACATGTTTATCCATGAAAGTTTGACGGAAAAAGAGTAAGTGCGTGCACGCAGGTGCAGGAAAAACTCTTTAGTACGTCAGAACCCACCGACGTTAGTCGTGTGGAGGTTCAGATGAAGAAGGTGAAGCAATTGGAAGGAAACATCTTTGTCGTTGGCCTCGGCTTAATTGGCGGGTCGATCGCGCTGGCGGTGAAAAAAGCACATCCGGCCGCCGTCATTATCGGATATGACGTCAACAAACAGGAGCTGAAGCTTGCCCGCTCCTTAAAAGTGATTGATGAAGCCGCTTCATCGCTCGAACAGGGGATGGAGAAAGCGGACTTGATTATTTTGGCGACGCCTGTCATGCAGACGGAAAAAATTTTGGCGCAAATGCCCGTCCATCTGCTAAAAGAAAACGTGATTGTTACTGATGTAGGAAGCACCAAGCAGCGGATTGTCCACCATGCGCAGCGGTTAGGAAAGCAAGGAATCACGTTTATCGGCGGCCACCCGATGGCGGGTTCGCATAAAAGCGGCGTTGCTGCAGCGCGGGCGCATTTGTTTGAGAACGCTTTTTACGTATTGACGCCGACAAACGGGGTAGCAGCGGAAAAAATCGAGCGCCTCAAAGAATGGCTGAAAGGGACGAAAGCGCAGTTTGTCGTGCTGTCCCCGGAGGAACACGACCGTATTACCGGGGTGATCAGCCACTTTCCGCATATTATCGCCGCAAGCCTTGTTCACCAAGCCCAACAGTATGAAAAAGAAAATCCGCTTGTCAGTCGCCTTGCCGCGGGAGGCTTTCGCGATATTACGCGCATCGCCTCGAGCAACCCGGAAATGTGGCGCGATATTTTTTTACATAATAAGGACGAGCTTTTAACGTTGTTTGACCGCTGGATCGCCGAGATGAAAAAGCTCCGTTCCATCGTGGAAGAGGAAAACAGCGCAGCGATTTATCATTATTTCCTAGAGGCAAAACAATTTCGCGACGGCCTGCCGGTGCGGACGAAAGGAGCGATTCCATCGTTTTACGATTTATATGTCGATGTGCCCGATTACCCCGGAGTTATTTCCGAAGTCACTGGCTATCTAGCCAAAGAGAACATCAGCATCACCAACATCCGCATTATTGAAACAAGGGAAGAAATATACGGGGTATTGCGGCTCAGCTTTCAAAGCGAAGAAGATCGCGCGAAGGCGAAAGCATGCATACAAAAACATACGAATTATGAAACATATGAAGTGTAAAATGGAGGGGGAGCCGTGCAGTTACGAACCAATATTTCATCATTGCAAGGAATCATCCATGTACCCGGCGATAAATCGATTTCCCACCGCGCGGTGATGTTGGGAGCGATGGCGCGCGGTACGACGACGATCGAAAATTTTTTACCGGGGGAAGATTGCTTAAGCACGATTGATTGCTTCCGGAAAATGGGGATAGTGATCCGGCAGGATGGAAGCCATGTTGTTGTCGAGGGAAAAGGACGGGACGGATTACAAGAGCCGTCTGACATTTTACATGTCGGCAATTCGGGGACAACAGCGCGGCTATTGCTTGGCATTCTAGCTGGATGTCCGTTTCACGCCTGCCTCATCGGCGACGAATCGATCGCCAAACGGCCGATGGGAAGAGTGACGAAGCCGCTGAAAATGATGGGGGCGCGCATTGACGGGCGCGAACATGGAAACTATACGCCGATATCAATCCGCGGCGGTGAACTTCAGCCGATTCATTATGAATCTCCTGTGGCGAGCGCGCAAGTAAAATCGGCAATTTTATTGGCGGGCTTAGCGACGGATGGCACGACAGCAGTAACGGAGCCGCACCGTTCCCGCGATCATACGGAGCGCATGATCCGGCTGTTTGGTGGCGATGTGGCGGTAGACGGTCTTACGGTATCGGTTACAGGGCCGCAGCGGCTGGCAGGGACCAGCATATACGTTCCTGGAGATATTTCTTCAGCCGCCTTTTTCTTAGTGGCAGGCGTTATTGTCCCAAACAGCGAAATTACGTTAAAAAACGTCGGATTAAATCCAACAAGAACCGGAATTATTGATGTGTTGCAAAAAATGGGCGCCGATATAACGATTGCGAACGTTCGCAATGAACAAACCGAGCCGCTTGGCGATATTACCGTCCGCACTTCGACGTTAACAGCAACGGAAATTAGCGGCGAATTAATTCCGCGGTTAATCGATGAGATTCCGATCATTGCCCTCCTGGCCACCCAGGCGGAAGGAACGACAGTTATAAAAGATGCAAGTGAACTAAAAGTGAAGGAAACGAACCGAATTGATACGGTCGTGACCGAATTAAGAAAGCTCGGTGCCGAGATTGAAGCGACGGAAGACGGCATGATCATTCATGGCAAATCAGCTTTAAAAGCAGAGGAAGCTGTTGTCGACAGTCATGGCGATCATCGCATTGGCATGATGTTGGCGATTGCCGCCTGCATTACGAAAGGAACCGTCCATTTAAAACATCCGGAAGCGGTCGCTGTTTCATATCCGGCGTTTTTTGACCATCTTCATTCTTTAATGTAAATGTCAGTCAAAAAGCAAGAAACGGTATGCCGATTTCTTGCTTTTTTTATTCATATGTCTTCTGATTCCCTCATAGCCTGTCGTAAAGGGGGAATGAAGACATGCCGTATATTATTGAAAGCGCATGCGTTCTTCGTGAAGAACGGCTGCAGCACTGTGCGCTCGTGGTGGATCATAATCGCATCGACTACATAGGTGAACAGGTGAAGCACTATGCATGGATGCGCATGGAAATAGGGGATATGATCGTCACACCCGGGCACGTGATGGTCGATTTTTCTTTTCAGCAGCCGCGGACATTTGCCCAATTTAAACAATATGTTCAGCAATACCTCATCAAAAACGGCTGCACTACGCTGCTGGCTGTTTGTGACGTTCCTTCGGAGCAGGAGCTCGCTTCCGCACTGCGTAAGCTGCGACAGCATTTGCTAAACAGCCCCATCGATTATTTCATCGGCGTAAAAGTACCCGCCCGCATGCTGACTCCGTCCTTTGTGCTTGCCTGCAGGAGATGGAAAATACGAGTCATTTTTGTTGAAATTGAGGAGAGCGATGTTTTGCATTCTGTGCCATGGTATTGGATTGCCGACATCATGAAAACAGCTCCGCTAGCCTTTGTGCCATATTGGCCGAACGAAAAGAGAATGAAAAAGCAGGAAGCAGCATGGCGAAACTTGCTTGCTGCGCACCATATTCCATTTGTTCCGTTTCCGCTGCGGGAGCGAACGCCGCTAAGGCTGAATGTGTTAAAAAAAATTGGCATTTATCCGCAAAAAGGAGATCTGCGGATTGGCGGCGAAGTAGATTATAATCTATATAGGAAGGAAGCGATGAGCCGTTTAGTTGCCGAAACGCTTATTGTCGATTATGATAATCATGTTCCGGTTATTACAGTTCATAAAGGAAGGTTGCTGAAGGCGGAAAATCAACTTTATTTTTACCCCGGATTTGGCACGGAGCGGATCATCCGTGCAGCTGGGATGTTTGTTGCACATTTTTCGTAAGGAAGGGTTTATGTCTATGACACGCGTCGAAGAAATTGTCCGTTTGGTCGAAAATGGAGAAGTGAATAAAGCGTTATCTTTGGTACCTGAGGTGAAGAAAACCGGAAGCGATGAAGAAAAATATGAACTTGCCGATTACTTATATTCGTGGGGAATGCTAGAAGAAGCAAAAGAACTGCTCGAAGAGTTATCATTTCGCTATCCGGACGAAGGGGAAATCCGTTTATTTTTGGCGGAAGTATATACAGAGCTCGACGAAGAGGACAGGGCGCTTGAGATTTTAACGCAAATTGAGGAAGACGACCCGCTGTTTGCACGCGCCTGTCTGCTTGCCGCCGATCTGTATCAAATGCAGGGGCTTGAGGAAGTCAGCGAACGAAAGTTAAAGCAGGCATATGAAAAAATGCCGGATGAACCGATTATTCAATTTGCCTTAGCGGAGCTATATTTTTCGATGGGGCAATATACAAAAAGCATTCCATTTTACGAAAAAGTGCGGGAAAAAACAAAGGAAATGGCCGGTACCCTCATTGCTGAGCGGCTTGCCGAGGCGCTCAGCCTATGCGGGGAATTTGAGCAGGCGCTGCCATATTACGACGAAGCGCTAAAAACAAAAGTCGACAGCCGATTGTTATTCGGCTATGGGTTTACGGCATTCCAAGCGGAATATTACCAAACCGCCATTGAAAAGCTAAGCGAGCTAAAAGAGCTCGATCCGGAATACGTTCCGCTTTACTTGTACTTAGCGAAAGCGTATGAGCATGAAGGAAAGCTGAAAAAAAGCTATGACATTGCCAAGGAAGGCATCCATGTCGATGAGTGGAACAAAGAATTGCTGCTTTATGCCGGAAAAATGGCGCTAAAGCTTCGAAAGCCGGATGAGGCGGAATCATGGCTGAGAAAAGCGATCGAAATCGACCAAGGCTATATTGAAGCGCTGACGACGTTATGTGCGCTGCTCTTGCACGAGGAGCGGTACGAAGATGTTGTTTCTTGCCTCGAAGAAGCGCTGGCGCAAGGAGAGTATGACCCGCAGTTTGAATGGGATTTAGCGCGTGCGAAACATAAGCTTGAAATGTATTCCGATGCATTAAACCACTACCAAGAGGCATATACTTTCTTTAAGAATAACGTTGATTTCCTTGAGGAGTACGGCTATTTTCTCATCGAAGAAGGCGACAGAGAGAGAGCCAAAGAAATATTTCAGCAAATCGTACGTCTTGATCCTGGGCACATGGAGGCAGCCGACATGCTGCTGCAGTTAGAGGAGTAGGAGATCCGCGGTCCATATTACCTCTTTCTTGGAAAATGATAGAGGGGGAAGCGCATAATGACGCACGTATCCGTGAATGAAAAAAAAGAGTTTATTCGTTGGTTTTTAAGTCATTACCAGCTCAAGCGCCGCGAATGTGTCTGGATTTTAAACTATTTAATGAGTCATGACCAGCTGATGCAAAAGGTTCATTTTGTGGAAAATGCCCAATATTGTCCGCGCGGCATCATTATGTCGACCCATTGTGTCGATGACGTTCCGTTTCGTTTTTACAAAGGTAATGTGATGACGACCGATGCGGAAAAATCGTTCCATGACATTCGTCTTAACCGCGATGAGGATATTTATATCCAGCTGAATTTCCGCGCTTCTTTTCATTCGCCGCAATATGTTGCCGTACTGGAAGAAAACCCGTATGCGCCGAAACAAGTGCATGTCAGCGAAAATGATCGGCGCTTGGCCGAACAATTTTTAGAAAAATCGCTGTATGAATTTCAGCGGAAACGGTTAATGAAGCTGATTGATGAGGCGTTAGACCGCCAAGATGAAGAAACATTCCGCCGTCTTGCCGAGGAGTTGAAAAAGTTATGAAACCTTGCTGTACGCAAGGTTTTTCTTTTGCCAAAAAATATGGTATGGTGATAGGGGAAATGAACTTTCGAAAAAAGGAGAGTACATATGAAGTGGACAGCAGCGGATGTGGAACTGTATCAAAAAGAAAAAGATTATATTGACACGGCGCTTATTCCGCTTATTCCTATTACGATGGACGATGGCGCCAAGACGGCTGCTTCTGGGGGAGAGTTTGTGCAGCTTGTTGCCGGGGAATTGGAGCGGCAATTAAAAGGGAGAGTGTTTTTGTTTCCGCCATTTTCCTATTTCCTGAGCGAATCGAAACCATTGCTTGTGGAAAGGCTGACGGATTGGACAAGCCTGCTAATGAAACAAGGAATGAAATATGTGTTTTATGTTACATGTGACCGCGCATGGAAAGAGCAGGAAACAGCGATTTCGGACAGATTGTGGCTCGTTCCGGCCGTTCCGTTGGAAAATATGGACGAATCGTATAAGTACGATCTGGTCCGTGACCAGACATCGGGACTGCTTCGCTTTTTTATTTCACAATGGTCTTGAGGCAGCGAGGAAGAAAGTTGGCAGGTTAAAGCATCGACGATATTGACCTTATCCGCCGATTGAGCTATCATTAGAATGTCCTAGTTTTCTATTGTGTTATACAATACTGTCCGGATGGACTTCATTTTGTATAGAGGGGGGAAGACGATGAGTGACAAACATCGCGTAACGAGACGCCAATTTTTGAACTATACGCTAACTGGCGTAGGCGGCTTTATGGCTGCTGGGATTTTTATGCCGATGCTCCGTTTTGCCGTTGATCCGATTTTAAAGGATGAAGCGGGAACGGACATGGTAGCGGTAGCGGATGTAAAGGACATTACGACGGAACCAAAGCGTTTTGATTTCAAAGTAAAAATAAAAGACGCTTGGTATGAGTCGGAAGAACCGAGATCCGCATGGGTGTATAAAAATGACAAAGGAGAAATCGTTGCTCTGTCTCCGATTTGTAAGCACCTTGGATGTACGGTAGACTGGAATACGGATAAAGAGCATCCGAACCAATTTTTCTGTCCTTGCCATTACGGCCGTTACACAAAAGACGGCACGAACGTTCCGGGAACGCCGCCGATGCATCCGTTAGACCGTTATGAGTACAAGGTAAAAGACGGAAAATTATACTTAGGTAAAGCGAAACCACGAGGGGAGGCGTAATACGTGTTAAACAAACTTTATGACTGGGTTGACGAACGTTTGGATATTACGCCTTTGTGGCGGGATATCGCTGACCATGAAGTTCCGGAACATGTAAACCCGGCCCACCACTTTTCCGCGTTCGTTTACTGTTTTGGCGGATTAACGTTTTTTGTTACGGTCATTCAAATTTTGTCCGGAATGTTTTTAACAATGTATTACGTTCCGGATATTAAAAACGCTTGGGAATCGGTTTATTACTTGCAAAATGAAGTGGCGTTCGGCCAAATCGTGCGCGGTATGCATCACTGGGGCGCAAGCCTTGTTATTGTCATGATGTTTTTACATACATTGCGCGTCTTTTTCCAAGGTGCATACAAAAAGCCACGTGAATTAAACTGGATCGTTGGCGTGCTTATCTTCATGGTCATGATGGGGCTTGGTTTTACCGGTTACCTGTTGCCATGGGATATGAAAGCGCTGTTTGCGACAAAAGTAGGTTTGCAAATCGCGGAAGCGACACCGGTAATCGGTTCGGCGATTAAAACGCTGCTTGCGGGAGATCCGGAAATTGTCGGAGCGCAAACATTGACAAGATTCTTTGCGATTCACGTTTTCTTCTTGCCTGCCGCATTGCTCGGTTTGATGGCAGCGCACTTTTTAATGATTCGCAGACAAGGTATTTCTGGTCCACTATGATTCGCTGAACGTTGCTAAGCGTAGAAAAAAGGAGGGAAACACGAAATGCATCGCGGTAAAGGAATGAAGTTTGTCGGCGATTCCCGCGTTCCCGCTGTGAGAAAGCCGAATATTCCAAAAGATTATTCGGAATATCCTGGGAAAACGGAAGCGTTTTGGCCGAACTTCCTATTAAAAGAATGGATGGTCGGTTCTGTCTTTTTAATTGGCTTTTTATGTTTGACGGTCGCCCATCCATCTCCATTAGAACGTATTGCTGACCCGACGGATACGGCATATGTTCCGCTTCCGGACTGGTATTTCTTGTTCCTGTATCAGTTGCTCAAATATTCGTATGCATCAGGTCCTTATACGGTGATCGGAGCAATTGTGATACCAGGTTTGGCATTCGGTTCGTTATTATTGGCGCCGTTTTTGGATCGCGGTCCGGAACGCCGTCCATGGAAGCGTCCGGTTGCTACCGGCATGATGCTGTTAACGCTTGCGTCAATGGTATATTTAACTTGGGAAGCCGTTGTGACACATGACTGGAAAAAAGCTGCTGAACAAGGGAAAATCCGTGCGGAAGTGGAAATTGACAAAAACGCCGAAGGGTATAAAATTGCCCAAGCTAACACATGTACGTCCTGCCACGGTGAAAACTTATCCGGCGGCGCGGCTGCCCCATCGCTTATTGGTACAGGTTTGAAGCCGGAAGAAATCGCGAAAATTGCGAAAGAAGGTAAAGGCGGCATGCCTCCGGGCGTTTTCAAAGGCACGGACGAAGAGTTGAAAAAACTCTCTGAATTCATTGCAGGATTAAAAGAGAAATAAACGGTTCATCACGAAAAAAGCTGGCTATGATTAGTCAGCTTTTTTCATCGTTTTAGCGCAGGAGACCCCCACTTCATCGAATGAGAAGGGCGGAGCCCAATGAGTAAGTGGGTGAGGAATGCGCCTTCCTCCTTTCTCTTCTAATATGCTATCATTAACTTATGGAGAAAACCGTTGGATCAGGCACTCCATCGACCACTCGATATAGGAGGTTGGTTGCAGAAATCGTTGCAACTGTAAAAGATCGGGCGTAATCTTCGCCGTCTGTTGTGTGTGGAAAATGAGTACTGCCAACAGACGAATCGGAACGAACCGATAGCGGTACAGGCATGCCCTGGATCGCTGGGCAGCTGTCAACCTGCCTAAAGTAACACCAAGTCAAGGAAGGAGATTTGTAAGAACCGCTTGCACTTCCGGGTAGTTACAAGCTCCCACTTCAAAAGCCTCTAGGCTTTAAGTGGTGGGTAGTTGACTCACGACAAGCATAGAGAGCAGGTGCATAGGAGTGAATTGGCTGTATCCGATATTGGTATATCGTCCATTTTTATGGTTTTTGCTGGCCGTCAATATTTTTGGAACCATTTACGGGTATATATGGTACCGTTATCAATTGGCAGAAACGCCGCCCATTTTTTTGCCATTTGTTCCCGATAGCCCGACGGCAAGCCTCTTTTTTTTGTTTGTTTTGCTCGCCTTTTTGTGCCGCCGCCATTTTCCTTTATTTGAAGCATTAGCGATCGTTACGTTGGTAAAGTACGGGATATGGGCGGTGGTGATGAACATATTGGTGTGGAAAGTGACAGGAGAGCTCGATGTAGTCGGTTGGATGTTAATGATCTCCCATGGAGCGATGGCGATAGAAGGAATGCTCTACGCGCCGTTTTATCGCTTTCGCGGCACGCATCTAGCGATTGCCGCAGTTTGGACGCTGCATAATGACATCATCGATTATGTGTTTGGAATGATGCCGCACTATAGCGTGCTGCAGCAATACGCTGACACCATCGGCTATTTTACGTTTTGGCTCAGCATTGTTTCGATTGCGGTTAGCTATCTATTATGTGTGCGAAAAAACCGTTTTGCCCTTCCGCTAAATTAATGGTCTACTCTTGTCCACTCCTTCATACATTGTAGTAGTTAATGGAGGAGGGACAAGGATGAAGCGAATATGGCTGCTTGCTTTGATTGTTCTCGTCTGTTTATTTCCATCGCTAAGCGATGCCGCCGAACAGGATGGCGGCTGGAAAAAACTAGATCACATTTCTGACCAAGCGCTGCGATTGGCGAAAAATGGACAATTTGAAGAAGCCAAAGAAGTGTTGCTCTATTTTTCCGAGCAGTTTTTTGCAACGAATGCGCGCGACCGGCTGAAATCAGCCGATGAACTCCGTGCCGTTACGATCACTCATGAAAACGCCCTGAAAACAGTTACCGCCTCTTCATTGCCGGCGGAAGAAAAAATCGATAAACTTACGCAGTTTCGTCTTGTTGTCGATGCCATTCATTCGAATCATCAGCCGCTTTGGTCGGAGATGGAGTCAACGGTGATGGAGACATTTGACCAGCTTGAGAAGGCGGTCGATCAAGAAAGGGATGAATCGTTTGCCGCTTCCCTCCGCAACTTTTTAAATCATTATGAGCTGATTGAACCGAGCGTCAAAATCGATGTGCCGGTTGAGGAAGCGAAAAAAATAGATAAAGACATAGAAATGTTACAAGCTCCCGCTTTTAGGCAACTAAGTCTCGAGGAGAAACACGAACGTTTAAAACAGATGCGTGAAGATTTGCAGTCGTTGTTTGACGATGTGAGAAAAGATGAAGCTGACCCGTCTTTAATATGGGTGATGATTTCGACAGGAGGAATTATTATATTGACGCTATCTTATGTAGGCTGGCGAAAATATCAAGGCGAGAAGGAAAAAAGTCGCACTCGCCAAAAAGAAGAGTAAAGGGGCATTGCGCCCCTTTTTTTATTGAATTTAACATGAATCGGTTTTTTGTATTCAATCAGTCTATGGTTCACTTCGTTGATCAGACATATCCAAAGCATATTGAATCAAGTAAATCGAGTGGTAGTTCAATGTTCAATCGGCTGTTTTCGTTCATCAAGCGTAAAGCCTTCGCCGAGCACATCGTGAACGTCTGTGACCGCCACAAACGCATGGGGATCGACGGAAATAATGACGCTTTTCAGACGCGGCAGTTCATTTTTCGCCACCACGCAGTACAACACATCGCGGTCGCGTTTCGTGTAAGAACCTTGCCCCTTTAAGATCGTGACACCGCGGTCCATTTCCGTCAAAATTCTGTTGGCGATTTCCTCGCTTTTTTCCGAAATAATCGTCGCTCCTTTTGCCGCATAGCCGCCTTCCTGCATAAAGTCAATGACGCGGGCCGCGATAAACACCGCCACAAGCGTATACATCGCCTCACGGTATGAAAGATACAGCAAGGAAAGGGTGATGACGACCACATCAAACGTAAACATCGTTTTTCCCATGCTGATTCCTTTATATTTATAGACGAGTCTGGCAATAATATCGACGCCGCCGGTCGTTCCGCCGTAGCGGAAAATGATGCCAAGGCCGACGCCGATAAAGACGCCGGCAAACAATGCGGCCAACGTCATATCGTGCTTCAGCGGCATATAAATGGTGTAACGCTGAAAAATCCAAAGAAAGAAGGAAACGGCAATTGTTCCGATAATCGTGTATAAAAACGTATGGCGGCCAAGCAATTTCCAGCCAATAAAAAAGAGAGGAATGTTTAATGCCAAGTTTGTATATGATGGATCAATGTCACACAAAAAGTAAAGCAGCAGCGTGATCCCAGTAAAGCCGCCTTCCGCTAAATTATTTTGCATGTTAAAATGGACAAGCCCAAACGCAAAAATCGCAGCGCCAAGCAAAATGAAAAGGATGTTTTTTATTTTTAGCCCGAAAATCATACATTCCCTCCGCATTCAGAGTAGTCGGCGCCCTTAATTATAGATGAAGTTGCTTATTTAGGCAATGCGGACAGGCAGCATGCGAAAATATTTGTCAAAAACGCTGCTTTTCGCTAACATGAAAACATGAGAGGTGACATTGATGCAGGAAAAGACGATGAAGCAGATGCAACAAGAGGTGGATGAATATATCAGTCAATTTAAAGAAGGGTATTTCAGCCCGCTGGCAATGCTGGCACGGCTGACGGAAGAGCTTGGCGAACTGGCGCGGGAAGTCAACCATTATTATGGAGAAAAGCCGAAAAAACAGACGGAAAAAGAAAAAACGGTGGCAGAAGAACTCGGCGATTTGTTATTCGTGCTCATTTGTTTTGCCAACTCTTTAAACATTGATTTAGAGCAGGCGCATGATATGGTGATGAAAAAGTTCCGCACCCGTGATAAAGACCGTTGGACACGAAAAGAGGAGGAGAAATAGGATGGAAACGATTCGCATTGCCATTGCCGGCCCGCGCGGTCGTATGGGGCGTGAAGCCGTTTGGCTTGTACAAAATACCGAGCATTTCCAGCTTGTCGGCGTCATTGACCGAAAAAATGATGGCGGAGACTTAGCGGACATCGAAGGATTTTCCGGCATCCATGCCCCGATTTATACGGATGCAGCCCGTTGCTTTGAAGAAGTCAAACCGGATGTACTCATCGATTTAACGACACCGGAGGCAGGAAAAAAACATACGGAAATCGCGCTTTGTTATGGGGTCCGTCCGGTTGTCGGCACGACCGGCTTTACGGATGAAGACATTGAACGGCTGACTGCATTGGCGGAAGAAAAAGAAATTGGCGCAATCATAGCTCCTAACTTTGCGGTCGGCGCGGTGCTAATGATGAAATTTGCGCAAATGGCGGCCAAGTATTTTGCCGATGTCGAGATTATTGAATTGCATCACGATCAAAAATTGGACGCTCCATCAGGAACGGCATTGAAAACAGCGCAGCTTATTTCTATGGTGCGTCCATCGAAAAAACAAGGACACCCTGATGAGAAAGAAACGCTTGCTGGGGCGCGCGGCGCAACATACGACGGCATTCCGATCCACAGCGTCCGGCTGCCGGGATTTGTCGCCCATCAGGAAGTGATTTTCGGCGGCAACGGCCAATCGTTAACGATTCGCCACGATTCTTTTCACCGCGGTTCGTTTATGTCAGGCGTAAAATTGTCTGTCGAGACGGTGATGAAGTTACATACGCTCGTATACGGGTTAGAACATATTATCGAGTAGCGTTGCTGCAGGCTGTCGAGAAACAATAAGCGAAAACGAGCGGGGGTGCTATCGTGAAAATCGCGTTAATCGCGCATGATAAAAAGAAAGAGGACATGATCGCATTTGTGACCGCCTATCAGCCGATATTGGAGCAGCATGAACTATATGCGACCGGCACAACCGGCCTTCGCATTCAAGAAGCAACCGGATTACACATCCATCGCTTTCAATCCGGTCCGTATGGAGGAGATCAGGAAATTGGCGCGATGATTGCCCGCAATGAAATGGATATGGTTATTTTTCTGCGCGATCCGCTTACGGCGCAGCCGCACGAACCGGATGTGAGCGCATTAATTCGTTTATGCGACGTATATTCCGTACCGCTGGCGACGAATATGGGAACGGCGGAAATTTTAATCAAAGGCTTAGAACGCGGCGATTTTGCGTGGCGCAATATTGTCCGTGGCAGAAAAGGTGAAGGAAATGAATGATCAGCTGCATATACTAGCGTTTGGCGCCCATCCCGATGATGTCGAAATCGGCATGGGCGGAACGATTGCGAAATACGCGGAGAAAGGCTACTGCATCGGTATTTGCGATTTGACGCTTGCCGAGCTGTCGTCCAACGGCACGGTCGAACAGCGGCAGCAGGAAGCGAACGATGCGGCGCGTATTTTAGGCGTTGCCACGCGAATCAACCTTGGGCTTCCCGATCGCGGCTTATATCCGACCGAGGAAGCAATTAAAAACATTGTTGCTGTCATCCGGCGCTATCGTCCGCTTGTAGTGTTTGCCCCTTACTGGGTCGATCGCCACCCGGACCATGGACATTGCGCCCGGCTTGTCGAAGAAGCGGTTTTTTCCGCCGGCATCCGCCGTTACCAAACGGAACCGGATTTGCCGGCACATCGCGTCGCCTCTGTCTATTATTACATGATTAACGCTTGGGAACGTCCGCATTTTGTTATTGATATTAGCGATACGATCGAGAAAAAAATCGCTAGTTTGCGCGCTTATGAAAGCCAATTTACAAAGACAGCGGGTTCGGTTGATACGCCGCTTACAAACGGTTATATTGAAACCATCGAAAGCCGTGAGCGCCTGTTCGGAAAAGAAGTCGGCGTTATGTTCGCCGAAGGCTTTTTCACGAAAAAGCCAATTCATATCCATGATTTGCTAGGAGTGTGACGATGAAGCTAAAAATAGGCATCGTTTGTTACCCGACTGTAGGGGGGTCGGGCGTTGTCGCCACGGAGTTGGGAAAACTGCTGGCGGAAAAAGGCCATGAAATTCACTTTATTTCTTCAAGTATGCCGTTTCGCCTAAACAAAATATACGGCAATATTTATTATCATGAAGTGAGCGTCAACCAATATTCCGTTTTTCAATACCCGCCGTACGATTTGGCGCTCGCTAACAAAATTGCCGAAGTGGCAAAACGCGAGCAGCTCGATGTGCTGCATGCCCATTATGCCGTTCCGCACGCCGTTTGCGCCGTGCTGGCGCGGCAGATGGTCGGCGGGAAATTAAAGATTGTCACGACATTGCATGGGACGGATATTACCGTTTTAGGGTACGATCCTTCGCTGAGCGATATGATTAAATTCGGCATTGAACAATCCGATGTCGTTACCGCCGTTTCCAACGCGCTCGTTCGGCAAACGTATGAACTGCTTGACGTGCAAAAGCCGATCCAAACTATCTATAATTTTGTTGATGAACGGGTATATTGCCGCAAAGATGTCAGTTACTTAAAAAAGGAGTACGGAATTGGCGAAAATGAAAAAGTGATCATTCATGTATCCAACTTTCGCAAAGTGAAACGGGTCCCTGAAGTCGTGCGCGCGTTCTCGCTTATTCGCAAACAGTTGCCGGCAAAGCTTTTGCTTGTTGGCGATGGCCCGGAAATGCCGGTCGTCTCCCGCCTTGTGGAAGAGCTTGGCCTTAACGAGGATGTGCGTTTTTTAGGAAAACAAGATAGGCTGGATGAATTATATTCGATTAGCGATGTAAAGCTGCTATTGTCCGAAAAAGAAAGTTTTGGCCTCGTGCTCCTTGAGGCAATGGCTTGCGGCGTGCCGTGCATCGGCACAACGATCGGCGGCATTCCGGAAGTGATTGAAGATGGGAAAACAGGGTTTTTATGCGAACTCGGCAATGTCGAAGAAATAGCAGAAAAAGCAATGCAGATTTTAACGGATCCACATCTTCATACATATATGGCCAAACAGGCGGTGCAAACCGTATATAAAAAGTTTCATTCGAGAGAAATTGTCGGGCAGTATGAAGATATTTATGTTTCGCTCGCAAAGAGGTGAGTCCATGAAAGAACCTTTTCAACAAGCGCTCGGCATCATTCGCCAGCTAAAACAGCACGGATATGAAGCGTATTTTGTCGGTGGGGCGGTGCGCGACCTTTTGCTCGGCCGGGAAATTGGCGACATCGATATCGCGACAAGCGCGCTGCCGCATGAAGTGATGAAACTGTTTCCGAAAACAATTGATATCGGTTCGCAGCACGGCACCGTCGTCGTTATTCATGACGGGACTCCGTATGAAGTGACGACGTTCCGCACCGACGGCGACTACGAAGACCACCGCCGGCCGGAATCGGTGATATTCGTCCGTTCTCTCTACGAAGATTTAAAGCGCCGCGATTTTACGATGAATGCGATTGCCATGGACGAAGAAGGAAAGCTGATCGATCCGTTTGGTGGACAAGATGCGATTAAAAAGCAGGTCATTTGCACCGTTGGCGAAGCAAAGCAGCGCTTTTCCGAAGACGCTTTACGAATGATGCGGGCGATCCGCTTTGTCAGCCAGCTCGGCTTTTCTCTTGCCGAGGAAACAAGGTGGGCGATTGTCGAAAACGCCCCGCTGCTTTCTCATATTTCGGTAGAGCGGATGACGATGGAATTTGAAAAGCTGCTTGAGGGACCGTTTGCCAGCCGCGGCTTGTCCTTGCTGGTTGAAACGGGGCTGTTTTCCTACTTGCCGCAGCTTCGTGATAAGGAGCATGAACTAAAGGCAGCGGCCGGCTATGATTGGAACTTGCTTGACTCGCGCGGGCAGCGCTGGGGGCTTTTGTGCCAAGTGCTGCAAATTGACGCTGCGAACGCCTTTTTGCGCGCTTGGAAACTGCCGAATCGACTGATTAAAGAAGTGGAGGCAGTGTTATCCATTTTGCGGGAGGTTCGTTCGTTTGGCGACTGGACGAAAGAGCGGCTATTTGCCTTTGGATTGGAACATGCCATTTCCGCGGAAACGGTCCGTTCGGTGATAAGCGGAGAGCCAGCCGAAAAGCATCGCCAAATATTAAACGAGATGTTTGCGGTTCTTCCGATTAAAACAAAAAACGAGCTGGCTGTAAGCGGAAAGGATTTGATTGAATGGTTCGAAAAACCGGGCGGCCCTTGGGTAAAAGAAATGCTTACCGCAATTGAGCACGCCGTGATTCATGGAGAAGTAGATAATCATAAGGAGCGGATTTACGAATGGCTCATGGATCGCAATCGGATACAAGAAAAAAATTATTAGAGCTATTTGCGGAAGCGAACGGCGATTTTATTTCCGGGCAAAAAATTAGCGAAATACTTGGCTGTTCGCGCGCCGCTGTGTGGAAGCATATCGAAGAGCTGCGCAAAGAAGGATTTGAACTCGAGGCGGTGCGCCGTCTCGGCTACCGGATCGTCAACACTCCCGATAAAGTGACCGCCAATGAAATTCAGCTCGGTCTCAAGACGAAAACGTTTGGTCATTTCGTTCATTTTGTGGAAGAAGTCGATTCCACGCAAAAAATTGCCTTAAAGCTTGCCTATGATGGGGCGAAAGAGGGAACGCTTGTTATTGCCGAGCAGCAGACAGCGGGGCGCGGCCGCATGGACCGCAAATGGTTTTCGCCAAAAGGGACGGGCATCTGGATGAGCCTTATTTTACGCCCGCCGATTCCACCGCAAAAGGCGCCGCAGCTGACGTTGTTAACCGCGGTAGCCATCTGCCAGGCGATTCAGCAAGTAACCGGCATGGTTCCTGATATTAAATGGCCGAACGATATTTTATTGAACGGCAAAAAATGTGTCGGCATTTTAACGGAGCTGCAGGCGGATCCGGACCGCGTTCATTCCGTCATTATCGGCATCGGCGTGAACGTCAACCAAACGATCGAGCAGTTTCCGGAGGACATTCGCTCCGTCGCGACATCGCTTGCTATTGAAAAGGGTGAACGGATCAAGCGCGCGCGGCTCGTGCAGGAAGTGTTGCTGCAGCTCGAGCGGTTGTACCATCAATATTTGCAGCATGGATTCCGTCCAATTAAGCTGTTATGGGAAGGATATGCCGTCAGCATCGGTAAAAAAATTACGGCGCGCACGTTAAACGGCTCCATAAAAGGAACCGCTCTCGGCATTACTGACGAGGGGCTGCTGATGCTTAAGGATGAAGACAATCATATCCATTATATTCATTCGGCCGATATTCAGCTATAAAATACCATCTAGAAAAGTTGTGACAATTTTGTTAAAATACAAACGAGCGAGGAAAAGGGCAGTATCTTTCGCGGAAGAACTGCACCGAACAACAAAGGAAACGGCAAAAAAAAATGCGATCTGCCTTGATCCTTAGAAGGACTGGGACAGAGGGATGAACTCAGCCGATGACGGTCAAGAATGTCCTTCTTTCTCAAGGTAGGGAAAGAAGGCTTTTTTGTTCGGTCGATTCATCTCCTCTGCAAAAAAAGAGGAGGGAATAAGTGGTGAAAACGAAAACGGACTTTCTGAAAATGAAAAAAACAAATGAGCCGATTGTCATGCTGACCGCCTATGATTTTCCGTCGGCAAAACTGGCGGAAGCGGCGGGAGTGGATATGATTTTAGTTGGTGATTCGCTCGGCATGGTCGTTTTAGGGTATGATTCGACGATTCCGGTTACCGTCGAAGACATGATTCACCATACGAAAGCGGTCCGCCGCGGCGCGCCGAATACGTTTATTGTCACCGATATGCCGTTTATGTCCTACCATTTATCGAGAGAAGAAGCGCTCCGCAATGCACAGCGGATCATGCAGCAGTCCGGGGCGAACGCCGTGAAGGTCGAAGGTGCGGACGATGTCGTTCAGGTGATTCGCGCCTTGACACAGGCGGGCGTTCCGGTCGTCGCCCATCTTGGTCTGACACCGCAGTCTGTTGGAGTGCTAGGCGGCTATAAAGTACAAGGAAAAGACGCGGAAAGCGCAAAAAAATTAATCGATGACGCTAAGCTTTGCGAACAGGCTGGCGCGATCGCGCTCGTATTGGAATGTGTGCCAAAGCAAATCGCCGCCGCCATTACTAGAGAACTGGAAATACCAGTCATTGGCATCGGCGCCGGCGATGAAGTCGACGGCCAAGTGCTCGTTTACCATGATATTCTTAGTTATGGAGTGGATCGGGTTCCGAAATTTGTGAAAAAATACGCCAATATTCAAGAGGCGATTACCCACGCGCTTGCCAATTACGTCGCTGACGTCAAACTGCGCCAGTTTCCGGAGCCGAGCCATATGTTTACGATGAAAGAAGAAGAGTGGATTGCGCTTTATGGAGGAAAACAATTATGATCGTGATAACAAAAATAAAAGATATGCAAACAGCTATGCAGCAATACCGACGCGAAGGAAAAACGATCGGCTTTGTCCCGACGATGGGCTATTTGCACGAAGGCCATGCTGCTTTAATCCAAAAAGCGCGTGAGGAAAATGACATCGTTGCTTTAAGCGTGTTTGTCAATCCGTTGCAGTTTGGACCAAATGAAGATTTCGAGCGCTATCCGCGCGATCTCGAACGCGATCAGCGCATCGCCAAAGAACATGGCGTCGATGTTTTCTTTTCTCCGGACGTCAAGGAGATGTATCCGCACCCGTTAAGCGTGCAAGTAGTCGTCAAAGAGCGGGTCGATGTCCTTTGCGGCAAATCGCGGCCAGGCCATTTTGACGGAGTGGCTACCGTGTTAACCAAATTGTTTCATATTGTGATGCCGGATCGCGCTTATTTTGGTTTGAAAGATGCCCAGCAAGTGGCGGTGGTGGACGGATTGATCCGCGATTTTCATTTTCCGATTGAATTAGTGGCGGTGCCGACCGTTCGCGAGGAAGACGGTCTTGCCAAAAGTTCCCGCAATGTTTATTTATCGCCGGAGGAACGAAAAGAGGCGCCAGCTTTATACAAAGCGCTGCTTCAGGCAAAAGCAGCCGTCGAAAACGGGGAAAGAAACGCAGAGGCAGTTTGTGCGTTAGTAAAACAATATATTCAAACCCACACTCGCGCCGAAATCGATTATGCGGAAATTTATTCTTATCCAGACTTAAAACCGCTCGAAACGCTCGCTGGAAAAGTGATCATTGCGGTGGCGGTCCGCTTTGCAAATGCGCGTCTGATCGACAACATTATCTTCGAAATAGCGTAATAGCCGGTTTCTAAGGAGGGATTTTATGTTCCGCACATTAATGAATGCGAAAATTCATCGTGCCCGTGTGACAGAAGCGAATTTAAATTATGTTGGCAGCATTACGATCGACGCTGATATTTTAGACGCCGTCGGCATGGTTGCTAATGAAAAAGTGCAAATCGTCAACAATAATAATGGATCGCGTTTTGAAACGTATATTATTCCCGGCGAGCGGGGCAGCGGGGTATTTTGTTTGAACGGGGCAGCCGCGCGCCTCGTGCAAGAGGGAGACATCATTATTGTCATTTCTTACGTCATGATTCCGGAGGAGAAAATCGCCCAGCACCGTCCGAAAATCGCCATTATGGATGAGAATAACCGCATCCAGCAGCTTATTGTCGAAGAGCCGGCGCATACGGTTTTATAAAGAAGGAGAGAGGGGCTATTTCGAAATAGGAAAGAGCCCCTTTCGTTACGCTTTTCATTGAGGTGACCACAAAAGATGCATGCACGTTTTGTCGTTATTGATTTAGAAACAACTGGAAACGTCCCCAAAAAAGGAGACCGCATTATTCAGCTTGGAATGGTTGTGGTCGAAAACGGAAAAATTGTCAACCGTTTCTCTAGCTTTTTTAATCCCGACCGGACGATCCCCTCATTTGTTCAACAATTAACAAATATTAACGAACAAATGGTGGAAAACGCGCCAAGTTTTGCCGAAAAAGCGGCGGAAGTAGTCGATATACTGCAGCGGTCTTATTTTGTTGCCCATAACGTTTCTTTTGATTTGCCTTTTTTACAAGAAGAGTTGCAAATGGCCGGCTTGCCGCTCTTTACCGGCCCAACTATTGATACGGTGGAATTGGCCCGTATCGTGCTGCCGACAGCAGAGAGCTATAAATTAGGCGATTTGGCCAAACTACTCGATATTACTCATGATCATCCCCATCAAGCGGACAGCGATGCCGAAGTAACAGCAAAGCTGCTGTTAAAGCTGCTCGATCGTCTGCACCAGCTTCCGCTTATAACGCTGCAGCAGCTAAAGCGCTTGTCGCCTTATTTGAAAAGCGATTTGTATTCGCTGCTCGATGGCATCATTATGGAAAAAATGGCAACGTTAGCGAACGAACCGCCACATATATTTTACCGCGGCATTGCGCTAAAAAAACTTGAGTCTGTGCCGGAAAAAGAAAAAGATTCCCATCCGCCGGCGTCTTTTACTGCGTTTTATGCCGGTCCGCAATGGCTCCCGCTCGATCATTACGAAAGGCGGGACGGGCAGTGGGAGATGATGAAGCTTGTTTATGAAGCGTTCGATGCCTCCCAGCACGCTTTAATCGAAGCGGGCACGGGAATTGGCAAATCGCTTGCATATTTAATTCCAAGCGCTTTTTTTGCCTACGAGCAGCAAAAACGGGTCGTTATTAGCACACATACGCTGCAACTGCAGCAGCAGCTTTTAGAGCGGGATATTCCGCTTTTAAACAAGATCGTTCCCTTTTCGCTGCGCGTCGCGGTGCTAAAGGGAAAGCGCAACTACCTTTCCGTCGACAAGTTCATTGCCTTTTTGCGCGAACCTCATTCAACGTATGATGTGGTGTTATTGAAATGTCAGCTGCTTGTTTGGTTAACGCAGACGGAGACAGGGGATATAGATGAACTGAATGTCTCGTCCGGCGCGCGCTTATTTTGGCCGTCTTTATGCATCGATGACGAGGACAGCGGCAGTAAATATAATTTCTTTTTACGGGCAAAACAGCGTGCGGAAGAAGCTCATATCGTGATCACCAATCATGCGTTTTTATTGCATGATCTCATTTCTTCCGCTCCGCTTCTTCCGGCGTATGACCATATGATCATTGATGAAGCGCATCATTTAGAAGAGGTAGCGTCGCATTATTTCGGACAGCAGGTCGACTATGTTTCCATCCGGCTGTTGTTGACGAAAATCGGAAAAGCGAGTGAAAATGGTTCATTGGCCAAATTAATGAAGCTGTTTACAGAGCAGCATTGGCATGCAGAAGATGCGTTTTTGCGCTGCGAGCACCTTTTGCAGGAGATGCAGTTTGAATGCGATGAATTGTTCCGCCTGCTGCGCCGCTATGCGTTAGAAAGAAAAACGGCGAGATCGGGGCGCTGCCGTTACCGTTTTGCGCCAGAAAAGGAAGGCGGACGACAGTGGAGCGCCGTGAAAGAATTATGCTGGCGCATTCGCGGCCATATGGCGGAATTGGCGGAGGAAGCAAAGCGATTGCAGTCGATATGCAATGAACAAACGCCATCGTCTAGACGAGTCAGCTCAATTTCGTATTTTTCCGATGTTTCTGCTTTGCAGCAACGGATTGACGCCTTGTTCGATTTGCTTGAAAGCGACGATCCGATGGTGGTGCGCTGGATCGAAGCGGAAGAAAAGGGGGCGGCAAACGCCACGGCCCTGTATTCGCAGCCTATTCAGCTGGATGAATTTTTTGCCGAGCGCCTGTTTATGGCGAAAAAAAGCGTTGTGCTTACGTCCGCAACGTTAACGGTCGGCGGCAGTTTTGCCTATATAGTATCGCGGCTTGGCCTCAACGATTTTTATCCGCTTTGCCGCGCGATTCCGTCTCCTTTCTCGTATAGAGAACAGGCGGTTTTAATGATTCCGACCGATTTGCCAGCCATTTCTTCCACCACCTTGGAAAAGTATGCTGAAGCCGTTGCGGACGGGGTGGGAAAAATTGCAAGAAACATAAAAGGAAAAATGCTTGTGCTTTTTAATTCTTATGAATTGCTGAAATTAACGGCAGCGGCGATGAAGATGGAGGAACGGAATGAAGATTTTGTTCTCATTGCCCAAGGGGTGCAAAGCGGGAGCGCAGCAAAATTGACAAGAACGTTTCAGCAGTTCGACCATGCGATTTTATTTGGGACAAGCAATTTCTGGGAAGGAGTCGACTTGCCGGGCGACGAGCTGACGATCGTAGTGATCGTTCGTCTGCCGTTTGCGCCGCCGGATGACCCAGTGATGGAGGCAAAAAGCGAACACATTCGCGCCGTAGGCGGAGACCCTTTTTATGAATTATCTCTCCCAGAAGCGATTCTTCGCTTTAAACAAGGATTCGGCAGGCTTATCCGCACGGAAAAGGATAAAGGGGCGGTCTTTGTCTTTGACCGTCGCCTCACCACCGCGTCATACGGAAAATACTTCCTGAACTCGCTGCCACCCCTGGATATTTGCGAAGATTCGCTTGATCGGCTGCTGCAAAAACTTGAAACATGGCTTTGATAAATATCAAAAAAATAGCGCAATCTATAGCTAGATTGACCGATGTGCAATTCGCAAAAATGAATCAAAAAAGCGCCTTGTCGCTAGAGCAGCAAGGCGCTTGCGAAATGGATTTTGGTGGTGTAGGCGGGAAAATTTTTTATGAAATAAACAGGCAAACTTGTTATAATAGTGAAGAAGCACAACATATGTGTTTGTTGTATTTGTATTGTTGCCGTTCACGACGGCCTGTATAAGTAACAAAATTTGTGTCACACAGGAGGAAACGACGTAAATGGAAAGTAAAATCGAAGTGCTCGCTACCGTCAAAATTCAACATTCGGACGATTTGTACAAAATCGTCGATTGCTTAAACCGGACGTTAAAGCGCAATAATTTTATGTTTGGGCTTGCTTTAGATGAAAACGATAAAAGCAAGGCGGTTTTTACGATCTATCGTACGTAGTGAGATGTGATGGCAATGAAAAAATGGATGATTTTGCTTATTATTTTTTTGTGTCTTGCCATTTGGCAGGCATTTTCCGTTTATCAAGATGCGCTTTGGCAAAAGCAATCCATGGAAGCGAAAGCGCTCGAGCGAGCTAAAGAAAAAGTCGCCTTTACAAAGATTGACCGTACTTATACATACCATGGGGACGAGGCGTATGTCGTTTTCGTCGGCAAGACGAAACAAGGGAAAAAATATGTCGTCTGGGTTCCGGAGAAAAAAGGAAAGATCGTCATCAAACGGGCGGGAAGCGGCCTTACGGAAGCGGAGGCGATCGCTGCATTAAAGGCAGAGCGCCAGCCGAAAAAAATTATTTCCGCCAAGCTTGGCATGGAAAAGGGAGTGCCTCTTTGGGAGTTAACATATATCGATCAATACGGCCGTTATTCATTTTATTATATGAGTTTTACGGACGGAACATTTCTCAAGAGGTACAGTTTTCAACAATGAACGAATTAGGGGGAAGAAACGATGAAATTGGCAAAACGAGTTGCTTCACTCACACCATCGGCAACATTGGCGATTACGGCAAAAGCGAAAGAACTAAAGGCAGCCGGTTATGACGTCATCGGCCTTGGAGCGGGTGAGCCGGATTTTAACACACCGCAGCATATTATCGACGCAGCGGTAAAGGCGATGAATGAAGGGCATACGAAATACACGCCATCGGGCGGTCTGCCGGCGTTAAAAGCGGAAATTATCAAAAAATTTGCCGAGGATCAGCAGCTTCACTATGAACCTTCGGAAATTATTGTCTGCGTTGGCGCCAAACATGCGCTATATACGTTGTTTCAAGTGATTTTAGACGAAGGGGATGAAGTGATCATCCCGACGCCGTATTGGGTCAGCTATCCGGAGCAAGTCAAGCTTGCCGGCGGCGTTCCCGTTTACGTCGAGGGGCTGGAAGAAAATCAATTTAAAATCACGCCGGAACAGTTAAAAGCGGCTATTACGGAGCGGACAAAAGCGGTGATCATCAACTCGCCAAGCAATCCGACGGGAATGATTTATACAGAAGAGGAGCTGAAAGCGCTCGGCGAAGTTTGCCTAGAACATGGCATTTTGATCGTATCCGATGAAATTTATGAGAAATTGGTGTACGGAAACGCCAAACACGTATCGATTGCGCAATTGTCGCCGGAGTTAAAAGCGCAAACGATCATCATTAATGGCTTGTCCAAATCGCATTCGATGACGGGATGGCGGATTGGCTATGCGGCCGGAAACAAAGAAATTATCAAGGCGATGACCGACCTTGCCAGCCACAGCACGTCCAACCCGACATCGATTGCCCAATACGCAGCGATTGCCGCATACAGTGGTCCGCAAGAGCCGGTTGAAGAAATGCGCCAAGCGTTTGAAGAGCGGCTGAACATTATTTATGAGAAACTCGTGCAAATTCCGGGATTTGCTTGCGTGAAACCGCAAGGAGCATTTTATTTGTTCCCGAACGCGCGCGAGGCGGCGCAAATGGCGGGCTATAATACGGTAGACGAATTTGTTGCCGCACTGTTGGAAGAGGCGAAGGTAGCGCTTGTTCCAGGATCGGGATTCGGCGCTCCAGACAATGTCCGCTTGTCATATGCCACTTCGCTCGATGTATTGGAAAAAGCAGTCGAACGCATCAAACAATTTATGGAAAACAAACTGCAGCGTGCATAAATAAAGCGGCTTTGCTTCCGGCAAAGCCGCTTTTTTGTTGCCTCTATTTTTGTCGAAATGTATAATATTGAATGATTGTACATACATTGCGTTCGAACAGATGTTGGAGGGAAATGTACGTGAAAACGACGATTGCAGAAGTAAAAAATTATGTTGGACAAGAAGTCACGATCGGCGCTTGGCTGGCTAACAAGCGTTCGAGCGGCAAAATCGCCTTTTTGCAGTTGCGCGATGGAACCGGCTTTATTCAAGGCGTTGTCGAAAAATCAAAAGTAACGGAAGAGGTTTTTCAAATCGCCAAATCGATTACCCAAGAAACATCGCTATACGTAACAGGAACGGTGCGTGTCGACGAACGTTCTCCGTTTGGGTATGAACTTTCAGTGACCAATTTAGAAATTATTCATGAGGCTGTTGATTATCCGATTACCCCAAAAGAGCACGGCGTAGAGTTTTTAATGGATCATCGTCATCTTTGGCTGCGCTCGCGCCGCCAGCATGCGATTATGAAAATCCGCAATGAAGTAATTCGCGCTACGTATGAATTTTTTAATGATCGCGGCTTTGTGAAAATCGACCCGCCGATTTTAACCGGTAGCGCGCCGGAAGGAACAACCGAGCTGTTCCATACGAAATATTTTGATGAAGATGCGTATTTGTCGCAAAGTGGTCAGCTGTATATGGAAGCGGCGGCGATGGCGCTCGGCAAAGTATTTTCCTTTGGCCCGACGTTCCGCGCCGAAAAATCAAAAACGCGCCGTCATTTAATTGAGTTTTGGATGGTTGAACCGGAAATGGCGTTTTACGAATTTGAAGATAATCTCAAACTGCAAGAGGAATACGTATCATATATCGTTCAATCTGTTTTGAAACATTGCGAGCTGGAGTTAAAACGGCTAGAACGCGACACGACGAAACTCGAGCCGATCAAGCCGCCGTTCCCGCGCATCACGTATGATGAAGCGATTCAACTGTTGCATGAAAAAGGGTTTAACGACATTCAGTGGGGCGACGATTTTGGTGCACCTCATGAAACAGCGATTGCCGAAAGCTTCGATAAGCCTGTATTTATTACGCATTATCCGACGAGCTTAAAGCCGTTTTATATGCAGCCGGATCCAAACCGTCCGGAAGTCGTATTATGCGCGGATTTAATTGCCCCGGAAGGATACGGAGAAATTATCGGCGGTTCCGAGCGGATTCACGATTATGAATTGTTAAAACAGCGCCTCGAAGAGCATCACCTGCCGCTGGATGCGTACAAATGGTATTTAGAGCTGCGGCAATACGGTTCCGTGCCGCATTCTGGATTCGGCCTTGGACTTGAACGCACGGTCGCCTGGATTTGCGGCGTCGAACACGTTCGCGAAACGATTCCGTTTCCGCGTTTGCTCAATCGCCTTTATCCATAAGAAAAACCCCCGAGAAAAAGGGGGTTTTTTCATCCAGTTAATGTTATACTATAGTTGAGGTGCATCCGCATGGATAAAAAGAAAATAGCCGAATGGCTGGCGCAAGGAAGCGTCGCCGTTCCAAAATTATTGTTGAATCATTATAAGTATCTTGGTTTGTCGGAAGGGGAGTTCGTGCTATTATTACATATGCATTCTTTTATCGAAGACGGTGTTTTATTTCCTACTCCGGCCGAGCTGGCTGAAAAAATGACCGCTGCCCCTTCTGAATGCATGGAAATGCTCCGCAAATTGCTGCAAAAAGGATTTATTGCCATTGAGGAGCATACGGATGAACGGGGAATCCGCAGTGAAAAGTATTCGTTGCAGCCGCTTTGGGAACAGCTTGTGCAATATTTATACACCGAGTGGGCAAAAGAAGAAAGGCAAGACCGGCAAGAGGAAGAGGAAAGCTTATATACCGTGTTTGAACAAGAGTTTGGCCGGCCGCTTTCTCCGTTTGAATGTGAAACATTATCAATGTGGATTGACCAAGACGGACATAGCCCGCAGATTATTAAAGCGGCGCTTCGCGAAGCTGTGCTGTCTGGAAAATTGAATTTCCGCTACATCGACCGCATTTTATTTGAGTGGAAAAAGAATGGAATTCGTACGATCGAGCAGGCGCAACATTATGGCAAAAAATTTCGCAAACATCAGCAGTCCGCTCGATCAACGAAGACAGCGGTGAGTGAATATAAACAAACCATTCCTTTTTTTAACTGGCTGGAATCTTAGCGAGAGGCATTGTCTCTCGTTTTTCTTTGGAAATAGAAAGGAGAAATGACCGTGCTGACGAAACAGCAAATTCGCTACTGTTTAGATAAGATGGGGGAAATGTTTCCGAACGCGCATTGCGAGCTCGTGCACCGCAACCCGTTTGAACTGTTAATCGCTGTTGTTTTATCCGCGCAATGCACCGACGCCTTAGTCAATAAAGTGACGAAGCATTTATTTGAGAAGTATAAGACTCCCGAAGATTATGTTGCAGTGCCGCTCGAGGAGCTAGAGCAAGATATTCGTTCGATCGGTTTGTACCGCAACAAAGCGAAAAATATTCAAAAGTTATGCGTGATGTTAATCGAGAAATATAACGGCGAGGTGCCAAAAGACCGCGATGAGCTGATGAAACTGCCGGGAGTAGGTCGAAAAACGGCAAATGTAGTCGTTTCGGTCGCTTTCGGCATCCCAGCCATCGCCGTCGATACACATGTTGAGCGCGTCAGCAAGCGCCTCGGTTTTTGCCGCTGGAACGATTCCGTCTTGGAGGTCGAAAAAACGTTAATGAAAAAAATTCCGAAAGAAGAATGGTCCATTACCCATCATCGCATGATTTTCTTCGGCCGTTATCATTGCAAAGCGCAGTCGCCGCAATGCCATGTTTGTCCGCTTCTTGATTTATGCCGGGAAGGGAAAAAGAGAATGCGAAAGAGGGATGAAAGCAGTGCAGGTGCCAAATGAATTTGCCCACCCGTTGTTTTTTCGCGAGGGAGAAGTGCTCGAAGCCAAAGAAGAACTGGCTTTTCCGCAGATGATGAAAACCGTGCCCTTTTATTATGACATAACGGCGCGCAAGCCGCTTCCATGGGATCATATCGAGCAATCGATTCCGGCGGTGCTGCAATTATGGAACGAGGAAAAAGCAACATTGGAACATTGCTTTGCCAGACGCGACCGCCGCGCCGCCCGTCAGCCGATGATCCGCGGACTTTCCTATTTGCTTTCTTGTTTGTTTTGGCTTAACGGAAAGAGAGTAAGCAATGTGCGGCATTGGCAAGAAGAAATCCGTGCCTTGCCGGTTATACCGGTAAACTGTTTAGAACGGCTGCAGTTTATTTTTGACCGCTGCGATGTATATCATTCGTTTATTCAACTGTGTGAACTGTTTGAAGAAACGGCGAAGTTGGCATACAAACAAATAGCGATAAACAAAAGGATGACTCGGTAAGCGAGCCATCCTTTTGTTATTTACGTTAATTTTCCGCATCAGAGCGCTGCATATTGGTTCCGAACACACTTCTCGTTTGGTTATTTCCATTGTTTGCTCCATTATTATTTGTTGACGGCGGTGTAGTTGGCACCGTGCCACCATTATTGTTACCGCCATTGTTACCATTATTGTTGCCGTTATTGTTTCCACCATTGTTACCGCCGTTGTTGCCGCCATTATTGCCATTATTGTTGCCACCGTTGTTATTGTTGTTAGGATTTTGATCGGTGCCGTTATTGTTTTCATTCGGCTGCTGTTGACCATTTCCGTTTTGATTTGTCCCATCCGTAGGAGAAGTGCCATTTCCCCATTGTTCATTTTGTTCTCCACCTGGAACCTGCACGCTTGTTATCGCCGGCTTGCTTGTCAATTCCTCTTCTTTAACGTAGACAGCAATCGTATATACAGCACCTGGAGTTGGGTTAGCGAACGCAATCGTTTCATCTTTCGTCGTCATGACATTCGTTGCGCCTTGGTCGGTTTTAATGTGCACTTCAAAAAAGGTGTTGTCATGTTTATCACTGTATTTCCACGAAACGGAAATGGCATTTGTTCCTTGGTCGTATGTTGCCTGCAAATCCGTCACGGACGGCAACGTTTCTGGTTCATCTTTCGCCACTTCAGTCGGTTCCGTACCACGGACGAAGCATTCGTATATAACTTCGCTTGACGGCGTGTATTTGCTTGCCAATTTCGGCGGGTTTGTACCTTTTTTAACCGCCAGTTTCACCACGCTATTTGGCATTTTAAAGTCGCTGCCGCCGTCATCGACATGAGAAATGACTTGTTTAAACAGCAGTTTTGAAATGCGCTGTTCCCATGGTGATAAATCGGCGGTGCTACTTCGTTTGCTAAAGCCGGTCCATACAGCGGCTGTATAGTTTGGCGTGTAGCCGACAAACCAGCTGTCCGGCACGGCGCGATCCGAGAGGCCGTATTGTCTTGCCACTTCAGCCGGATAGTTGGTCGTTCCCGTTTTGCCGGCAATATGGAGTCCCGGGACGTTAGCCGCCGTTCCTGTTCCATATTGGACGACCGATTTTAGCATATCGGTAATCATGTAAGCCGTATAATCTTTCATTACCTGCTTTGGCTTCGGTTTTAAGGTCATTTCCGTGCCGTCCGGGAAGACGATTTTTGTGACGGCATGCGGTTTAATGTAAACACCGTTATTGCCAAAAGCGCTGTATGCCCCAGCCATTTGCAGCGGGGAAACGCGGTTTTCGAGGCCGCCGATGGCATACGCTTCTTCGACTTTGTCAAAGCCCATGCCGAGTCGGTTGGCGAATTCTAGCGCACGTTCTTTGCCAACGGCTTGGAGCGCTTTTAAAGCTGGAATGTTGCGCGATAGTGCCAACGCATAGCGCATCGTAATCGGTCCTAAGTATCTTCTGTCGGCGTTGCGAATCGGTCGCCCGTTCGAGTAAGTGTATGGTTCGTCGACAATTTGATGAGCGGTCGACCATTTTAAATATTCAATGGCCGGGCCGTAATCCAAAATCGGCTTAATGGACGATCCAGGCTGGCCGACTGGTTGAATAGCATAGTTAAACCCAAACTTCACGTTTTCCCGATGGCGTCCGCCGCCGAGCGCGCGAATTTCTCCTGTCTTTGTATCTATTAGGGCAATGCCTGACTGCAAATCTTTTTTATTAGTAAATAGCGTATCTGAATTTAATAGCTCTTCTACATGTTTTTGCGCATCTTGATCTAATGTTGTATAAATTTTTAGTCCGTCTTCAAAGACGTTGACGTTCGCTTGATCGGTGACTTCCTTGATCACTTCATCGATAAATGCGTCGTACGGAACGGAATTTTGATGCTTTTTCCGTTCAACCAGCATCGATTTAATCGGAACTTGTTTTGCTTTTTCTGCCTCTTCTTTTGTGATAAAGCCATGTTTTGCCATAAGCGACAGCACGACATCGCGGCGTTTTTTCGCTGCTTCCGGATGATCATACGGGTTGTAGTTGTTTGGACTTTGCGGCATCCCGGCGAGCAGCGCCGCTTCTGGAAGAGTCAAATCTTTTAAATTGGTTTTCCCGAAATAATATTCTGCCGCTCTAGCGACACCATAAATGTTGTCGGAATAATAAATTTTGTTTAAATACATTTCTAAAATTTCATGCTTCGAATATTTTTGCTCCAAACGCAGCGAAAGCCAAAGCTCTTGTGCTTTTCGTTTTAACGTTTTTTCTGGCGACAGAAAAGTAAGTTTCACGACCTGTTGGGTAATCGTGCTCCCACCTTCTGCGCCAAAACCTTCTTTGATGTTGGCGACAACCGCTCCGCCAAGCCGGATCAAGTCGACGCCGTGATGCTCGTAAAAACGCGCGTCTTCTGTGGCCAACACAGCTTCTTCTAACACTTTTGGAATGTCTTTATAAGAAATATATGTGCGTTTATAGCCGCCAAGTTCTGCCACTTTATGACCGTCCATGTCATAGACAGTGGACGACATCGGATCTTTAATTTTCGCTTCATCAAGCGGCGGCGCATCTTTCAGAAAATAGGCAAATGTAGCAATTCCGCTAACCATTCCTACCATCATCAACAGCAAAACAGCAATAATTAATTTTTTAAAAAGCGATCCGCCCTTTTGCTTTTTCGCTTTCTTTGGTTTTGTCTGCTTTGCAGCTTGTTTTCGTTCCACACGAGAACGATATTCACCAGACATAAGCGAATCCTGCCTTTCTTAGGAATTTTGCGTCGGTTCATCAATGAGAAAAGTAAACTTTTTCTAATACACTAATATAATCAATTCTCGGTTGGTAGCCAAGTGTAATGTAATGGCCATACTGTTCGATGTCTCGTTTCGGAATCGATTTTCTTCCGCCCGCCTGCTGTTTTTGCCAGTAAGCAATTAAATGATGCGCATCGAGAAGATACACTTCATTCAGTGTGGTAAACCGTAAAATAACAAAGCAAATTCCGCCGTGCTGCATCACTTGCTCCATATGATGAATTTGGTGTTCATGAAAATTTTTTAATGGAAACGATGTTTTATTCTTCGTTTCTTTTGCTTCAAAGTCAATATATTTGCCGCGGTATACGCCGTTGTAGTCGGTGGTGGAAGCTTGTTTAAAATACGCTTCTTTAATCACGGCGGCGCTTCGTTTCGGATAGTCGACATGAACGATTTGTATCGGTGTCGGCTTTTTATGAATGACAGCGATCCCTTGTTCCCGATAATATTCATTCGTTGCGTTCAAATCTTCTTCGAGCGTCATCCCCCGATTTCCGTAATGGGCTTGAAAGGGACGGACGGATTTCTTCGTTTCGTTTGTCCCATATATCCTTCCGCCAGGATATTTGAACACCATCACCCTCATCTCCTTTGAATGTTTTTTATTATACCACAGGAGAGCGCAAAAAGGGTGTATTCGAGAAATATCGAAATTATCTCTCTACATACAACATTACGCAAATGATCGTTTTTCTTGACCGTATGCTGCAAAGCGGATATGTCGAATTTGTTCGAAGTTACGATGTTTGCTACTTTCTTTGCCGAAATAATTCTAGTTTTGTCATATAGGCAGGGAGCGGGCGTTCCATCGCGAATTGATTATCATCATGCATGAAGAATGGGGGAGACAAGAAATGAGCAAGCGGTTCGTCAAAAAAGAGGAAGTGGAAAGACAGCTGCAGGAAATTTTTCAATTGATCCAGCAGGTGGATGAAAAAATGGAAGAAGTGATCGCCGAAGTGATTGAGGAACGATACGAACAAAGCAAAATGCAGCTTGACCAATTACAGGAACAGCTGACCAATGTCGAGCGCCAGCTGCATCGTGCCGATGCGGGGCACGAACCGGAACTTCCGCTTCCCTCGAATTTGTACTTTGTGTAAATTATTTCACACAGGCGCAAATGGTATGGTATAGTGAAAGTGTACGCTTGGAGGGAAATGGACGTGGAAAGACCATTAAAAATGCTAACGGAGCAATTGTTGGACTATAATCAAAAAATATTAGAAATTTCCCGGCAGGCTCATGAACGGAAACAGGAGCCTGACTTTTTTGCGGAGGTAAAGCCGTTTGCTGATCAAGTAAAACAAGCATTGGATGAATGGAAAGAAATGGCGATTTCATGGATAAAAAAAGCGCAGCCGAAGCATATTCATGAGATCCAAATCGAAACTGTGGGAGAAAATATCGAAAAAATAAGTGTAGAAGCGTTTTACCCATCCGCTTCCGAGCGGCGCATCAAACAATTTTGCCGGTCGGTAGAATATACGCTGTCGCTTTTATTGGAGCGTTTGGAACAAGAGTGCCACAATCGGCAATAATGATTGAAAAAGCTGTCTCCTGTATGAAAGAAGACAGCTTTCACTGTTATAAATCTTTTTCCACTTTCACGGAAACAGGACCTCTGTTTTCCGTGGCAACGGTGTTAATTTCGTATTCGACGCGTTCTGTATGCTTTGACGGAACATTGTTTCCATGCTTCGGTTTTTCGTGATCATGGCCTTTTAACTTATGTTGAAAATGAACGCCTCGACCCATGGCAAACACCCCCTTGATATTACTTTGGGGTAAGCAGCCGCCAAATATGCAAAAAAAAGAGGGGAAAAGCACCCCTTCCATTATCAGCCAACATATTCGCCTTTATAGTCCGGTTTATCAGCGCCGGCAAGTTCGAGCTCGCGGGCAAGGTCGCGGTACTGAGCGATGGTGATTTCCCCGCGCAAATACATGTGGCGCGCGAAATCGAGTAACTCATTCACATGAGCTGGTTCGTAGTTTTTTACAGCAATAAATTTGTTTTTTAATTCCGCCATGTTCATCCTGCTTTCCCCCTTCCCCTTTTATAACATAGTACCACGAAAGTACAAGAGAACAATGAATTCGGAAAATTAAAACTTCCGACAATTGCTGACATGTCCTTTTCTCACGTTTCTCCGCTTTTATACATATACTAATGGCAGCCTAGAGGATGGAGGAGAAGCGTATGTATAGGTATCCGCGCCCGTTTTCTACACCGTTTTCTGCTCCTGCGCCATATCACCATGTATGGCATCCGTATCAGCCATATTCCCATGCTCCATCGCTGCCAATCCATTGGCCCGTCCCGCACCAAGGATATCCCGCTGCCGCTTCGTATCCAACGCCATACCCAAAACCAGGCCCGTTGTTGGCAGCGCAGCCGCCTGGTATTCAATCATTAATGGCGCATTTTAAAAAACCAGACGGCACATACGATATCAATAAAATGATGAACACGATAGGGCAAATGGTGAACACTGTCAACCAAGTAAACGGAGTGCTGAAAGGATTAATTAGCACCTTTAAAAAATAATCAACTCCTCCGCCCCTGTCCGGAGGAGTTTGCTTTTTAAATTAGCAGTTCATACACTTCATTCAGCTGATATACCCGCTCAAAATCGCGTTCATCCATCGCGTAGCGGATTTCATGAGGCAAAATGCGGTCTAAAAACGCGCTTTCTTCTTCCGAAAGGTCGCGAACAAATTCCCCTTCGCTTTTATACGTTTTGCTCAGCAGCTTTTTATAAATGCGCCGAGGGGTGTCATCGTGATATTCCAAATAGTTGGATAAAATTTCCCGTAAATACGCCAGCGTCTTCTCCATTACGTTACCTCCCCTTTGAAAAACGCTTCGAACGTTTTGGTGACGTTTTTCTTTCCTTGCGCGTAAGGGTTTTCTTCTGTCACGTGTTTCGGATCCAAATTCGTTTTAATCACTAACATCGGTTCGTCAGATGGCTCATTAATAAGCCGGTCTGCTAATTGCTTAAAATTGGGCAGATTTTTCATGATTCGCCACCTCCTATAAGTAGAGTGGGTTAAGCAAAACAAAAGTATGTATAGCGCAAGAAGCGGTTAATGAAGCAGAAAACGGCATAAGCTAACAAAGAACCATTCGTTTAGGAGGTGAAGATGGTGACGAACCGGAATGACAATCGCGAACGGAAAAATAAATATCCACATAACCGGGAAGAAATTGCAAAAGAATGGGATATCCAGAAGGATCCAACACCAGAAAACAACAATAAATATGGAAGCAAGTCGCATAAAAATTAGACATAGAAAAAAGGGATGCCCGTTTGTTTCGGGCAAGCCCTCTTCTTTTATCTTTTTTGCCGAGAAGACCCCCACCTCTAAGCGGAGCGTAGGCGGGGGATGAATCGGCGTTTTTTGTTTTTTAGTCATCGTAATAGTTGAAAAACATTCTTCTTCTGTCATAAAATATAAACAAATATACCGAACTTATGTTCTGTTAGAGGTGGTGAAAAGATGAAAAAAGCGTATTTTTCAAGAAGATTGTATAAATCCGAAATAGATATTCTTCATGTGACGGAAACATCTTATGCATTAGAGTTATTTAATCAAGCGAAACGTTTCGCTTTTCAAACGCTGGTCCGGGAAAAGCGATGGAGACGAAATTTACATCAAGAAAGTCTGCATATCGTTGTGAAGAAAAAATACGGACTGAATGACTATTTTGCCAACAGTGCCGTTCGAGAAGCCAATGCTCTTTTCTCTTCTCTAATGGAATTAAATAAAATGCACCTTCAACAGACAGAAGAAAAAATAAAAGATGTGAAGAAAAAACTAAAAACAGAACGAACCAAATTGACGAAATTATGCAAAATCAAAGAAAGTTGTATCAAAGGAAACTTACGTTTTCCGAAAAATACAAACTTTGTTTTGCATAAGAGCGGAATCATTTCTTTAGGATTAAAAGACCGTTCTTTCATTTGGAGGAACACATATCTTTTTGAACATTGCTATCTCGATGTAGAAATCAAACGAACCAAAGCCAAAATCGGTCGTTTAACACATCGTTTGGATCGATTAGAACAAAAGAAAACCAAATTAAAAGAACATATTCCAAGTGCTGTTTTTGGCGGTAAAAAACTATTCAAACAACAATTTACGAAAGAAGAATTTATAAAGGACCACGAAGCTTGGAGAAAGCTCTTTTTAGCTGCCCGAAATAAAGCAATGATCATCTCCGGGCGGAAAGATGCCGGTTCTGGAAACTTTGTGTTTCACTATAATCCAATTACAAAAGAACTTCATATGAACTCGATAACAGGAAAAGTAGTTACCTTTCCGGGAGTAATATTCCCTTACGGCCAAGAAATGGTGGATAAAACAGTGACAGATCAAATCCAATGTAAAAACAAAAAAGAATACGGAAAACCAATCTCTTGGTCCGTGGAAGATCATGGGGGATACTATATCATCAAATGTTTGGTGGATGTGGAATCGAATCCATATATTCATTTTTCTACCTCTGACGGAGTGATCGGAGTAGATTGCAACTACCATCACATCGCTTGGACAAATGTTTCGAAAGATGGTAACTTTTTGGAAAGTGGAAAATTAACGTTTTCGATAGAAGGGAAAACTTCTGGTCAGATTACGAAAATCATGGAAGCAGAAGCCATTGCTTTAGTGGATATTGCGGTTCGAAAGAAAAAACCTATTGTTTTGGAAAAGTTGGATACCACCTTATCCAAAACAGGGAATCGATACGGCAACAAGAAAGTAAATCGGATGAAGAGTATGTTCGCGTATCGGAAAATGATACAAGCAATCAAAAGCCGTGCCGATAAAATGGGAGTTGCTGTGATAGAAGTGAATCCGGCTTTTACTTCTGTCTCTGGGAAACTGAAATATATGCGCAAATTCGGTATCTCTATCCACCAAGCAGCTGCATTTACGATTGGCCGTCGAGGATTAGGATATAAAGAAAAAGCTCCAAAGGTGCTTAAAAAGTATGTCCCGAAAGATGTTTCTCACCATTGGAAGCATTGGTCTATTTTAGATAAAAAGTTTTCTGTTCGTACACATACGCTGTACCATCTTTTTAACGTGGACCAACCACACCAAGGAATAGATGTATTTCATCCATCCATGTTAGAAGAAGAAAAACGGCAACTAATAAAAACTTTGGCATAACAACAATTAATATAAAAATGTTGTTCATTCAAGAGCGCATTGTACCAGTATCTTACTCTCGTCACCGGAGCAGATGGCGATTCTAGGAGCTGGGTGCATTGCAATGCGTTCTTTGGATGCCATACGAATGAAAGATGGTGTACCTTCTATATGTGCTTTCATAGGCATATAGCTGGTCGTCCCGAAAGGACACTTCGGACATCTCGTATGGCTACTCCTCTCGTTGAACGGAGGGGGTTCTTGGAACCTTTGAGCAACTACGGCCAGAGGAAACAAGAATCCCCCACTTCCACCGGCATGAGCCGGTAAGTGGGGGGTAGTTCAATCAATCTCGATGAATTTCCGTTTTTGCGGCAGGCGAATGACGAGCTTTCCATTTTGGAAAGACGCTTTAACATCTTTTTCGCTCACCGGGTAAGGCAGTGGAATCGTGCGGGAAATATGCTTTTGCATTTTCCGCTTTTGGTATACATGCCCCTTTTCATCCATTGATTCGACTGTTTCATGATGATGGATGATCAGCTGCAAATAATCGTCCATAAATTGCAGTTCGATTTGGTTTCGTTTTACGTTCGGGAGATAAGCAATAATCGTATATTCCTCTTTTGTTTCGTGGACATCGATCGGGATATAGGCGTGGGAAAGCATTTGCTGGAAATATTCATCCATCGTTTCCATCATTTTTTTTAGCGGTCGTTCATCTAAAAATTGATCGAACATTTTCCACAAATTTGCAAGCGGATTCTCATTTCCTCCATGTTTCATCGGCGGTTGAAAATGTTCGCTCATTTTCCTGCAGCTCTCCTTTCGGTCATTTCTTAGTTTTAAATGTATGTAACGAAATGGAAAAAGTCACTGTTATTTTTTTAGGAATTTTTAATGTGTTTTTAACACGGTGGAAATATAATGACACTACTAAATAGCAAACTGTTTTGCTGGCCCTTGCGATAAAAAGCTGCCAGCAAACTAAAGGGGGAAGGAGCAATGCATATTTTTCACTGGTTTGTTACCCTGCTTTTCTCGGGAACAGCTGTCTCGCTTCTCTCTTACCAGGTAGTCGAAATTGTCCAAGCGATTATTGACTTTCTAGTCGATCGTCATTCGTGAAGCGAACCAATTGTTTTCCGTTGCTGATCGCATCCGGCGATTGGCTTTTCTTTTGATATGATATAACTAAGAGGGATATGCAACAACCAAACAAGCGAGGGGAAAAAGATGAATAACCGCATTTTAGTTATCGAAGATGAAGCGAATTTAGCGCGATTTATTGAGCTTGATTTATCCCATGAAGGATATGAAGTACAGGTGAGCCATGACGGCAGAGAGGGACTGGAGTTGGCACTTTCTGAAGAGTGGGATTTAATTTTATTAGATGTCATGCTTCCGAGTTTAAACGGCATGGAAGTGTGCCGGCGCATCCGTGCGGTCAAACAGACTCCGATTATTATGATTACGGCAAGAGACAGCGTCTTTGACCGTGTCATGGGGTTGGATAACGGGGCGGATGACTATATAGTGAAGCCGTTTGCAATCGAGGAGTTGCTTGCTCGTATCCGCGCTCTATTTCGCCGCGTTCATCCGACCACCGAAGAGCATGTGCTAACGTTTAAAGATATAACCGTCGATTTGAACGCCCGTACGGTGAAAAAAGGCGACCGCTTCATTGAATTAACGAAACGCGAATATGATTTATTAGTCACGTTTTTGCAAAATATAAATATTGTGCTTACCCGTGATACACTGCTTAACAAAGTATGGGGATTTGATACGGAAGTCGAAACGAATGTGGTTGATGTATATGTCCGTTATTTGCGCCATAAGCTTGATGAAAACGATAAAGAGCGGTATATCCAAACGGTGCGGGGCGCTGGGTATGTGATGCGGTCATGAAACTTTTTCGGCTTGAAAACGTCTCATTAAAATGGAAGCTTACTTTTCTTTCCGCGGTGGCGATTTTTATTACTTATTTTATTTTTACCTTTTTGCAATACCATATTGTGAAACAGTGGCTGCTGAACGAAGAAGAAAAAGCAATGAAACAGATCATTGAAGAAATTGAAACCTATTACGGGGAAAAACGTAATATATCATGGAAAGATATTCGCCAAAGCCAGCCGTTGTTGGAAAAATTAAATGAAAAATATCAATTGATTCGCGTGCTTGACCGCAAAGGAAACGTCGTTGTCTCGGTTTCCGACGGCGCTTCGGTTTCCTTGGCGCCAAGCGCTGCTCCAAAAGAACTGCAAATGGACTATCATTTTATCAACAACGAACGGTTTATTATGCTACGCGAACCTTTGCATGTCGGAGCAATACACGGAACGATCGAAATAGCGCGCCGTCTTGTAAAATTTCAGCACATGACCAATACACTGTTTTTCATTATGACGGCTCTCGGCGTCGCGGCCATGATTACGAGCGCCTTTATCGGCCGGCTTGTTGCGCAAAATTTTGTCGGGCGTCTGAAAGCGTTGACGAAAACGATGGTGGATATTAAAAACAAAGGAATTCAAAAGCGCATCGATGTTCCGGCTTCCCATGATGAAATGTCGGAATTAATGATGATGTTTAATCAAATGATGGACGAAATTGAACGCTCGTTTGACCAGCAAAAACAATTTGTCGAAGATGCTTCTCATGAGCTGCGCACGCCGATCGCCATTTTAGAAGGCCATCTTTCGTTATTGCAACGGTGGGGAAAACATAATCCCGCCATTTTGGAAGAATCGCTGCAGGCGGCCATACAGGAAACGGGGCGTTTGAAAAAACTAGTGCTGGAGCTTTTAGATTTGTCGCGCGCTGAGGCGATTAACGTTCCAAACGATATTGTGTCGATTGATCCACAACAAGCGGTTGAACAAGTCGTGAAAAACTTCCGCGTTTTGCATCCGGATTTTCAGTTTACTATCGACAATTCAGCAACACAAACAGCGCGCATTCGCATGACGAAATACCATTTTGAACAATTGCTGTTAATTTTGCTTGATAATGCAGTAAAATATTCTCAACAGGCTAAACAGGTGACGATTTTGATAAAGGAAGAAAAACGGTTTGTGACGATTGCCGTCAAAGACTATGGCATCGGAATCCCAAAAGCGGAATTAGAAAAAGTATTTTTGCGCTTTTATCGCGTTGATAAGGCGCGCAGCCGCGAAAAGGGAGGTGTCGGCCTTGGTTTGGCTATTGCCAAGGAAATCATCGATAAATATGATGGACAAATTGCGATAGATAGCGAAGTAGGCAAAGGGACAACGGTTGAACTGGCAATCCCGAAAGCAGAGTAGAGAAAGGGGAAAGACGATGGAACATCTTCACGAAGGAACGGCGATGCAGAAAAAAAATATTCAGTACGTGGTTGAAAAATTTCGCAAACGCGGCGTGAAAATCGCCACTTGCAAGCCGCGGATTATGATGTCATTATCTTGCTTAGAGGAGACGGGAAAAAACAGAGCTTAAAAAGGGAGAGAAACAATGGATATTCACTGTCAGAAGATCATCCCGGCGCTGAAAACGATGAAAGATTTTGAAAAGTTTTTAAATAGCCGCTATACGTATGGGGTGCTGTTAGAAGTGCATATTTCCCAATTGAAGAGCGTGTTCCATTACGCGCGCCAGCAAGGCAAACAATTGATTATTCACACTGATTTGATTCACGGACTAAGCCATGACGAGTATGCGGCCGAATATTTATGCCAGGAGTTTCATCCGTATGGGCTGATCTCCACAAAGGGAAATGTCATCATAAAGACAAAGCAAAAAAAGGTGCTGGCGATTCAGCGCATTTTTTTGCTTGATTCACATGCGCTTGAAAAAAGTTACCAGCTGATTGAAAAAACGCAACCCGACTGCATTGAAGTAATCCCAGGAGCAATGCCCCATATGATCCACGAAGTAAAGGAACGGACGGGAAAACCGATTTATGCCGGCGGATTGATCCGCACTGTAGAGGAAGTCGAGCGCGCCCTTGCAGCGGGAGCGGTTGCGGTGACTACTTCCAATAAAGAGTTGTGGAAACATTATGAAGATCGTTAATGTTGAAGGACAAGCCGTGCGAGCAGGAAATGGTTCTTGCCTAAGAAACTTTCCGCATTTCACTAGCCAAACAAGCCGCTTTTCGCTATAATAAAAGTAAGTTAATAATCAGTCAGGAGACAAGGAGAGACCATGCATGCATGGTAGGCGAAAGCTTATCGTGTTTGCGATGGTCTCTTTTTGTCTTTTTATAAAAGGAGGAGTTTTTCATGACAGCGACACCCTTTTCGAGCAAACAGCGGCGCGAGCGTTTAGAAGAAATGTGCAAGCAGCATTACGATGTTTTAGTGGTAGGTGGAGGAATTACCGGATGCGGCATTGCGCTAGATGCCGTCACGCGCGGCATGAAAACGGCACTAGTGGAAATGCAAGATTTTGCGGCGGGGACGTCGAGCCGTTCGACGAAGCTTGTTCATGGAGGGCTTCGGTATTTGAAGCAATTGGAAGTGAAAATGGTCGCCGAAGTCGGCAGAGAGCGGGCGATCGTCTATGAAAACGGGCCGCACGTAACGACGCCGGAGTGGATGCTTTTGCCGATTCATAAAGGTGGAACGTTTGGCAAATGGAGTACGTCGATCGGTCTTTGGGTGTACGATCATTTAGCCGGGGTGAAACGAAGCGAGCGGCGCAAGATGTTAAGCGCCAAAGAGACGCTGCAAAAAGAGCCGCTATTGAAACGGGAAGGATTGCGTGGCGGCGGCTATTACGTCGAATACCGCACCGACGATGCCCGCTTGACGATGGAAGTGATCAAAAAAGCGGTGGAATTGGGGGCCGATGCCGTCAACTATGCAAAAGTGGAACAATTTCTGTACAATGAAAGCGGCAAAATCATTGGCGCCCGCTGCCGCGATCAGCTTAGCGGCCAAACGTATGAAATCCGCGCGAAAAAAGTGATCAACGCCGCTGGGCCGTGGGTCGACACGCTGCGTGAAAAAGACCATTCAAAAACGGGAAAACGATTGCAGCTGACAAAAGGCGTTCATATCGTCATCGACCAAAAACGGTTTCCATTAAAGCAAGCGATTTATTTTGATACACCGGACGGCCGCATGGTATTCGCGATTCCGCGCGACGGGAAAACGTACGTCGGCACGACCGATACGTTTTACAATGAAGATATTGCCAACCCGACGATGACAGAAGAAGACCGTGACTATTTACTGCGCGCGATTCACTATATGTTCCCGTCCGTCCACATCACTGCCACTGATGTGGAATCAAGCTGGGCGGGAGTCCGGCCGCTCATCTACGAAGAAGGAAAAGATCCGTCGGAAATTTCCCGCAAAGATGAAATTTGGCAATCGCCGACAGGATTAATTACAATCGCCGGCGGAAAACTAACCGGATACCGGAAAATGGCGGAAACGGTTGTCGACTTAGTGGCAAAACTATTGGCGGAAGAAGAAGGAAGAACGTTCCGTCCATGCCAAACGAAACATTTGCCGATCTCCGGCGGGGATGTCGGCGGCTCACAGCAATTGCCGGCTTTTATCGCGAAAAAAGCCGAAGAAGCGGTGCGCTACGGGTTCACGAAAGAAGAGGGAGAACGTTTAGCAAAAATATACGGCACCAACGTCGATCAATTATTCGAACTAAGCAAACAATACGATACTTCCTGCGGCCTTTCCCGCGAGCAATTTGTCCGTCTTTTATACGCTATCGATTACGAAATGGCGGCAAAGCCGATTGACTACTTTATCCGCCGCACCGGCGCGCTCTTGTTTGACATCGCTTCCGTCCGCCGTCAGAAAGACCGTGTCATTGCGTTTATGGCAAACTATTTGCAATGGACCAAAGAGCAAACGGCGGCTTATTCAAAGGAACTGGAAAAAGCGCTAAGGGAGGCTGTCGTTCCATGTGGAAGTAGTAACAAATAAGAACTAAAAAGAAGGAAAAGAAAACATTGATTTATGTTGATTCGATTAAAAAATCCCTTGTATTTGGAGCATCCCGCAATAATTACAGTTTTACTTCAGTGGGAACTTCAGGCAAGGGATTAATTTTTTTCGCTATTTCTATATGATTTTATTAATTTTTCTAAGTTTATGAGCATTTTGTTTAAAAATGTAAAATAGAAGTGGCGCACAAAATGATAGAAATAATCAAAATATTAAGATATTATATTGAATCTATTTAGTGTTTATGGTACTATCATAACAAAAAAGTTTACTAAAAATTTAGTTAAAAGCCGCTTAAACAGAGAGAAATTCCGATGAAAGTGGTGATTCCAACAAGTCTCATGATCCTTTTAAATAAAAAGCGATACCGCTTTCAAACTGTTTTTAAGGAGGTGATAAAATAAGCGGAGCAAAATAAAAAAAGGTTAAGCTATGATGCTTAACCAAATGCACAAAAAACCATTATATATTTTATCACGCTTCCAAACAGTTGCAACGTTACAGAAAGTGAGGGAGAAGAATGAAAATGAAAAAGTCAATGATGTCCATGTTAGTGATAGCGTTTTCGATATCTCTTATGGTTGGATGTAACAGCAAAGAATCGGGGACAAATTCTAGCTCTAAAGTAAAACTGACAGTTTTTAGTACTATTAGCGATGAGAAAGGAAAAGAAGCGTTTGAAGAGATTACAAAAGAGTTTGAAAAGGAAAACCCAAATATTGATGTCGAAGTCAATTTTCCAGGACAAGAATATGAAAATATTTTGAAAGTAAAAATGGCCGCTAACGACTTGCCTGATGTATTTGATACACACGGTTGGGCGCAAATTCGGTATGGAAAATACGTGGCAGATTTAAGTAAGGAAAGCTGGGCGTCTAATTTAACAGATTCAATGAAACCGGTGCTTACAGATAAAAACGGAAAAGTTTACGCACTCCCACTCAATGAAGCAAAAGATGGAATTACGTACAATGCGGATGTTTTAGAAAAGTACGGTATCGAAGTGCCGAAAACGTTCGACGAGCTGTTAGCCGCTGCCGAAAAAATTAAAAAAGAAAGCAACGGACAAGTATCTCCATTTTATTTTTCTGGAGTTGATGCTTGGACGATAGGCCAATTTTTTGATTATTTTGCTACTCCATTGCTCATTAGTCCAGAACAGAATTACAGCCAAGACTTATTAAATGGGATGTTTGACTGGTCTAAGTGGACATATCTCCCGGAAAAATACAAAGAAATGTACGATAAAGGTCTCATCAATAAAGATATGTTAACGGCGAAATATAGCGATTTACCAAAGCTATTTGCGGAAGGAAAAGTTGCCTTTTTTATGATGGGACCAGCCTTTGTAGGACAAGCAAAGGAAATTAATCCGAATTTGAAAGTTGGTTATATGCCAGTTCCGGCGATTGCTGAGGGAGATGAACCTACATTCTCTGGGGGAGAAAGACATACGTTAGCTGCTTGGAAGGATTCTCCGCATTTAGAAGAAGCGAAAAAATTCATTAATTTCTTTGCAAAGACGGAAAATTTAAAGAAAATAGCGGAAGCGACCAACCTTCCTGCTGGTATTAAAGGAGTTAACGTCGACTTAGGGGAACTTACGCAATATTATGAAAAATATACTAACATTCGTGTATTCCCTTATTTTGACCGCGTGTATTTGCCGAACGGTATGTGGGATGTAATGTGCACCAATGGCCAAGAGTTAATTGCTGGTTCGATTACACCGAAGCAATTTTCCGAAAATATGAAAAAACAATTTGAACGTCTACGAGAGCAACAAAAGAAATAATAGCTTAAGTAGGGTCTGATCAAGAAAATGTTCAGACCCTATCAAATAAAGCAAACCGTACTAGTGATTCCCGAAAATGGCAAGAAGGGAAGGAGAATAGTGGATACAGAAGTGCGAACACAAATTCAATTTGTTAAGAAAGGTTTACGTAGGAAAAAGATATCCTCGACAGTTTGGTTAAACGTAATGTATCTTCCTGCTTTACTTTTATTTATCGTATTTATTTTTTATCCTTTCTTTAAGGGATTACAAATTTCCTTTACCAATTGGGACGGTTTTTCCCAAACATATGATTGGATAGGTTTGGATAACTATAAACGAATGTTGCATGATCCCAATATCGGAACGATTATTAAGAATACGCTTATTTACGGAATCGGGAGTACATTATTCCAAAACATAATCGGGTTAGCATATGCTCTTTTACTCAATCGGGAAATGAAAACAAGGGGAATTACTCGCACCATCATTTATTTACCAGTAATTATAAGCCCGCTTATCATGGGGTATATTTGGTATTTCTTCTTTCAGTATGATGGAGGGGCGTTGAACGATATAATTCTTTTATTCCGTAATACGCCGTTGAATATATTGGCGGATCCTCAATGGAATGTTTGGATTATTATGTTTGTCAATACGTATCAATATTTAGGAATCGCAATGGTTATTTACTTGGCCGGATTACAAACGATCCCAAGGGATTTTTATGAGGCAGCACAAATTGACGGTGCTTCATCATGGCAGCGGTTTAAGCATGTAACACTTCCAATGTTGATGCCATCGATCACTATCAATATTGTGTTGAATTTAATTGGAGGTTTAAAGCTTTTTGATGTGATTATTTCATTGACAAAAGGCGGTCCAGGCTACGCATCCCAATCATTATCGACAGTGATGTATAAATATTATTTTGCAAGTATGGACGCAGGTTATGCTGCTGCGCTTGGCAATTTGATGTTTGTACTGATTTCGGTCATTAGTATTACAGCATTAATTTATTTAAGAAGAAAGGAGATCGCCGGATGAAAAAACGCAAAAAAGCGTTGCTCCTTTTAACGATGGTGATTAGTATCATTCATCTTATTCCTTTTTATTTACTGATAACTGTTTCCTTCAAACCAGTAGACGATGCAAGTTCAAAATGGCTTCCCCCAGCTACATTATATCTTGATAATTTTATCAATGCGTGGAAAGAAGCAAACCTTGGACAGGCTTTTGTCAATAACATTCTGATTACGGCAATTTCGGTTCTTTTAGTAGTGTTTTTAGGGGCATGTGCTTCCTATCCGCTGGCGAGGTATAAAACTCGCTTCAATAGATTTATGTTCGTGTTTTTTATCTCGGCTATGATTGTTCCGCCGCTTACTATTCTCGTTCCTCTTTATAAATTTATTGTAGATATCGGTGGCTTAAATCAACCGTGGGCGATTATTTTACTGCATGTGACGTTTAATTTGCCGATTACGATTTTTCTATTTACTGGGTTCATCAATACGATTCCACGAGAATTAGACGAGGCAGCAATGATTGATGGAATGAGTAGATTTTCGTTGTTTTTCCGTATCATTATGCCTTTATTAAAACCAGTTACTGTAACGGTAATGATTTTAACGGGTGTCAATGTATGGAATGACTATCAATTTTCTGTATTCTTCCTGCAAAGCTCTGAATCGCATACGCTTACCGTAGCTCTTTCTTCTTTCTTTTCACAATATGTGAACAACGTTGGGTGGGTTGCTGCAGGGTCGCTACTAAGTTCATTGCCGATCATTATTTTATATTTATTCCTGCAAAAATACTTTATTAGTGGACTGTCATCTGGGGCTGTAAAAGGATAAGACTATATTCCATTTTAGAAAATAGAGAAGGAGAATGGATATGGGAATTATATACAATCATGTAACCAAAACCTTTCATCTACAAGCAAACGACACAAGCTATGTGATGCAGCTCGTTCGATCAGGATATTTAGCTCATCTTTATTGGGGAAAAAAGATTAGAAGTGCAAATGGATCAAGAAGATTGCAATTTTTTGACCGCCCGTTCTCCCCTAATCCCGATCCATCCGACCGCCCATTTTCATTAGATACGCTGCCGCAAGAATACCCGGCATACGGCAATACGGATTTTCGCGCACCGGCGTATCAAGTGCAATTGGAAAACGGGTCGACGATCTCGGATTTGCGCTACAAAACGCATCGCATTTATAAAGGAAAGCCGAAGCTAGAAGGGCTGCCGGCCACTTATGTGGAAAACGAAAACGAGGCGGAAACGTTAGAAATCGTATTGGAAGACCGTGTGATCGGACTAAACGTCACGCTGCTTTATACGGTATATGAGCGTTGGAATGTGATGACGCGTTCTGTCCGCTTTGAAAATCACGGTGCGGAACGGATCAAGCTGTTGCGGGCGTTAAGCATGAATGTAGATTTCCCGCATGCTGACTATGAATGGCTGCATCTCCCGGGAGCGTGGGCGCGGGAGCGAGCAGTGGAAAGGCGGCCGCTTGTCACCGGCATGCAGTCGGTAGAAAGCCGCCGCGGCGCCAGCAGCCACCAGCAAAACCCATTTATCGCCTTGGTGAGAAAAAATACAACTGAAGATGCGGGGGAAGTATACGGCTTTAGCTTTGTTTACAGCGGCAATTTCCTCGCTCAGATCGAAGTCGACCAATTCCAGACAACGCGCGTATCTATGGGGATAAATCCGTTTGACTTTACGTGGCTGTTAGAACCGGGCGAGTCGTTCCAGACACCGGAAGTGGTGATGGTGTATTCGGACAAAGGATTAAATGGAATGTCGCAAACTTATCATCAGCTATACCGCACCCGCCTGGCGCGCGGGGCGTTCCGCGACCGGGAGCGCCCGATTCTTATTAATAACTGGGAAGCGACGTATTTTCATTTTAATGAAGAAAAAATTTTGCGCCTTGCGAAAACAGCAGCGGAATTAGGGATTGAGCTATTTGTGCTTGATGACGGTTGGTTTGGCAAACGCGATGACGATCACAGTTCATTAGGAGATTGGTTCGTCAATAAACAGAAGCTGCCAAATGGACTGGAAGGGCTGGCAAAAAACATTAACCAAATGGGCATGAAGTTTGGTCTATGGGTGGAACCGGAAATGGTTTCCGTCGACAGCGAGCTGTATCGGAAGCATCCGGACTGGTGCCTTCATGTGCCGAACCGTCCGCGTTCGGAAGGGAGAAACCAGCTTGTATTAGACTATTCCCGCAAAGAAGTGTGCGATTATATCATTCAAGTCATTTCCGATGTGCTAGCGAGCGCACCGATTTCGTATGTCAAATGGGATATGAACCGTCATATGACGGAAATCGGCTCTGCCGCCCTGCCTCCAGAACGGCAGCGCGAAACGGCTCACCGCTACATGTTAGGGTTGTACCGCGTCATGGAAGAAATAACGTCCCGTTTTCCGCACGTTCTGTTTGAGAGCTGCTCGGGCGGCGGAGGCCGGTTTGACCCAGGCATGCTGTACTATATGCCGCAAACGTGGACGAGTGATAATACGGACGCGGTTTCCCGCTTAAAAATCCAATACGGCACCAGCCTTGTTTACCCAATCATCTCGATGGGCGCGCATGTGTCAGCGGTGCCGAACCACCAAGTTCATCGCATTACATCGTTGGAAATGCGCGGTCATGTGGCGATGTCGGGAAACTTTGGCTATGAGCTCGATTTAACAAAACTAAGTGAGAAAGAAAAACAAAAAGTAAAAGAACAAGTGGCATTTTACAAAGAAATCCGCCGTCTTGTCCAATTCGGAACGTTTTACCGGATACTCAGCCCGTTTGAAGGCAATGAGGCGGCGTGGATGTTCGTATCCGAGGACCAATCGGAAGCATTGGTTGCCTATTTCCGCGTGCTAGCAGAAGCGAATGCGCCGCTGTCGTTCATACGGTTAAAAGGACTGGATCCAAATAAAGATTACGAAATTATTGGCAGCGGCGAAGTGTATGGCGGCGATGAACTGATGTATGCAGGACTGAATGTGCCACATCGCCGCGGCGACTTCATTAGCGTCATGTGGCGGTTAAAAGCAGCTCGTTAATGAACAAAAAGACCGGTGTCTAGCATGCGGCTAGGCACCGGCTTCTAGTTGTGAGAGTTTTTCTAAAATCCGCCGCTTCCGATAGAGCATTTTTCCTGTTTCGGCAATGTCTTCGATAAACGCTTTGTTAAACATTGAGCCAAAAACAATGCCAACGATCGGAACGAATTGAAACAGCTTTTTCCAGCCATATTGATCGCGAAACGTCATCATGACTTCACGCCAGCCTTGAAGCTGGGAAAAGACTTGCTGGTGATGGTCGGAAAAAGAAGTAAGCTGATCGAGAATCGCCTTTTTGCCGACAATATCGGAGGAGACGAATTGCAAACATTTCACAATAAAAATTCGCTCTTTCTTCTCCTTCGGATTGTAGCCATAGACGATGGCGATTTCCTGCAGCGTTTTTAACGCGAGGCCGAGAAGGGCAGGAATATCGACTGCCAGCGTTAATGCTCCACCAACGCCTGTCGTTGCTCCTTGAATTTGGGCAAACGTCACGCGCGCGTCAATCAACTCATCACAAACGCGGTCCATGGTCGCAAGCGGCAACTGGGCCGCTTGTTCTAATGTCGAGACATGCAGCTTTTCCAATATTTTTTCTTCTTTCACCAAATATTGCCCGCCGCTTTGTATATAGCTGCCAAGCTCATCTAACAGCTGTCCAAGTTTTTTATGTACAATGCTTGGCGTAAGCTTATCGAGCAATTTAAACGGCAGCCGTCCAAGCTTTTCCCAAAACCATAAGTCTTTTTGGTCTTGTTCCCAATGTTCAATCTTTTTCAACTCTTCCAGTAGTTGCTGTCTAATATCCATCTCTTCGAGGGCCTCCATATTTTTTTCTAATTTATAGGATACATTCATTATGGCTAATTATACGTTTTTTACAGCAAGTTTGTTTCGGTAAATAACTCAATAAAATAGGGCAGGAAATTAACGGTTTACTAACCTATGACCGCCAGCCAAAAATTAATCTTGATATTATTCGCGCAATTAATGAAGGAAAGAATAATTTTAATTTTCATTGATCTATAGTAAAGTTTTTACTAAAATATTTACTATAAAGAGATGTTATTTTAGGAGGCGTAACGATGATTGCGAAATTAAAAGAAGAGTTTATTGGGCTATTTGGTGGGAGGAATGAGGAGATTCGGATATTTTTCTCCCCCGGCCGCGTTAACTTAATCGGCGAGCATACCGACTATAACGGCGGTCATGTGCTGCCATGCGCCTTGGAAATCGGCACGTATGCACTCGTACGCAAAACAGCCAATCCGTTTATTCGCTTTTACTCAAAAAATTTTCCAGAAACCGGGATCATTACGGTATCTTATGATGATTTATCCTACCAAGACCAACATGGATGGGCGAACTATCCAAAAGGAATTATTGCCGCGTTTCAGTCGTTTTGTCCGATCGAGACGGGGCTCGATATTTTGTATTACGGAACGATCCCAAACGGCGCCGGATTATCGTCGTCCGCTTCCATCGAACTGGCAACAGCGGTCATGCTCAATAAACTATTCGCGCAGCATATCGATATGCTTGAGCTTGTGAAAATGAGTCAAAAAGTAGAAAATGAGTATGTTGGCGTCAACTGCGGCATTATGGATCAGTTTGCCGTCGGAATGGGAAAACGAAACCATGCAATGCTACTAAACTGCCAAACGTTAGAGTACCGCTATTTGCCTGTTTCGATGAACAATTGTTCGATTGTCATCGCCAATACAAACAAAAAGCGCGGTCTGGCCGATTCGGCGTATAACGAACGGCGGGCGACGTGCGAGGCAGCTTTGGTGAAATTGCAGAAACATATAAATATTGCCTCACTCGGTGATTTGACAAGCGAGCAGTTGGAGCAATACAAGCATCTCCTTTCTCCGCTTGAACAAAAGCGCGCCCGCCATGCCGTGACGGAAAACGAGCGGACGGTAGAGGCGGCGGCAGCGTTGGAAAAGGGAGATTTGGTCCGCTTTGGCGAACTGATGAAGCAGTCACACATTTCGCTGCGCGATGATTATGAAGTAACAGGAATGGAACTAGATACGCTTGTCGAAGCGGCGTGGAAGCATGAAGGAACGATTGGAGCCCGCATGACAGGGGCCGGTTTTGGCGGCTGTACGGTGAACATCGTGAAAGATGCGTACATTCCTTCTTTTATTGAACAAGTAGGAAAAGAATATGTGAAAAAAATTGGCTATGAAGCTAGCTTTTATGTCGTGAAAATTGGTGACGGAGCGAGAGAAATAGCAGAAACAAAGGAGATGAGCGTATGATTCTTGTCTGCGGCGGCGCGGGCTACATCGGCAGCCATGCGGTATACCGCTTGATCGAAAAAGGAGAAAAAGTTATCGTTGTCGATAATTTGCAAACAGGTCATCGCGAGGCTGTTCATCCGGAAGCGGTCTTCTATCAAGGGGATATTCGCGACCGCGCGTTTTTGCGCGACGTATTTCGCAAGCATGAGATCGATACAGTGGTTCATTTCGCCGCCAATTCCCTTGTCGGCGAAAGCATGCAGGAGCCGCTCAAATATTACGATAACAATGTGTACGGCACGCAAGTCTTGCTAGAAGTGATGAACGAGTTTGGCGTCAAGCAAATCGTGTTTTCCTCGACGGCGGCGGTGTACGGGGAGCCGAAGCAAATTCCGATTGTGGAAACCGACCCGACAATGCCGACGAATACGTACGGGGAAACGAAGCTGGCGATGGAAAAAATGATGAAATGGGTCGACCGCGCTTACGGAATTCGCTATATTTCGCTGCGTTATTTTAACGTCGCCGGTGCTTATGGCACGTTGATTGGTGAAGATCATGACCCGGAAACCCATCTTATTCCATTAATTTTAAAAGTGCCGCTTGGCCAACGTGAAGCGATTCATATTTTTGGCGATGATTACGATACCCATGACGGCACCTGCATTCGCGACTATATTCACGTGCTCGATCTTGTTGACGCCCACATTCTGGCGGTGGAAAAGCTGCGAAGCGGTGCGGAAAGCAACGTGTACAATTTAGGAAACGGCAACGGCTTTACCGTTAAAGAAGTGATCGAAGCGGCACGGAAAGTTACCGGCCATCCGATCCCGGCGCGCGTCATGGCGCGGCGCCCGGGCGATCCGGCGAAGCTTGTCGCTTCTTCGGAAAAAGCGAAACGCGAGCTCGGCTGGGAACCCAAATACACATCCATTATCGATATTGTCGCTTCTGCATGGGAATGGCATCAGGCGAAACCGAACGGATATCGGGGTGTGTGACGATGCCAGACATTTTGACGGCGGTAGAACAGCTGATCCAATACGGGGTAAAAAGTGGCCTACTTCCAAGCGAAGATATTGTTTACGCGCGCAATCGCCTGCTGGCGGCGCTGCGGCTGACGGAGTGGAAGCCAGTGGAGGTAAAGGACACGTCCTTTGCCTCCCCTTCTCCGATCTTAGAGACGATTTTAGATTGGGCGTATGAACGCGGTCTTTTGGAAACGAATACAACGACAGAGCGGGATATATGGGACGCCAAGCTGATGAATTGTTTAATGCCGCGTCCGTCGGAAGTGATCCGCGAATTTTACAACCAATATGACCAAGATCCAAAACAAGCAACGGACTGGTTTTATTCCTTAAGTAAAGCGTCGAATTACATTCAAACAGCACGGATCTCCAAAAATAAGCAATGGAAAGTAAAAACGGCGTATGGGGAGCTCGATATTACGATCAATTTATCGAAACCGGAAAAGGACCCAAAAGAAATCGCCAAGCTGAAAGACGCACCGGCGTCGTCATATCCGCAGTGCTTATTATGCAAAGAAAATGAAGGATACGAAGGAACGTGGCATCATCCGGCGCGTTCCAACCACCGCGTCGTCCCGATTACGTTGTTGGACGAAATATGGTATTTCCAATATTCCCCATATGTATATTACAACGAGCATTGCATTGTATTCCATGCCGAGCATGTGCCGATGAAAATGGAACGGAAAACGTTCGCCCGCTTACTTGATTTTATTGAAAAATTTCCACACTATTTTATCGGTTCGAACGCCGATTTGCCGATTGTCGGCGGCTCGATTTTAGCGCACGATCATTTCCAAGGCGGAAACTATACATTTGCGATGGAACAAGCGGAAATCGAAGAGTATATTGCTTTTCCTGCTTTTCCGTCACTGACGGCAGGAATTGTGCGCTGGCCGATGTCGGTCATCCGCCTGTGCGGCAAAAAAGAAGAAGTGCTCGAAGCGGCGGATTACATTTACGAAACGTGGCGGACGTACAGCGACCCGAGCGTCGACATCTATGCCAATAGCGGCGATGTTCCTCATAATACGGTCACTCCTATCGCAAGACGCCGTGGCGATTTGTTTGAAATGGATATCGTGTTGCGCAATAACCGGACATCTCTGGAACATCCGTACGGCATTTTTCATCCTCATGAAGAACTGCATCATATTAAAAAAGAAAATATCGGTTTAATTGAAGTGATGGGGCTCGCCGTGCTTCCAGGAAGGCTTGCTGGCGAATTAGATGCATTGGCAACATATCTTGTCCGAAATACGAAAAAAGAAGAGTGGGACGAAGCGATGTTAAAACATTGGGATTGGTACGAGCAAATCCGTGCCGCTTATCCGAATATTACAGAAGAAAATGTATCGGGCATTTTGCAGCACGAAGTAGGACAGCGCTTTATCACCGTGCTAGAACATGCCGGCGTGTTTAAACGCAATGAGAAAGGAAAACAGGCATTTCACACCTTTTTGCGGAAAGTGCAGGGGAAGTTGTCATGATTCGGGAAGGGATATTCAAAGGATTGAAAAGCATCGTTTTGGAAAATCATTACCTGAAGGCAACCTTTTTACCTGAATACGGCAGTAAACTCGCTTCGTTCATCGATAAAGAAACGAATGAAGAATGGCTGTTTCAAGCAAAAAGCGATACGCTCACCATACCGAATTATGGTGCTACTTTTAGTGACTATGATTCCAGTGGATTCGATGAAGTATTTCCAAGCATCGATGCTTGTTTTGACCCTGTAACGGGAAAGCCGATCCCTGACCATGGGGAAGTATGGGCGCTTTCATGGCAATATCATTTGGAAGGAGAGACAGTTGTTTTTACGGTCAAAAGCCCTGTTTTTCCGTATACAATGACAAAACGGGTTTGGCTAGAAGAGAATCGGCTCTGTTTTGATTATGCGGTCACCAATGATGGTGATACACGGTTCTACTTTATTTGGACACCACACGTGCTTTTGCGATGTGACGAATATACGAAAATCGTTGTTCCCGACGGTTTAAATAGTGTGATGACCGTCGAGCATCAGACGGAACATCTTGGCGAATGAGGAACAATCCATCCGTACCCCATTACCATGTCGAAAAAAACGGGGAAGCTGTTGGATTTATCCAAAATGGAACCGCCGTCCGCGAACAATTGTGAGAAATTTTATTTTACCGAGCGCGTTTCGGAAGGGTGGTGCGGCATCGTTCAAGAAAATACCGGACGCAAACTCATGTATTATTATCCAGCGGAAAAAATTCCGTATTTAGGAGTCTGGAAAACGCAAGGCGGCTATCGCGGCGACTATAATTTGGCGCTCGAACCATGCACCGGGGTGTATGATAATTTGTCTGTCGCTCATGCCATTCGGAAAGTTTCATTTGCGGAGCCAAAAGGCGTATTTACATGGTGGTTCCAAATAGAAATAGGGGGAGAATAACGATGTACTTAGGTGTGGATTATTATCCAGAACATTGGCCAAAAGAAATGTTGGAAGAAGATATCCAAGGAATTAAAGAGCTCGGAGCAAACATTGTACGAATTGGCGAGTTTGCTTGGCACTTAATGGAGCCAAGAGAAGGAGAATTTGATTTTTCCTTCTTTGATCACGTTATCGCCAAGCTTAAAGAACACGGGCTTTTCATCATGTTTGGAACACCAACAGCAACATTTCCGGCATGGCTTGCAAAAAAGCATCCAGATATTTTATCAAAAGATGAAAACGGAAATGTACGAGTATTCGGCGGACGTCGTCAATACTGTTTTAATTCTGATGTATACCGTGAATACAGCGCACGCATTACAAGAAAATTAGTAGAGCATTATCGAGAGGAACAAGCGATTGTTGCTTGGCAAATTGATAACGAATTTGGTCATGAAGGAAGTGACATGTGCTATTGCGAACAATGTCATAAAAAGTTCCAACAGTTTTTGAAAGACAAATATAAGACAATCGACGCATTAAATGAAGCGTATGGCACGATTTTTTGGGGACAAACGTACAACGATTTTTCGGAAATTCCAATTCCGAAAAAGACAATTACAACACATAATCCATCACTACAATTGGATTGGGCACGGTTTCGCTCTTATTCTGTCAATCGTTATGCCCATGAAATGACGCAAATCGTTCGCCAGTATAAAGGAAAGCACCAGCTTATCACCACGAACGTATCCGGTGGTTTTTTTAATAAATGGTTTGACCATGAAGAAAACGTGAAATACATGGATTTTGTATCGTATGACAATTACCCGGTATGGGGTGGGCTAATGGAACCGATTCCGCCTGCGGCTATTGCCATGACTCACGATTTTAACCGTGGATTGTTAGGAAAAAGCTATTGGATTGTTGAAGAGTTAATGGGGGCGCAAGGGCATGATGTCATTGGCTATTTACCTCGTCCGAACCAGGCAAAAATGTGGTCATATCAAGCATTTGCACATGGATGTACGAATATGCTCTATTTTCGCTGGCGCGGAATGAACAAAGGAGCAGAGCAATTTTGCTACGGCATTGTTGATCATAGCAATCGGCGAGGACGAAAGTACCAAGAAGTTCAATCTTTTTTTGCTGATATTGTACAATACGAGCATGTTGTGCAGTCTGACATCAAAGCTGATATTGCCGTATTATATGATTACGACAATATTTGGTCATGGCGCTTTCAACGGCAAAGCGAAGGGTTTGATTTTACAAACGAACTGCTTCGTTTATATACGCCGTTTTATCAATTAAATACACATATTGATGTGATTCCGGTAACGAGAGATTTTTCTAACTATAAAGTGTTGCTTGTGCCGGTATTACAGATTATAGATGAAGAACTAGGTAAACGATTTGAAGAATTTGTAAAAAACGGGGGAACGATTATTTTCTCATTTCGTACAGGTTTAAAAGATAAGAATAATAACATTCATTTTAAAAAAGTACTGCCTGGGTATGTGAAGGAAATAACAGGAATTGAAATTCATGAAGTCGAATCTCTTTCATCAACACAAAGTGTCAAAATCATTGGTGAAGGAAAATTTGCAGGAAAAATATCGAAATGTTCTGTTTGGCGTGATTTGTTGACACCGGTTACAGCAGAAGTCCTTTATCGTTATGATGATAAATTTTATCCGCAAGCAGCCGTCACAAAAAATCAATACGGGAATGGTACGGTTTACTACATTGGTGGCGGGATCGCGCAAGATGTGTTACAAGAGATTGCTAAAGATGTTGTATCATCTTATGGTATTTGGCATATACAAAGCGAAGAAGGGGTAGAAGTATACAAAAGGACATATAAGAATGAGACATATTTGTTTATCATGAATCACACTTCGGAGGAAAAAGAATTTGAGGGAATTCGTTTACAGCCATATGAGAGTAAAATTATAAAACAAAAATAGAGGAAGGGATCTATTTTAACCAATGGCGACGTTAAAAGAAATCGCGGAAAAAGTCGGGGTATCGGTGGCGACGGTGTCGCGCGTGCTTAATTATGACACCACCTTGTCGGTATCGGACGAAACGAGAAAACGCATTTTCGAAGTAGCCCAGCAGCTAAACTATAAAACGCTACGGGAACGCAATCAGCAGCCGAAGGAATCGTTTCGTTTCGGGCTCGTTCATTGGTATTCCGAACGGCAAGAAATGGATGATCCGTATTACATGGCGATTCGCCTAGGAGTCGAAAAAGAATGTTTTGCACGCGGAATTGAATTAGTAAAGCTATTTAAGCAAAACGGCTCCTACCCAACGGAACGAATGGAACATTTAGACGGCATTATCGCCGTCGGAAAATTTGGACCGAAAGATGTCAATGCGTTTGCCTCCAGCACCGAACATATCGTCTTTGTCGACTGCTCGCCCGATGAGCGGAAATTTGACTCTGTCGTCATCGACTTACGCAAATCGACGATTACGGTGTTAGACCATCTGCTTGAACTAGGCCATCAAAAAATCGGTTATATTGGCGGACGGGAATATGTAGACGGCGAAACGCCGATTCACGATGAACGTGAAGCGACATTTTACGAATATTTATATTTAAAAGGATTGTATGATTCGAGATATGTATGGACGGGAAGTTTTACCGCCGAAGACGGCTATCGATTAATGAAACAAGCCATTTCGAACAATGACCTTCCAACCGCGTTTTTCATCGCCAGCGATTCGATGGCGATTGGGGCGCTGCGCGCGCTCCATGAAGCACACATTTCCGTCCCCCGTGATATATCCATTGTTGGGTTCAATGATATTCCGACGGCGGCATTTATCCACCCGCCATTAACAACAGTAAAAGTATATACAGAATTCATGGGAGAGACGGCGGTAGAGTTGTTAGTGGAACGGTTGGTTACGAAGCGGACCATTTGTAAAAAAGTAGTGGTACCGACTGAGCTAATTGTGCGAGAAAGCAGTCAAACCCGTTTGAAAGGGAGCGGCGAGAAGTGACCAGCTCCCTTTTTGCATCAGTGAAATTCGATATCGACGCGTTTTTTGGGACTTGACGTTGTTTTTGGGATATGGATGTCGAGCACGCCGTTTTTATAGGTGGCTCTAATATTGTCAGTCGCCGCATCCGATGGCAGTGTAATGGAACGTTGAAAACGACCGAAAAAGCGTTCGCGGCGATGCATTTGTTCTTCTTTAATGTTTTGATCTCGCTGAATGGTGCCGCTAATCGTTAAAATATTGTTGTGTACATCGATGTGTACGTCTTCTTTTTTCTCAAGGCCAGGGAGATCGCATGATACAACATATTCGTTTTCCGTTTCATGCATATCCATGCGCGGCATCCCGATATGGTCGTCCATATAGGTGAAAAGGGAAGGGAAATCGGTTGAAAAAAATCGGCTAAGGTCTCTGCGCATCGTTTCTAAATGACGAAATGGATCATAAGGAATCAAAGCCATTAGCAGTGCCCTCCTTTGATGGTGAGATGATTTGCCATCAAATAGTGTGCTTGGGGCGCCGCTGTTTTATGCAAAAAGGGTTATTGCTTTAGTTGATCCATCACGTCGATATAAATATGAACTAAAGATAATTTTTCATGATCGGACAAATCGGAGTTCATAATTCTTTTGACGGCATAAAAAAATTTTACTTCCGTGGACTGACGTGTGCGCGGATGGGTCATTTCATCGCGCAGTTCTTTGGCTATCGTTTCATAAAGAAGTGTTTTGCTTTCCTGTTCATTCAATGTTTCCGTCGTCAAAGAGCGGTTCATCCATAAGCGGCGGTATGTTTCGAGCAACGAAGAAAATGAATGTTCCATAGCATATGTGCTCCTTTCTTCATGTCCAACGTGATGATTGCGAAGATGTTTCGACGATTATTATAATATAAATACGCTCGTTAATATTAAGTGTAGAAAATGGCGCGTAAAATAAAAATATATTGACAAAGCATAAATGTGCTAATAAAATGAAATACGTCGTTCAAAAGGACAAAGTTGTATTAGCTCAGATGATTTAAAAAATTATTGACGAATAATAAAATTTAAGTATAATAATAAATGTCGCAACGATATTGTTGTGATGTTGATGGAAAGTAAATGAATGATTATTGACAATCTTTAATATTTAGTTATAATATGATTGTCAGACGAAAAAATTTTATGTTCATGTTCCTTGAAAACTGAACAAAACGAAGCGTCCACAACGAAAAGCGAAGGCAAGCGCCTAACGCCGGAAGGAAAATGTTCTTCCGACGAGACATGCTTGCATGTCGACGGAGGAAGGTTATTTTCCGCAAGGCGTTGCGAGCCGGAGCTAGACAAAAAGAAAAGCGAAGGCGACAAGACACCATGTGGTGTCGGTGCTGAAGCTTGGGAATAAGCCAATCAACTTTCTATGGAGAGTTTGATCCTGGCTCAGGACGAACGCTGGCGGCGTGCCTAATACATGCAAGTCGAGCGGACCGAACAGGAGCTTGCTCTTGTTTGGTTAGCGGCGGACGGGTGAGTAACACGTGGGCAACCTACCCGTAAGACCGGGATAACTCCGGGAAACCGGAGCTAATACCGGATAACACCGAAGACCGCATGGTCTTTGGTTGAAAGGCGGCTTTG